>CACYHL010000281.1 GCA_902774205.1 uncultured Bacteroidota bacterium | reverse complement strand
CTTCGAACCTGCGCTCGACTATGTTGTCACCAAGATGCCGAGATTCCCGTTCGATAAGTTCCCGGCAGCGATGAATAAGCTTTCCACGCAGATGAAGGCGACCGGTGAGGTCATGAGTGTCGGCAGAACTTTTGAAGAGAGCCTTCTGAAAGCGATCCGCTCTCTCGAGGACAGCAAGAACCACATCCACATGACGAAGTTCGACTCCGAGCATATGAGTGTCATGCTTTTTTGAATTGCTTAACCGCATGCGGTAGGCGGCAACGAAATAATTGCAGGCCTTAATCTCCTTTCTTATGGATATGCGGCTTTAACGAGGGGGTATTGCCGGGCGTGTTCTTATTATCGCGTTGACGCCTATCGGGCTTCCCTGTCGTTTTTGCAATTCTTTTTGGTCCTGGTTTGATTCCCATGATTAAAAGATTTGGTATTAAACAATTCTGGTCCCTGGAGCCAGTCAGGCAATCTTCTGATTATTTAGGGGAGTTGCACCCTGTAAAACTCTAGACATAGGTAGCATTTTCCTCTTCTTCTATGTTGAGGATGTTTGCAGCTTCGCCGTCATCAAAAATATAGTTCTTGATGGTCTTTTGTGCCTTTGCAAATGATTTCTCGTCAGTACCTGGATACTTTTTGTTGATTCGGCTAACATTTTTGGTTATCTCGTCTCTCCTCTGGCGAATCTGCTCATTCGTTAAATCATCATAATCCGTAAAGAGGTCTTTGTAGGCCTCCCGAACATCCCATAATTCATTGGCCGCATCTGTATGACTCTTAATATCATCCGGGAGATTAAAGTTGAGCGAGTAAAGGTTCAAAGCAAGCGCTATTGCTGAAGTAAAACCGCCAATCCAACTAAGCCATGGGATTCCAGCTATTAACGATGCTAAGAATCCTCCTGTTGATAAGGCCGTCAATATTATTTGAGTAACCTTAATTGCTTTAAATTCGGATTTAAGCTTGTTGACGATAATCCAGTGAGCGCTGTATGTGTAAAGTACGTTTCCAGCAGCATCCATGATCTGCCGTATCAATTTAGTCTTTGACTTATCCATCACTGTGCTATCTTTTTAAGGATATTCCAGCTTGCACTACGTTCATAAGCGTCAAACAAGGACTGCTCAAAAGAGACTCCATCATTTTCACTTCGCTGTTCCCCTTCTCGCAACCAATGCCATCCACCAATTGCAGAGAACACAAAAGAGTCTATCAAAATGCCTGATAAGTGATAGCTCGAGAAGTACTCAGCTCGAACAGAGCGTATGTGCTTGCACGTGTCAAACAGCAAACCATTGCTTTGAAGAGGACTATTTTTTGCGGCCATAGCTTCTTGTTCGGCTTTGGGGCTGGTGGAAAGCCAATTCCCGCCCATGTTCGTGTTCGGGTAGATATATGTCCCATCCCATTCTCCCCAAATATCCAGCTTTCGGAAAGCAGGGAGGATTTCAAACTTCATCCCGTCAGAGAATTGGACAACAACAACCTGCCCATCACCGCGAACATCTGTTCTTGGGTATGTGTCTTGGATGGCTTTTTTTACCGCCTGCAAAAGTCTTGACGGCCCGTTCCCTGTTAGGGAAGTGAAATGATTATACTCTCCATTTGGGAGTTCAATGAGCACGTCAAGGTCGCTAACATTGATTGCCGTTCCACGTCCGTAGGAACCAACATATCGGCTATGTGCCGTTTCCGAGTTCGAGCCCCAGAAATCTCCGTTCACGGCCTTCGTGATGGTCTTGTATCTAGTTGAGATCAAAGACCGTGTATCCGAATCAATAGGATGGTTGTTTTTTGTAACTGTATTCATTTTTAAATATATTGTTGTTTTAATCAAGACGCAAAACGTGTTCCATTTCGGATTTAACTCAATCTTTGATGGTAATACTGACAATTTTTCATAATAATATGTAAGAATTGAGCCATTTCTGACATATTGTCATATTTGAGCAAACGCCTCAATTGTTTTGATTTTCGTGGTGCTTTTATTATCTTTGTATTTCATTAGTGTCCACTAAAAATTTGTATATAGGTCTTTGAAAATATTGATAGTTAGATAGTTAGGAGGTGTTTGAGGAGTAAACGGTTTTCAATCGTAAC
>CACYHL010000280.1 GCA_902774205.1 uncultured Bacteroidota bacterium | reverse complement strand
TTCTGCGTCGCATGAATCAAAGAAAAGGCTTCGGGAAAGTATGCAGAATTGGCTGGAACTGTTCAAGTTCCCCGCCGTGGAGCGCAGCACCTACGACAGACTTGAATGCACCGCCAAGCACCAGATCTACCCTGTTCTCGGTGACAAGGTGGTCGGAGATATAACCTCCGCTGACATCAGGGATTTGCTGAATCAGGAGATGAACGACGGCTACGCCTACACGACTGTTAAGAAAGTCCATGTGCTGCTGAACGAATATTTCAGGTATCTGACGCAGCAGGAGCTGATTGTTAAAAATCCGATGGTCAGCACACCCATGATCAAGAAAAGCAATTTTCTCGCGGCGCAGGACAAGGAAAACCTGCCCGAATACGACACGGTAACGGTGTTCACACCGGAGGAAATTGAGAAATTCAAGACTGAAGCCTTCCGCTGCTATGGCAACGGCAAACGTGTGTATCAGCAAGCCGCCGCCTATATCCTCATGCTGAACACGGGATTACGCACTGGCGAATTGCTGGGCTTACTCAACAGCGACATTGATTTGGAACACCGAGTCATGCACCTGAACCGCGGTGTGAAGGAGGTTGCCAAGCGCGACGGAGTGACCGCCGAACATGGCAGGGAAGTCAAGACGGGCAAGCTGAAAAGCGCGTCGAGCAAGCGGGATGTTCCGCTGAATGACACCGCTGTAGCGATGATCCAAGACCTTCGGGCAGAACGATACATGGGCGAGGACACGCCGCTTGTGTGCGACGAAAACGGCGATTTCACCCGACCTGTGAACTTCCGAAAGCGGTACTACAGGGTACTGCAAGCCGCCGGAATCGAAACCAAAGGGCTGCATAGCCTACGCCACACATTCGCCACAAATCTGGTAAACGGCATCAGACAGCCGGACGGCACGATCAAGGCTCTCACACCCCGACAGGTTGCCGACCTTCTCGGACACACCACATCACAGATTACCGAAATGTACTACGTGAAGAAGGACACAGCCCGACTCAGCGGAATTACCGATGATTTCAACATCTGAAAGTAACCTATAAAAGAATTATAGCAGGTGAATTGTCACCAAGGCAATCACCTGCTGTAAACTTTTTCTGAATTAAAAAATTAATTGGTCTTGACTTATGACAATCTATGTGGTATTTGTTTGTTCCGAGAAAGGACAGGTGAACAACATGAGTACCATACAAGATCTGTACTACGGGCGCATATCGCCCTACGAAATGAGCATTTAAAACGAGGATTTGTTAAAAGAATCCCTCTCCGATGAGCAGAAAGAACTGTTAGACAAGCTCACTGAGTGCATTACAGACATATCCTCGATCTCAGAGCGGGATATGTTCATCGCCGGCTTCAGGCTTGGAGTAAAGCTAATGATCGACGTAATGAAGGTCGAATAATCCCCCTGTTGACCATTGTAAGCCGACGTGAGCGATTGAATCCGATCAGTCGGAAAAGTACACACTTCCACCCAAAAAAGGCTTGAATCGTCGATTTGAGCCTTTTGAGATTTGGATGGTATCCACGACAAATAGGAAATTTTCAAGTTATGCGTGATAAATCAGAAGTTAAGAAGTTACTTCTGTATCAAATATCATTTTCTTGCAGACGGAGCAGTAATAAGCTTCGATTGTGAAATAAGCAATAGTATGTTTTGCAGCAGTGACACGTCCTGAATCTACTAACGTGTCAGTAAAATTTGCTTTTTTATCACCTGATTTCCACCTTACTGCACATCTTCCATCTCCAGACAGAATACCTTTTTCCATTTCTTTGCCACAAAAAGGACAAATCATAAAAACACCTCCTCGTTAGTTATATTTCGATTTATTCTCCTAACACTACTTCCATTCTATCACACCCGACAACCACAGTCAAGCAGATCATCTGTTTTTATCAACCCAACAAGGTTGAACACAAAAGATGCATTTCTTTTCTCTGTCAGACCCATCCTCGGCACACGGTACAAGACCGTACTTTTCCCGAAATTGGCTGATGCTTTTTTGATGATGTACTAGACGGCAGCCGTTGGAATATTCACGATTATTGGGGCGTTTGGAGGATTTTGCCACGGAAAGCCGGTATCTATAGAGCGTGTCCATTCGGGCTATTTCGGCATGTAAAAAGCCCGCAAACGCCGAATTTTAGGCGTTTGCGGGTTCCCGTGACGATGGCAGGGGCAGAAGGACTTGAACCCTCGGCACGCGGTTTTGGAGGCAATGTTGAAATTTCTCTCGCATTTCGACTTCTCCACGATTTTGGGGATTTGTTGCCAGCAGCGCCGCTGATGCTTCAAGGATTGATGCTTTTTTGATGATATGAATTAATTTCAGTCCGTCCTGAACGCTCAAAATTTACACCGCATTAATCAAAGAATAACCTTTCTCTTCTCTGCTGGTTATTCTTGAATTACAAGCTGTTGATTGTAATTCAAGCTATGTCTTAAATCGTAGTAATT
>CACYHL010000279.1 GCA_902774205.1 uncultured Bacteroidota bacterium | reverse complement strand
GACGGATGTAGTCAATCTTATCATCAGCAGAAAGAACGGTCTCGAAGATCAGACTTTTCTTTTCGCGCAGACACTCCTCACGCAATGCCTCACAATAATTCACCGACTGCATGATTGCCTCTTGAGAGTTCCAGTCACCAAACTTATCGTTGGCAATTTGGTCTGGGTTGATATATATGGCATTCTCCATCCAATCATGATGCAATATTTGAGAGGTTATGGTTGTCTTGCCCGAACCGTTTGGTCCGGCAATGACAATAAGAACGGGCTTGTGAACAGTGGCTACCATGTGGCTGCAATTTTCTGCGCATCCTCTCGCATCTGCTCAAAGAAGCGGTTGGTAGCCTCTTCATTTGTACGTTTAGCCTCCTCGGCAGCCTCCTTCATCAACTGTGAAAGCACAGCATCTGAAGGCTCCTCCATACTTGTCAACCGATATGTGTCAATTGTAGGATTCATAATCGTAATCTTTTTGTTCTCGGCTGCAAAGATACAAAGAAAAATTGAAATAATCATTCTAAACAAGAAATATTTTTATGAACAGGAAAACTATCATCACCACAATGTTCGCCCTTGCATTAAGTTACTGAAATGAAACATCTGACACCATATCGACTAAACGAAACATCCCTCTCGCCGGTGAGGGGGAAAGGGATGGGGTATGGGGATGGAATAATCAAAGAATTCGCATAAAATAACATAAAGTCCAACCCAATAAATGAGAAAAGAAGTATGAGTCCTTAAATAAATAGCAAAACATTTGGGTGTTTCAAAGAATTGGAGTAACTTTGCACTCGATGAGTATGACAGATTTCTTGCCATTCCTTTAAAATCGTTATCAATGCGCGGGAAAGAATGTCTGCCAGCTCACGCTTACCATACGGGAGCGTGGGCTTTAGTGTATGGCATTCGCGCACGGGTGTAACGAGCCCTAAGGAATGATGCCATTCATGATGATAAGCCTACGTGACCCGTTTTTCTCCAAGACAAACATTGTTTAATCATCAAAAACGGAAAAGAAAAATGAATTTTGATAACAACGAGGAAGCCCTCGAATTCATCAACCGTCTGCTTGAGCGGCTGCACCAGTCAGGTCATACCAGCCAAGGCAGCAAAATAGAGTTAGTGTATGTCGCCTCTGGCGGGCAGCATGTGGAGACCCAGATAAACATTGGGGAGACCCACACCCCTGAGACCCTCCCCGTCCCTCCCTGTGTAGGGAGGGAGAGTGGTCACATACACCAAGCAAAGACACTATTCCAAGAGGAGCGCATCCGACAGTGCATCGCACTATTGATGATGGAGCGGTATGGCGACGAACCGCTGTTCTGCCTGCAAGGGCACTGGCAGGCGGTGTANTATAAGAAGGACTCGGTGAAGCAGGTTAGTAAGACAGACTTTGCTCTTCCATTCGAGCGTTGGCATTATGATCCGCAGACCTCTACGACTCGCAAACCGTATGACCGTATGGTGGCCATTGCTACCCGTTTCAAAGAGATTTTAGAAGAAAATGGGCTGTAAAAGGCAAAAAAAGGTCGAAATATTTGGAAGTTTCGGAAATAATGCTTATCTTTGCACCAGCTTCTAAGGAAGTTAGCCAACTCTACGGAGCGAGCATCGCGGGGAGATTTTCTCCCCGTTGTCTTTTTAATAGAAATGTCCGTTCTTGAAAAGCAGTCGCTTGCGACCCTTCTCATAATAAGTGAGAAAAATACCAAATTTTTCTCTCACGTTTTCACCTACGCTTTCACTTTTCACCCACGTTTTCACCCAACGGTTTTCCTCTTGCCAAAATAAAAAGTATTTTGTAGTTTTGCCGGCGGAATGTAAAGATCTCATTTATGGACGTATCAATATTACAACATGCAAAGGACAAGGCGCCACGACAGATGGCACTGGACGAAGTGGTGGAACTGATGAAGGGCGGTGCATGGCCGGCGGGGTATCAGCCGCTCGCGGTGATGGCGAGTGTGGTCAGTGGCGGCGTGATGCGGAAGCATATCCGCTGGCTGACAGGAGTGGGCATAGTGCACATACGGCACCACACACGTCAAGAAGCTGTTACGGCGGACAATCATACGCTGTTGTGCTATGCGGACGGCAGCGGGGGATGCTACGTGGCCTACAAGTACGAGCTGAACGACGGCTACAGCCTCGACAA
>CACYHL010000278.1 GCA_902774205.1 uncultured Bacteroidota bacterium | reverse complement strand
TCTTCAGGCTGTCCTGTATGTCCTTGATTGTCCCACATTCCTTAATGCTGTCGCAAAGTTGGTTCGCCATCAGATAGTGGCTGAGGGTGTCGTTGACAAAATTGTGGATGCTGTCGCTTGTTAGGTATTGGCTGAGGGTGTCGTTCAAGTGTTCGGCAAGAGCGATGCTGTCATTATGTTCCTTAATATATATGTTCTTCAGGCTGTCCTGTATGTCCTTGATTGTCCCACATTCCCTAATGCTGTCGCAAAGTTGGTTAGCCATCAGATAGTGGCCGAGCGTGTCATTGACGAAATCGCGGATGCTCGCCGCAGTGTCAGCTAAAGCCTCACGTATTTGAGCGGAAGCAGTGTCTATGTGCGCCTGCAAAGTGTCGTGAGTCTGTTGTATGATCGTGCGCAATACATAAGCAGTGTCAGCCAATTCGGAGCGAATATTCTGTTTGGTGGTGTCTATCACATAATAAATCTCCTTCATCGTCACCCCACTGGGATTCAATTGTTCCGACATTATGGCGTAAGGGACAGCATATATGTATTCAATAGGAGAGACTAAAGTCTGCCCGTCAAAAGTGACAGTTGTCCTGACCCGAGCGTGGTACCATTCCACAGCCCAAAACTGTCCAATCCCCTTAGTGGTGTCGCCAAGCAGAGTGGTGAGCAAGCCGTTTGAATTCGTTGTCAGCCCTGTGTGCGTTTCAGTGTATATGACGTTATTGGAGGCGTTCATTACCTCAAATTTCAACGTGATGTTACTACCGTTAGTATACAACCTGTTATTTGAGTCCCTCAAAACCGATTGATACGAAAATTTTGGGTTAGTTTGAGCCATTGCAGCAAAAGCCATCAAACCGAGCAGTAAAAACATTAATTTTTTCATAAATTTTTTTAATTTTTTTCTTTATCGTATAGATTGTATATCAAGAATTTACAGGTTCAAAAAAAGTTTGCAAAGATACACTTTTTATTGTGGAAAACCTCCAAATTTTTTATTTTTATTTTACTGAAAATCAATAATTTATGTAATAACAGTTTATATTAAAAGATATTTTCTATTTCTTTTCGAATTTTTTTACGAAAAATTTGCAAAACACATGAGGCAAAAGAAGCCATATTTCATGCTTCACGACATAGCTGTCCACAAAAATCTCCAAGTGTTTTTTGAGGCAATTGAAATATAGTTGTTTGCAGAGACATCCTGACTCAACGTACTTGATTTAGTGCCTTTTTGTTACGTTAATATTCCATTTGTATTAGGATTTATAGGTCTCAAATGTGGCATTTTTTCAAATAATCCCGCCGCTCGGCTGCCTTATTTGTTTTCCGCCTTTTATAACTTTCTAAGTTGAACTTATAAAATGATTATAAGTTCCAATATAGTAAATGTGGAAAAAAACAGCACACGTTATAAAAAAAATTGTATCTTTGCACCTCGAAAAGGACGGGATGTAGCGCAGCCCGGTAGCGCGCTTCGTTCGGGACGAAGAGGCCGCAAGTTCGAATCTTGTCATCCCGACCAACAAAAAAAACCGCTGGATTCCAGCGGTTTTTTCTTTTATTTTACGTTATTTTGCTTAGACATTAAATCTTATATGGAGAATATCTCCGTCCTGAACTTCGTAATTCTTGCCTTCAACAGACAGCTTTCCGGCTTCCTTGCATTTCAGTTCTGAGCCAAGTGCCTTAAGGTCAGCGTATTTGATGACTTCGGCACGGATAAATCCGCGTTCAAGGTCGCTGTGGATAACGCCCGCGGCTTCTGGAGCAAGCATGCCCTTGCGGATTGTCCAAGCGCGGTTCTCCTTGCCGCCGACAGTGAAGAAAGAGATGAGGTTCAGCAACTTATAGGCAGCGCGTATCACCTTGTTCACGCCGGGCTCTGTCAGACCTACGTCTGCGAGGAACTCCATTCTGTCGTCTTCGCTTTCCAACTCGGCAATCTCAGATTCAATCTTTCCGGCGATGAACAGGATTTCGCAGTTTTCGCCCGCCAGCGCCTCTTTCACTTTTTCCACGTAAGCGTTGCCGCTCGCAGCATCACTGTCGTTGACATTGCAAACATACATTACAGGTTTCTCGGTCAGCAGCATCATGTCGCTGAGCGTGGCGCGCTCTTCAGGAGTGGTGTCGAGAGTGCGCAGGTTCTGGAAGTTCTCAAGGTGTGCCTTGTATTTCAGCAGAACTTCAAGCTGCCGTTTCGCCTCTTTGTCGCCGCTGACTTTCGCGACTTTTTCAACTTTTTGTATCTTTTTGTCAATCTGTTCCAAGTCTTTGACTTGCAGCTCAAAGTCCACGATTTCGATGTCGCGTACAGGGTCAATGGAACCCTCAACGTGAGGAAGGTTCGGGTTGTCGAAGCAGCGAAGCACATGGATAAGCGCGTCGCATTGGCGCACGTCAGCCAAAAAGCTGTTGCCGATTCCTTCGCCGTGACTCGCCCCTTTTGCCAACCCCGGAATGTCAACCAAGTCC
>CACYHL010000277.1 GCA_902774205.1 uncultured Bacteroidota bacterium | reverse complement strand
GATCACGATACCTACATCAAAGAAGGCGTACTGCTGCTGCAGTCCGGCGCCATCAGCAAGAAACGCTTTTTGACCGAATACAGAGGTATGTCGGAAAGCGAGGCGGACGACGAAATCACACGGATTAACGCTGAGAGCAGCCGTCAGTCGGTCGATTTATTCGGAGGACTGGGATAAATGCTGAGTTACGCGGAGCAGGCGAAGATGACAGAGTATCTGGTGTCGGTTTATGATCAAATCGAACTGGAGCTTCTGCAAAATCTGGCAGCCTCCTTTGCCAACGCGAAATTTGGCGGGGCAACCGAATGGCGGGCGCAGATGCTGGAGCGCATGGGATGGTACAACCGGAAGAACGCTGCTATCATACAACCTCCGTTTTTTACAAAGCAATGCTGCCAAGTTCTACCCTTGCCAATCTTGTTCTGTCTATGCCAATTTCCTCGGCGGCTCCTTCGCGGCTCGCAAGGCAGTCGTTGCACGTTGCCGCCTCAATTCGTGCCTTATAAAAGGCGTTCTCGGCACACATCGTGGACTTTTTGGGCATATATTTTTCACTTCCTTCGGATTATAATGTAGTTGGTTCTGCTGAAAAGAGATTACTCTGAATCTGTTTTCTCTATTTAAGGGAATTGGTCGGTAAAAAAAATTTGCGGTGTTACTCCGAAGCCCACGACACAGATTTTCACCAGCATATCGGCAGAAATCTTTACTCTTCCGCTTTCAAGCGCGCTGAGTGTACCGGGCTGGATGCCGATTTTTTTTGCAATGAACGTCTGCGTAATGCCGCGAGAGGTTCTATAATCTCGGAGCATATCATTTACAGCTTTCATCGTGCTTCCTCCTTTTTTGTTCTTGATTCCGTGGAATCTACGATTATTATAGCTCTCTTTTTTTGTGGAAGTCAAGAGTTTTTTCTTTTGTTTGTAGATTTTTTAAAGAAACTACATTATAATTTTTTTGAGGTGATTTTTTATGCTTACCTTCGGTGAGAGATTAAAGGCAGCCCGAAAGAGAAGAGGGCTTACGTTAAACGATGTGCAGGAAAGAACCGGCGTCGGTTTTCGTTCGCTGTCACGGTACGAGAATGAAACCGCGTCGCCTGATCCAGACGTGATTTTGGAATTGATACGCTTATACGACGTGTCCGCTGATTACATTATGGGATTGTCATCTGAAATGGGGCATGCGGCAATAGACGGTGAGGACAACACATCAGCAACGCCTCGCGTCGCTGCCGACTTAGCGGAAATATGCGAGACGTTGGACGGACTGCCAGATGATTTGCAAGACAAGGCGAAAGACTACATTGAAATGTTGAAAACATTAGATGAAGTTAAATCAGGTAAAAACTTTCTCGATCTTAAGAAGAAAGCCTAAAACGTGAAGAAGAAAGCCTAAAACGTGAACTTCGTCGACATTTTATTTTCTGGGACTAACGAATAGGGAGAAACATACATGTCAGTAGGAAAAAACAAAAAGCGCGGCACGTGGTATATGTCAGTCAGGTATACAGATTGGGACGGAACGCGGCGGCAGAAAAAGAAAGAGGGATTTAAGACCAGACGCGAGGCACAGGAGTATGAGCGTGAGTTCCTTTCCTCGGTGTCTGGTACCACGGATATGTCGTTCAAAGCACTGTATGAACTTTACATCAAGGACTGCGAGACACGTCTGCGCTCCACCACGCTGGAAACCAAGAGATGGATGTTTGAGAGTAAAATCCTGCCGACGTTCGAGGACATCCCCATTAAGGATATTACCCCGATGATGATACGCAGGTGGCAGAACCAGCTTCTCGCAGACCCAGCGGGATATTCGCAGACCTACCTGAAAACTGTCAATAACCAGATGTCGGCCATTTTGAATTATGCCGTGAAGTTTTATGGACTGCCGAAGAATCCAGTGCCTCTTTGTGGCTCATTCGGAAAAAAGAAAGCTGACGAGATGCAATTTTGGACGAAGGACGAATTCCGGCTTTTTATCGAGCAAGTTAAAAAGCCAGCGGCGAAGCTGGCTTTTGAGATGTTATTCTGGACAGGTATGCGTTCCGGCGAGCTGCTGGCTCTTACGCTCAATGATGTAGATTTTGCCGCATCCCGCATTTCAATTACCAAGACGGCAACACAGCTCCACGGAGAAACCATCATCAATCCTCCGAAAACACCACGCTCAAATCGCACGGTAGCAGTACCGCGCTTTCTTCTGGCGTTGATCAGAGACTACACCGACCGGCTTATGGATTACGAGCCGGACGAGCCTATGTTTTATTTCACCAAGCATTACCTCAAGCGTGAGCTTGACAAAGGTGCGGCGGCAGCAGGTGTAAAAAGAATCCGAGTGCATGATCTGAGACACTCTCACGCCTCGCTCCTGATCGAGATGGGGTACTCGCCGCTGCTGGTGTCGGAACGGCTGGGGCATGAGAACATACAGACCACATTGCAGACCTACTCCCATTTGTACCCAGACAAGCAGGGAGAAGTGGTCTCCCGATTGGAAGATGACGAAAGCGAGAATTATGCCGGTGTCCTCTCGGATTTCGAGAAGAAAATTGAAAACGCTGAATAAGTGTTACGCTTTTGTTACGCTCAAGCAAAAATAAGCTCCGAAAATCCCTGAAATACGGACCTTCGGAGCTTTTGTTCTTTATTCCCACTCGCTCCCTAAGCAGTAATTCCTAACGTGGCAGCGAGTGCTTTTTATTATATAGTATTTGAGTTATCTGTATTATTCCTTTGGGCTAGGCTATCAGATTTTTTGTTGTCATATTGTTGTCGGTGATATAAGGAATTATAACGCAGAAGATGAAGGTTGTCAACTATGAATTTACTGAAAAAGAAT
>CACYHL010000276.1:1576-2079 GCA_902774205.1 uncultured Bacteroidota bacterium | reverse complement strand
ATTATCCTATGCCAATGCGCAGAGAGTTTGGCGATGTGGATATTTACTGCTGTGGTCATCACGATGAGGTGTGCCGATGTATTGAAGAAGCCGGAATAGAGGTGAGTTATGATAACCATAGGCATTCTGTTTTCAGAATCGACGGAGTACCTTTCGAAAATCATCGTTATTTCCTCTATGGTAGTAGCGAAGATGCTGAAAAACAGCTTGAAACCTTTCTTCAACAGGAGGCCGAAACAAGCCGGAACCAATCGGACAAAAATATTGTTTTGGGCACACACCTCGGCACCGCTGTTTTTTTCCTTAAACATGCTGAAAGGGATTTTGTTTTCAGCAGATTAAATATTCGTCTGCGAACCGTCTGCGACTGGGCTGTTATGCTCAACAGCGGCTCCCTCGACTATAATCAGCTCAATATCATTAAAAAGGGAAATTCCATCGACCGTTTTGCAGATGTGCTTACCGCAGTGTGTGTAGAACAGTTGGGCATCTCCCCCGATTTC
>CACYHL010000276.1:0-1571 GCA_902774205.1 uncultured Bacteroidota bacterium | reverse complement strand
CATCTCCCCCGCTTTCCTCAATTTTTTCCCTCCCGTGAAGAAAAAAGTTCTGGACGATTTCTTGTTTATGACTCTCAATTATCAAAATTTGACAAAGTACCGCGGCACGTTCAAAGGCAGACTCCAACGTTTTTTTAAATACTTAAAGCATTATAAGACATATAAATACATCTTTGGAAAGAATGTAATTAATTGGTATTATTTTTCTAAATAAACGAAAATGAGAATAAATAGTAGGTACAAACTGCGCAACTTGGCTGGAGAGAGCGTGTTGTTCCTCCAAGGCGAAGTAGATGGCAAAACCTCGAAACTTATGACTTTCAACGAGGCTTCTGTTTTATTGTGGAATAATTTTTGTGACAAAGATTTTGAAACAGAGGATGTTGCCAATTTCATACTGTCTGAGTACGATATCGATGTGCAAACCGCCCGCAAGGATGCCGAGGAATGGGTGGAAGTTTTACGAAAATACGGTGTCTTGGATTGATTTCTAGATTGTTATGCGCGAAGAATTGTCTTATCAAATAGCCGGTCACGTGCTTACCGTTTCGGGCGAGAATATCTCTCAGACGATGGATAAACTGCTTGGTTTCAGTGTTTTTGCTACCGACAAACCTGCTGAATGGCACGTAAACTTCGACTGCGATTTGGAAAAGTCCGACTTTTTGCGGCTTCACACCTTCTCTTTCGAGGACCAGCCCTCCTTGGATTGTGTTTTTGGAATCTGCGATGACAGCGTTTATGTGCTTACGCTTGAGTGGAATACCACTTCCGAAGAGATTTTCCGCATGGAGTACAATGGCGGAGATGTGGTCAGTGCCACTGCCATTGTCGAGCCTTCGCGACTTGGATATATTCTTTGGTCAGCATTCAATTTTTTGTCTGTATCCAGAGGTGTAATGGCAATTCACTCATCTACAATAGTTTGCAACGGTAGGGCGAATCTTTTCTTGGGTGAGTCGGGAACTGGCAAAAGTACCCATACTCGCTTGTGGTTCAACAATATAGCCGGCTCTAAATTGCTCAACGACGACAGCCCGATTATCTCTGTCGAAAACGGAAGGGTAGTGGTGTACGGATCGCCGTGGAGCGGAAAAACGCCGTGTTACCATAATGTCTCCTTTCCAGTGAACGCCTTCGTGCGTCTGCGACAGGAAAAACAGAACGTTATCACCAAACTTAATGTCTTTCAGGCCTTTGCCGCCTTGCAACCTTCCACTCCGCCCTCTTTGTCGTATAGCGATTATTATATGTCGAAGATTATCGATAACTTGGACGCTATACTTAGGCAAGTGCCTGTGTACCAACTTGGTTGCTTGCCCAACGACGAGGCGGCACAACTTGCTTACGAAACCCTTTACAAATCTTAATTCCCCACAGCCTTGAAAGCTCCGATGCTGAAATTGATATTCCCATTCATGTTGGGAATTTTTATAGGAGCTTATTATCCTATTGATAACAAGATTGTTATATTTGTCGGCTTGGCGGTTTTTCTTCTCGCTTTGTATTATCTGGCCTATCTTCGGCTGAAACGCACTTGGTGGTATGCCATAGTTTTCAATTTGTGTTTC
>CACYHL010000275.1 GCA_902774205.1 uncultured Bacteroidota bacterium | reverse complement strand
TTCCACCTTCTTTGGCGATACGTTGGCTTTCGGACATCGTCTGCGGATTTGACTGACGTGAATATTCTGTGGTGGCAACCTCTGCGAGTGTGTTCAGAGCCAGCTCTATGTTTGTCATGTTGTCGCGCAGGTTCTCCTTTTTCAGACCCTTGTGTTGTTTGTATTCTCCAGTGGTCATTCCACTCCATGCTTTGGTAAGCACGTTGGTGAGCATGGCGAAATCTTTCGGTTCATGGATGCCTGACCGGCGCCATTCATCGGTCAGCTCCTTTCGCATTTCGATGGAGCGCATGCGCTCGTTTATCCAGCGGTCGCTGTAGCCTTGACGACGGTAGTCCTCCACCGCCATTTGGAAGGTCTGTTCGGGGTCAATCATCTGGTCAATGCGATGACTGCCCACCTCGGCGAGCCATTGTTTGATTGGCTCGGCCTTTTTAGATGGGATAGACTGTATGATTCTGAAAATTTGTTCTAAATCTGCAACATCCGTCCTGCGTTTCTTGCCATCGGCTGCCGGTAATTTCAAAGCGTTACAATTTGTAACGCTTTCATTCCCCTCATCCCTGAGTCTTTTCTTCAGGACTCTCCAGTAAGTTTGAGGATTATCACTGTCTGTTAACACTTGCACTATGTCCACCACAGCGAAATAGTACTTTTCCTGCTCAGCATCCCATGCGATGCGCACCTTCCTGCCCTCAAAGAGTTGTATGGCAAAATCTTCGTTCATGTATTTATTGCATTTTAAGGATTAGTATTCTTAATGGACGGTTATGTCCTTTTTTTTTTGCAAAAGTACTCAAAATTCCGACACGCTTCCCGCGCCGGGGGCGGAAAATTTTATCTTTCCTCCAACTAATGAAGCTGTTCCTTTTCTTTTTTCACCACATTTTCCGGCCACACCGGTTTGCCGTTCCATGTCACAGTCAAACTTCTTGGATAGCGCATATCCAAATCTTCCATAAAGTAATTGTCATCCGCTATTGAATAGACGTCATCCACGAACTGCAACAGGCCGTTTTCATCCACCCACAACGCAGACCAATAGCTCTCAATACCATCATAAATCATTTTTGGCAAATCAATGCCAGGGTAGTTGTCCGTCACAAGTCCGCGCCTGTTAACGTTCATCACAATATATGTAATCGGTTCTGGAGATTCCAATCTGGAAACACATTCCTGATATATCGCATCCCAAGGCTGTCCGACATGCGCATGAAGGAACTTGTACAATGGGGTATAGTCGTAACCTGTCCGATGGATAGAGTTGTGTCGTTTTATGGCCGTTTTTTCGGGCAAAACATCCTGCTTTTTGTCCCGATCGAACCTGTAACGTTGTTTGGTGTAGAAATATAAATAGTTGCTCCCGTTGTGCGTCCGCTTGTTCACTTTCCTGTATAGCGGTGGCTTGCCTTCATTTCTGTTGTATCCCATAGTGTTGTTGTGTACGATAATCTGGTCAGTCTTGTTTTTATAGGCGTATTGCGTATGCAATATATTAACGCCGCGACATTGAATTTATTGCTGAATTCGGAAAAAATGCCCCTCGAATTTGGAGGGTGGTGGTTATACTTTTTTTAACAAGTCCTCAAACGGCTTTTCGGTGGTGGTTATACTTTTTTTAACAAGTCCTCAAACGGCTTTTCAAAATGCTCTTTGAACCATAGTGGGGGATTGTTTGTCACTTCGTGTTTGCCGTTTTTGCTGATATGCAATGCTACTATCTTCCCATAATCAGAGTTCCCATCAATAAAAGTAATATTGTCAAACAGGTGAAGATTTTGTTTTGCCTTTTTCAAACCTTCGTTGAAATTAAACCGGATAACTTCGTCCGAAACATTGTGTCCGCCAGTTTGTGACCTGAACATTACACGACTAACGCTTTCGTTTTCTGAATATAAACCGAAATAGAATAGCGAAATTTTGAAATTTGCATTTCGGAATTCATGTATCATGTTTATGACCATCTCATTGGAGAAATTTGTTTCAAAGGCAAAATCCTCTCTCTGTTCAAGGGCATGATTTTTTTGCTTTTCCAATTCAGATGCCACGCTTCCGCTTATCCAGTGTTCGGGCCATTCGGGATTTTCTTTGCGAAGATTCATGGCGAGTTTGTCACCGTCAAAAGACTTGATGTTGACATAAAAAGGGCAAAGTCTGCTTTTTCCCGCACCGTTTGGTCCTGCCACAACACTAAATTCCGGTCTTTTTTCCATGACTCAAGCCATTAGATATGCATGTCTGCCGCAACCTGGTTGTGCTGTGCGCATTATAATATTGTATGTGCGTGTGTTACGATCAAGGGTCACTTTGTCTTCGCTTCCATCTGGATTGGCCAGATAGATGGAGCCATCATCATCGAAAAAAGGGACGGAAATGCCTTGTAACCAAGACTCAACATAGATACGTTCCACTTCAAGTCTCACCGCGTCATTCACTTCTCTCACCGTTTTTCCGTTTGGAAGTTCAATGTTTTCTATCTCGCTGTATCTGCACATGTATTTATGTTTTATTTTTTGCAAAAGTACTCAAAATTCCGACACG
>CACYHL010000274.1 GCA_902774205.1 uncultured Bacteroidota bacterium | reverse complement strand
CTGGCTTACGCACCTCAAGCTCCATTATATATACATGCCCCGACTCTACCGGTATCGGGAAAGCATACTCAATTGCAGGGCAACATTTCATACGAATGTCAATTGTTGGAGATGCTGCCTCGCCCCCGGCAATGTACATGTCAACCTCACCGATTTTGTATTGTATCGGTTTGCACTGATATGTGTCAGAAAAAACCTGTTCCGTGGTCCTTATCTTAATCAGCGCGCAGGGTTTGCCGTTGTCGTCAGTCGCGCCGGCCACCCGCGCCGAAACATCTATCGTCCCCTCTGGAAGCTGTTCTTCGTAAAAGCTTTTAACCACAATGGTCTGCGCCATTAGCGAAACAAAGGAGATGAGAAAAACGGCTATAAGTAGGAGTAATCTTTTGTATTCAATTTTCATATAAGATAAAAATTATCAAAAAGAATGCAAAGATACGCAAAAATCATATCAATAATTGACTGTATCTCTCTTCCGAAAAAACTTTATTAACCAGTACATTCTAATTCGACTTTTTTATGTAAGTTTGCACCTTATTATGAAAAAAAATATTATCGGGTTGATATTCTTAGCTGTTTTTATGGCGGCGTGCGGCTCCGAAAGAAACGGTCATACGACGGTTTTGTACGACACCGCCACACTTCGTAGCGGCGACCTGCTGTTCAGAAACGGGATCGGCTATGAAAGCCGTGTGGTCACCGGTGTCAGCCACGGGGAGTATTCGCATGTCGGGCTCGCATATCATGACGGGCAATGCTGGTGCGTGATTCACGCCGTGCCGGGCGAAAACGAAAAAGGCAAGCCCGAACTTCTGAAATGTGAGCCTCTTTCAGAGTTCTACCGCCACGACCGCGCCCAAAGCGGCGGCTCTGCCCGCATAAACTGCCCCGACTCAGTCGCAAACGCCGCAACACAGTACGCGCTTGCCTGCGTTAACCGTAACGTACTGTTTGACAATGACTACGACTTGGACGACAGCACGAAATTGTACTGCACCGAGTTGGTTTGGTTAGCGTTCCGCTCACAAGGCATGGACGTTACGGAAGGGCGCCGCCACGTAATGCCTATCATAAATTCAGGCGCTGACGTTATTTTTCCTGACGACATTTGGGCAAACGACATCATCACAAATAGAATTTCATTTAAAACAGAAACAAATACAAACACCTATTAATCAATTTATTATTCACAAAAAACAAAAAACATGAAAAAATTAATTTTAGCGTTAACTGTTTTATTCTGCGCAGTAGTAGTTATCAGCTGTTCAAGCAATTCCCCGAAAGGCATTGTCACAAAGTATTTTAACGCAATGCAAGCTAAAGATTACGAGAAGGCCGCCGATTGCTTCTACTATGGTGAGGCAGAAGATGCCGAAGCAGCACGCACACAGTTAGTTGCACTTTTAACCAAAGCGGGCAAATCGCTTGATGAGAAAAACGGACTCAAATCTTTTGAAGTGACATCTGTTGAGGAAAATGGCGACAACGCTGTGGTTACAGGCAAAATCACTTACGGCAATGGCGAGGTTGAGGAAAATGAAACTACCAAAACCGTTAAAATTGACGGCAACTGGTACATTGACTTAGACAAATAATCCTTTGCCGACTGAAAAAAACGGACACGTGGACACTATCGACAAGACGAAAGAACTTGAGACAAAGGACATTAGGACTCTGCTGCTGATGTATGCAATTCCCGCGGTTGTCAGTCAGGTCATAGCCTCAATTTACAACATCGCCGACCGAATTTTCATCGGGCAAGGCGTTGGGGCGCTGGCCATTGCGGGCTTGGCAATCACCATGCCGGTGATGAACATCATACACGCGTTCGGGTCGCTGATTGGTGTCGGCTCGGCTTCGCGGCTCTCCATTGTGCTGGGCAAGAAGGATATACGCTGGGCGGAAAAGATTCTCGGCAACAGCACCGTCTTCACGCTCGTACTTGGTTTGACAGTGATGGCTTTCAACTACATCTTTCTCGACGACATACTGCTCAAGTTCGGGGCAACTGCCGAAACGGTGGCGTACGCGCGCGAGTACATGCTGATAGTGCTTCCGGGCATGTTCCTCACCACCGTGACTTTCAACCTCACGGGGCTGATACGAGCATCCGGCTACCCCACTAAATCAATGCTGATATTGGCAGGCGGCGCCCTCCTCAACCTGATTCTTGACCCCATTTTCATTTTCGGCTTCGGCTGGGGCATTGCGGGCGCGGCATGGGCGACAACAATCTCAATGGCAACAACAGCCGCAATCTCCGTGTTCCACTTCATAAGTCCGCACTCATTCATCAGATACAGAAGTCATGCGTGGAAAATAAAAGGTTACATCTTGAAGAACATAACGATGATTGGCATGAGCCCGTTCCTGATGAACCTCGCCGCCGCCGGAGTCGTCGCTATCCTCAACCGGCAGATTCTGCGCTACGGCGGAGACCTCTACGTCGGCGCAGTCGGCATTGTCAACACATTCGGCACTTTTTTAGTCCTTGTTATTCTCGGAATTTGTCAAGGAATGCAGCCTATTGCCGGCTACAACTATGGTGCGGGGCACACACAGCGTTTGAAAGAGGTCTTGTTGCTCACAATGAAAATTTGTGTCCTCACCGGATTTGTCGGAAGTTTCATCTCATGCGTGTTCCCGAGAGTGCTCATCCGCGCCTTCACCTCCGACCCGACTCTCATCGAAATTGCCGTGCCCACAACCCGCTTCTTCATGGCGATGTTCGCGCTTGTCGGATTCACAATCACAAATTCCAACTTCTTCCAGTCAATTGACAAGCCATGGATTGCAATCGTAACAAGTCTCTCACGCCAGGTCATTTTCCTCGCTCCGCTTTCCTACATAATCCCACTGTTTTTCGAGGATTTCGGCATAAAAGGCATTGTCGGGGTTTGGTCTGCGATAACAATTTCAGATGTGCTCGGAGCGGTGCTTGCCGGAATTTTGCTATATTCGCAGCGTAAAATTTTTTCGGATTCGAAATGAAAAAATACGGATTGATAGGATTCCCTTTAACTCATTCATTTTCAGAAAAATATTTCTCTGAAAAATTTAAGAATGAAAACATTTCCGCAAAGTATTCTCTCTATCCTCTACATGAAATATCTGATTTGAAAAAATTATTGGAAGAAGAGCCGGAACTTGTGGGATTGAATGTCACGATTCCTTATAAAAAAATGATTATCCAACACTTAACAGATATAG
>CACYHL010000273.1 GCA_902774205.1 uncultured Bacteroidota bacterium | reverse complement strand
AATTAGAAATGTCAAATTCCATAACATTGTCTGTGATTTCCTTTGTCTGTAGTACCATTCCAATGGCGTTGACGAGCCGCAGTGTGCCGCCGCCGCCCCAATCGCCAACCCCAACCGACACACGCTGCGAGGCGGGGTTGGGGTAAACGTGCAATGAAACTTTATCTTTATCTTTCACTGAGGCAAGAAACTGATAGCATCCTAAAAGTTCATTTGCAATATACGTTAACGTATCGTCTTTGGAGACACACAGCAATACCGTTAATCCAGTTAATGAATTTCCTCCCATAAATGAGTACGTGGGACCTATCCCTTCTATAAAAGCCATTGGAATTTGGTAATATTCTGTGTTAAGGTTAGTAAATTCTTCCGGCATATAAATTGAGTTGCTATAACTGCCGAATATTCGAAAGAAAATAATCTTCCCATAATTCTCATCGTAAACAATTGAATCGGCAGACATTTTAATATATGAATTCTCATTATAAATGTCAGGCACAACAAATGTATCGCCAACAGATAATGACATATCGCAAACAAGTATCTCCGAATTATCATTTTGCACATATCTGTACACTCGTCCCATAGATGTATCTTCCCTTAAATAACACGCTCCATCATGGTAATACGTCAAATTATTGATATTCACAGGATTATTGATATTTATAGTTCCACTAAGTGTGTAACAGCACCCTAAACGTTGATATGGCTCCATTTTATTATCATAATTACTCTTACACCATGCAGGAATAGCATACGAATGTTTTGTCTTGTTTTCTCCAAAGAAAGACTTATACCCTTTTTGCAGCGTAAGAGAATCATTTTCATTGATATTATCATTTTGTGCCGCCAAAAATAACGGGAAACACAACAATAGTGCTAAAATTGTAATTTTTGTTTTCATAATAATTATTTTTAAAATTAATAATTCTGCAAATATATAAATAAAAATTTAATGAATTTAATGTTGCAATATGTTTTCAAAAATATAAAATTGGTGTAAATTGTTGATTTTGTGCATTATGTGGAGAGACGATGTGCACATCGTCTCTAACATCATTGTTTCACAAATTTCACCGCCGCGCGGTTGTTTTTGCTGTCTGTGTGAATTATTGCAATGTTTTGTTGTCTGTTGCCGCAAGGTCGCGAATGACGACAGAGGCAGCCCAGCCGCCGAACATCGCGGGCATGTAGGAAGCGGTGCCGACAGTGGATAGCTTGTTTTGCTCGTTGTTGTCCGCCTCGATGACTATCGCCTCCGCCGGAACCTCCTCGGGCGAGAAAACGGCTTTGAACCCTTCGGTGATGCCGAGCTTGTGAAGCCGCTTGCGGACAGAGTGAGCCAATTTGCACTTGTGTGTCTTCTTGATGTCGGCGACTTGTATGAGAGACGGGTCCTGCTTGCCCCCCGCGCCCATTACGGAGACAAGAGGCAGCTTGTTTTGCATCGCATGGAAGATGAGGAACACTTTCGGCGACAGCGAGTCAATGGCGTCAACAACATAGTCGTAGCGTGTTTGCGACAACAGCTCCACTGTGCGCTCGTCCCGCAGGAACTCGTTGATTTTGTGCAGTTTGAGGTCGGGGTTTATGTCGAGAAGCCGGTCACCGATGACATCGACTTTGGGCTTTCCAAGGGTAGAGGTCAGCGCGGCTATCTGCCGATTTCTGTTTGTTTCTGAGACGGTGTCGGCGTCAACAATCGTCATTTCTCCGATACCGCTGCGGCAGAGGAACTCGGCTGCGAATCCCCCCACGCCGCCGACACCGACCACGAGGACATGTTTCCGCTTGAAACTGTCTATGGTCTTTGCCCCGTACAAAAGTTCACTTCGCTGCAACCAGTTCATTGTCATAACTCTTTTCTTAACCGTGCAACCGGTATTTTCAGCTCGTCACGGTATTTTGCAATGGTACGCCGCGCCACTTTGTATCCTTTCTTCTCCAAAATTGTGCAAAGTTTGTCATCGCTCAGCGGCGCAGTCTTGTTTTCGGCTTCAATAACCTGTTTTATGATGTTCTTTATCTCTTTTGAAGAAACATCTTCATCTCCGACCGATTCTGAGAAGAGCGATTTCAATGATATGTTGCCGAAATATGTCTGCACATATTTGTCATTTGTCACACGCGAGATTGTTGATTTGTCGTAGCCGGTTTTGTCGGCGATGTCTTGCAAAATCATCGGCTTGAGCTTCGATTCGTCGCCTGAGAGGAAGAAGGCTTCTTGCTGTTTCATAATCTCTAACATTGTCTTCTCGAGTGTCTGTTCGCGGATAGAGAGTGAGTGGATGAACTCCTCGGCCTTGTCAACATTTGCCTTGACAAATTGGTTCGCCTCGGTTTCTGATTTTGACAGTTTTTTCTGTTTTTGCTTCGCCTCTAACATTTTTTTGTATTGGAGCGCGAAATCGTCGTTGATTTTCAATTTCGGGAAGAAACTGTTGTTCAAAGTCAGCGTTAGCTGTCCGTCTTCCTCTGTGATGAAAAAATCAGGGGTGATGTAGTTCGCCGCTTTTTCCTGCTCTGTCTGACCGTCTCCTGGGTAAGGGTTGAGACTTTTTATAACGTTAATGACCTTGGTCAGTTCAGATTGGGACAAATCCGTTTTTTTTATAATATCCTCGTAATGTCTCATTGTCAGTTCCTCGAAAAAGTGCTGCACAAGCAGTTTTGCAGTGCTGTACGGCATTTTGTCTGGCAGGTTTGCAAGTTGCAGAAGAAGACATTCTTTGAGGTTGCGGGCTCCGATTCCGGGCGGGTCGAGCTTCTGAATTACCCCCGTGATGATATCCTCTATTTTTTCAGGTTTTATA
>CACYHL010000272.1 GCA_902774205.1 uncultured Bacteroidota bacterium | reverse complement strand
ATGATTAACCACACCATTTCAGACATCCTGGCATCAGATGCCAATGTCATCCTTCAAGTTTCAGCAAAGGACTTGAAAGAGTTCGCGCAGAACATTCTTATCGGCGCAAAGTCAGTCGCTATGATCGAAGCAGAAGCCGCATCAACGAGCGACCAGTTATTAACCATTGACGAGGCATCAGAGTTGCTGTCCGTTTCCAAGATGACGCTCTACCGTTGGGACCAGAACGGCATCCTTAAGAAGGTAGAGATCGGCGGCAAGCGTCGCTACCGCAAAAGCGACATCGAACGTCTCGTCGGCTGTAAAATCTAATCTATCATGGAAAACACATCGTATTCGAAAGGCAAGTTCAGCCTCCTTGTGGAGGCTGAGTTGCCGGTCGACGAATTTCTAAAGAGATTGTAACTATGCACGACAAGGGGTTTACAATGGTTCCAAACGCCATCATCCGTTCGTCAGTACTTAGCATTGCTGAGAAAGCTGTGTGGAGCTACATTGCTTCCATGCCTGACGGATATAGGTATTCGATTCGTTCAGCGTGTAAGACGCTGCACATCGGCGATAAGATTTGGCGCCGTGCCATAATCAAACTTGAGAAATTAGGTTTGATATCCGTAAGGCATGTACTTGGGAGGGCGACAGTTTATGAAGCCTCAAAAGATGCCCTCGGATGGAATGCACCCCATAGTCAAATGACCAGCGGTTTAAATGACACCCCTAGTCAATTAACCAGCGGTTCAAACGACACCCCTAGTCAATTAACCACACCACCCCTGGTCAATGAGCAGCAGGTTACACATTATAATAAGAAAAAACTATTAAATAACAACGTCGACGACGATACGTGTGCACACATGAGAGAAAAACTTGAACATGAAGTGATGATTGACGGCAACATTGAGCTCGCATGTAAGAGTTGCGGCATAACGCAGACACAATACATGGAACTCGCTACAGCAATTATCGCAGAATGGAAATTCAAAGATCTTCCAGACAGTGAGTGGACTAAGAACCACTTCATATCTGTGCTTAGATACAAAGTTAACAGCTTTAAAAATCACAATTATGAAAAAGAAAATTCAAGAAATACTGCAACAACAAGTAACCCGCTTTCAAATGCAACCATCCACACCGCCAATATCGGTTGATTGGGCCAAAGAAATGGCCTTCTTCCGAGCTGCTTTCCTTAAAGTCGAACCTCGTTTTGACCCGAAACTGGCTGATAGGAACATCTTAAACTCACTCTTTGCCTGGGTATGGAAGCTCGATGAGTACAACAAGCTCAAATTGGATTACAATAAAGGGTTTTGTTTCTATGGAGATATCGGTCTAGGCAAGAGTATGACCCTGCAAGCTCTACGCCAATACCGGAATGGTCTAGTTTCTCGAAACGAAAGTAAGAGAGAAGATTTCCGTATGAAGGGAACTTGGCTGAAGGCTGCAAGTGAATTGGCGAACATATTTTCAGTTGATGGGCAGCCCGCTCTTATAAAATACACAACCGACGAAATCAACCTTATCATCGATGAGTTGGGAAGAGAACCCAGACCTGCGAAATATTTCGGTACCGAACTGAATGTCATCCAGTTTGTACTTCAGTTGCGCTATGATCACAGGCGTGATAGTGTCACCCATATCACTACCAACCTAAAACTCGAAGACATTGCGCAGAAATATGGTGCATATATTGCTGACCGTTGCCTAGAGATGTTCAACTTTATCGAGTTCAAGGGCGCTAGTCTCCGATCAAAAATACACTAACATGTCTAACCCATTGACATCGGCACATTTTTCTACTACTGCCAGCGATTTGGTGTGGTATGTACTACTGCCAGCGATTTGGTGTGGTATGAGATAGTTTATATTGAAGCTGTTATTGTACCTTCCGCTGGCGTTTTCGGACGGCAGCGGAAGGTCGTTTTCGGTTGCGGCTTCTTGTGAGTGCGTGACAAAAAACGGCCAAAAATTTAACATTTGAGGGTAGTCTCAAAAGTGGCCGTAAAACCTTTATTCATCGGGGTTCTTTCAGAAAAAAAAAGTGTTAAAATTCGCGTTTTTTTACGATTTGTAAAGGATTGAAAAATTCAAATACTTGATTATCAAGCATTAAAGGGTTGAAAAGGGAAATTTTTCCCTTTGTTTCTCTCTGAGGACCCCCCGACTGCCCTGCGGAGCGCTTCTGAAAATGGCCGTCAAAAAAGCGCTATATGCAGGGCGAATGTGCGGTAATGTCGCTTAGGTGCATAGATGAAATCGGGCGACAGTTCGGTTTCATCCATGCCTAGGGAACTAATTCGGCCTGGTGCAAAGGCCGAAGCATGGCAGAATGGCCTTTGCCCTGGCATTTTCGGCATTTATGTTGTGCGGTGAGACGGTTTCAACGAATGCTGTTACCGCTTTTCTCCGTGGCGATAACAGCCGCTCTCAAATGGTCACGTCTTGCTGATGCATCGTGTTGCCTGCTGAGACTTCATGAATGATTAAGCGGAAATTATTAACATTTGGGTTTCCATTTTTAAGGTGCCGTAAAAATACCTATATCAGCAAGTTAGACTATAGTCT
>CACYHL010000271.1 GCA_902774205.1 uncultured Bacteroidota bacterium | reverse complement strand
TCAACCTCAGCGCTGATAAAATAGTCGTGGTGCGCCCAGTCTATGTCGGCAAGCGATGTCCCAACAAGAAGTGTCCCCGTTCCAATCTCGACAGTCGCAAGGGCGTTGGCGTTGGTTGTAGCGGTATGCGCCTCAGTGAAGACGGAGACACCATTTATGTTATCTTCCAAAATGCTGATACGGAGCCCGACCTGACTGTTCACCACAAGTTCGTTATTGGCATCACGCACCACAAGCTGATAGCTCATCTTACTCGGCGGTGCCTGCGCAAACAAAATTGAATTTACGATGAAAGATATTAACGCAAAAAGTACTATTTTTTTCATACGCATAAAATTTACCGACAAAAATACTAAAAATTCGCAATTCGCCAGCATGGTTATTTTCGCACAGTTCCTCTGTGTAAAGGGCATAGTCGAACAGGAAAGCGTCAATACGTTATCGTCTGATATCTGGTTCCGTCTGTTGAAACCTCTATTGTCTTTTCGTCAATTACACGAATGTCCTTGTATATCGCCCCACTGTAATTTCTCCCGAATTGCTTTGCGAAACCATACAAGCCATCGTTGGTGTATAGGTAAAACTCCTTCTCATGCAATCGGAAAGTCGGCTCAACAAATACCCCATGAACCTTATTTTCCCTGTCTATGAACATATATTTTGTGTTTCCCTTAATTCTTTTGGAGACAATGGCAAGCCCGTTTTCGTCAAAAGCTCCATAGAAACTTTGGTATTCAAAAGGTATGACAATTCGGTTCAAAGTGTTAATCATGCCGACTTTGCTGCCTTTTTTCGCTTCTGCGACACCTTGCGCGTCAAAGTGATTCAACCTCTTGTATTCGCAAGGGATGATGATTTCTTTGTTTATGTTTATACACCCATATAAAAGATGCTCACGGAATGGTGAGAATATAAGATACTGTTTGTCTTCTGGCAATGGGATATCTTTGGAAACATAGATACGGCCTTCATTGTCACATGATTCAAAATGATACCCGTCAAATTCTTCTAACAGAATATTTTTCAAATCAATGGAGTAAATGACCTCGCTGTTGATGATGACAAAATTGTTCCTGCTGAATTGGATGTTGCTGACACATTTCTCATTGATATAACGATTTAGCTTTCGGTCAATGATAAAATACCTCCTCTTCCTCAACTTTTTCTTTATAAACATAACCCAAAGATGGGACATCGGGATTCTCGCGGCTGTACAAAGTTCCGTCTTTGCTGAAAAAAAGAGGATTTTCCTCGCTGACATCAATATATGGCAGACACTCTTCTGGCACATCTATACATTCTTCATAGAAAAAATCCTTTGCTATCTCACGCATGGTTGATGGGAAATAGATATACTTATTTTCATGTGTGAAAACATTCCACCCTATTGATTCAACGCCTTCGGGAAGTGTTACTTTTTCTATAAAGTTGCAGTGAAAAGCATCTTCTCCTATCTCTTTTACAGATGCCGGTATCTCTATTTCATCTAAATCATTATATTCAAAGCAGCCTGCCGGAATTGATTTTAAAGCATTTGAAAGTTTGACTTTTTGCAAACTGCATAACCCAAACGTTCCTTCTCCCAATTGCTCCACCGTATCAGGTAATGTGATTGATGTAAGCCTATTGCAATCTTGAAATGCCACATCTCCAATTCTTCTTATTCCTTCCGGAAACCTTATCTCTTTTATTCCATTATTATTGAAAGCAAAATGTCCGATTATTTCCACACTATCCGGAATCACAACGGCATTCTTATCAAAACTGTTCACTATCACTCGCCCATCAGAAGATAGCACAAGATTTCCTTCTATGACATAAACAGAGGCAAATTCCTTGTTCAACAGCAATTTTGCTATCAGAGGCGGTTCTTTCTCATCAAATCCAAAGAAATAACTTGCCAACTCATCTTCAGCAACATTCACGGAAAAATCACTGATGTCAATCAGCCTTACATCAGGCTGCATAACCATCGCATTATATTTTTCCAAATCCTCAGGTGCAATGTTACCGCTTAAAACAACTTTTTCCATATTTTAAAGCTTTCAAATGTTATTATCTGTCTGTATTTGCTTGTTACAACTGTTGTACGCAATAAATGAAAGATTTTCAACCAATCGTCTATGGGTTCATATCTATCCTGCAAAAATAATGTTAATTCAATTTGAAAGACGCAGTGTTCGGATATTTTATGTATGTTTGCGCCTTATTTGGAAATTAATGTTAACTCTGTAAAATCAAAGCAAAAATCATAATGATAATCGCAATACTTGTTATCTGTATCTTTTTTATCCTGCCCGACCTGTACATTTCGCTTGCGCTGATGCGCGGTGCGGCTTGGTGGGCGCATCTGCTCCTTTGGCTGCCGTCTGTAATCGCTTTTGTCGCGCTTGTGGCAATTCGTGCCAATGGGTTCAACGGCTTGAAAACAGAGCTGTTCATAGGCTGCTTTTTGTGCATCGCTTTTCCGCAAATGCTTTTCCTGATTTTCTCATTGCTTGGCAAACTTGTAGGATTGGCATGGCAACCGGCTTTCCCAATAGGTAACATTTTGGGAGCTATTACAGGGATATTAGTCTCATTGACAATGTTTTATGGTTTGATTTTCGGATGGAAGAAATTTGAGGTCAAACGTGTGGACCTGACTTTTGACAATCTTCCTGCGGAGTTTGAAGGATATAGGATTGCGCAGATTTCAGACCTCCATGTCGGCACTTATGGCGAAAATCCTGATTTTCTCAACAAAGTGGTGCAGAGTGTGAACGCCGAACAGAGTGACCTTATTGTTTTCACTGGCGACATTATCAATCTAACCTCAGATGAGATAAAGCCTTTTGAGCCAGTGCTTTCCGGTTTGCATGCAAAAGATGGGGTGATGGCTGTGCTCGGCAATCACGACTATTGTCTTTATGGGATGCGAAAACGCCCGACAAACCCGCGAGAAATGGTTGGGAAGGTTGTGCAAGCTGAGCGGCAAATGGGCTGGGACGTGCTGCTGAACGAACATCGCATAATTGCTCGCGACGGAGCACAGATAGCTGTCATCGGGGTTGAAGACATCGGGAAACCACCGTTCCCCAAACTTGGCGACCTGCGAACCGCAATGGATGGACTTTCGGATACGACATTTAAGAT
>CACYHL010000270.1 GCA_902774205.1 uncultured Bacteroidota bacterium | reverse complement strand
CGCGACGCAGCTCGGCACCGTCCAGCATGTTGATGACGTAGGAACGGTGGGCCACCTGCATGCCCGGGGCGTTAGCGTAGCGGTCCACGGCGACCACTTCGACGCCGAGACGCATCATCTCGATGATGACTTCCTTGCCCAGCTCGCCCGCACCGCAAAAAAGAACCTTGGTGGCGCTAGAACTAAGAGGTGTACCGATTTCAGCCATAAAAACTCCTTGGTTTGCAAGAAATATAGGAATTATAACATAAAAGGGGGAAGCCTCCCCCTGTACAAAGGTTCAAACACGGTCTCCCGCAATATCATTGAGGTCAAAAAACATTAGACGGGTATAAGGATTGTCGTCTTTGGCATTCATTCGGACAAAACCGTTCTTTTCATAGAAAGGAACAGCATTCAGGTTGGCATCTACCGTCAAAAATCTACAGCCGGCATTGCAGTCCAATGCGGACATAGATTTGATAAAATCAATGACAGACGTTCCAATTTGCTTTCCCTTGACGGAGTTTTCAACAGCCAACCTGCACAACTTGACCGCAGGATAGCTTTTAAGCCGTTTCTCGTTTGGAAACCCTTGTTTCTTGCGGAAACGATTGAATTCCGTTTTGTCCTTGAAATCGTCCAAAGCCACCTTGTCGTTTGCAAGACTGCAATAGGCATAAACCCTGCTTGCGTCGTTGGAATCAACGCAAGCATAACTAACGGCAAGCTTTTGCTTTTGGTAAGCCGAGGCTCGGTTGAGAATGAAATCGTTTAAGTCGGCATCTCCGCAATCAAAATGACTAATAGCCTTGGCCTCGCGGAGCCTAATAAAATCAAGCCTATTCTTGTCTATACCGTTCTGAAGCACGGATCATCACCTCCATTGGCCGCTTCGCGGGCACGCATTTTAGCCATGCCTCGCTCATAGGCTTTTTTCATGAACTCGTAATTGCGAAGACGACGTTCACGAATTTCTGGAGGTTCGGTGCGCCGTTCCTGCATACGGGCTAAAAACCGGCGAGCATCCTCACCGTACAAAATCGGAGTCTCTCGAATTTCGCGAGCCATAGTTCCTCTTTTGCTTTGTCCATATGGTAACAGGCACAAGCCTGGGTGGCAACCCCTAGTGGTTCCTAATCAAAATATACCTAATTCTCTTTACAAAAACAAGAGGTCGGTCCGTTTTTCGATCATTAAGCAACAATTGTTTGCAAAAAAGATTTTTTGCACAATCCGAAACAAAAGCCATCTTACTCTAATTTCTTCTCCCAGGCAAGGACGGGATAGCCGTCGTTCAGGCCGCTGTCATAGACAAAGTCGGCACCGAGGAGTTTGGCAAAATCGGCAGATTTCATTTCGGACGCAATCTTGGGAGTTGCCACGCCCCCGCCGTTATTTTGGCCGAAGGGTTCCTGGTCGCCTTGTTTCAGGTAGTAGTAATCCGCCATAGTGGTATTGTAGTTGTAGCCAATCATTAGGCCCACAAGGGAATCGCCATCGACTTTGCCAGTGGAATAGGCGGAGCTGGTTACGCCTTCTTTGTTGTTTCCAAATATACCACCAACATACCCTAAACCACTTACATTTCCGACATTATACATATAAGAAGTTGTTGACGAAACAATATTACCGATAACCCCAGCAACATTTTGTTTTCCTTCTATTGAGGACGTATTTCCTACTCTACATATTGATGTTTGGTTTGCAGATCCGATTACACCTCCCACATATTTCTCTCCATTAATTTTCCCAGAATTTTTTGCATTATCAAGAGTTGTAATTATTTTATTCCCTGATATATTCGGACTAGCATAACCCGCAGCACCCATTATTCCACCAACACTACTTTTCCCAGTTATGCTTGCTGTATTAATCGCATATTTACAATCAAATAAATACACACTGATGTATGTATATCCTCCTCTGCCGGTAATTCCACCCACCTCTTCGTTTCCTTCGATCAATCCATGATTCTCTACTTTTTCCATAGACGCTTGATACGCACGTCCTGTAATTCCACCAACATTATTCTTAC
>CACYHL010000269.1 GCA_902774205.1 uncultured Bacteroidota bacterium | reverse complement strand
AATTTGAAACTTGAAATTTGAAATCTTAAATCGTTAACTCTTTACCTCCAGATTAAAAAGTTCAACATCTTGTTGTGTGTACGTGCCCCATTTGCCGTTGAATTTGGCAGTCACGTACCGCGTGTTTCTATCCAACTCACGCCCGTTCCAGTTCTCCGGCTTGGGGTCAAAGTCAGCCAGCAACCAGTCCAAGCGTGGTTTCATCCATTCGCCGCTTTGCACCTTCTGAATGAGCATTTTCTTTTTCCAATCAGGGTATTGTTCCGAACGCCAGGTGCGTAGACATTCATCGCGCAGACTATCGGCTAATTTGATATCTCCCACGCGAAGCGTAAATGCTTTCAATAATTCATCAAAAGAATCGGGAGTCGGGGCTTGCGCTGTGCGTCTTTGCGCACGCGCGTTATTATTTTCTTTTTCCATTTCTTTTATATTTTCTTTATATATAGGGGGTGTGGGGGAAGGACAATTTGTCCCGATTTTTGGACAATTTGTCTCTGATTTTGGACAATTTGTCTGCGCGTAAAGGACATTTTGTCTCTTCTCCACAAGCCCCATATCGATAAGTTTTTTTACCGCTCTGCCAACCGTTTTTGACGACACACTGAACTCCAACGCGTCGGCTAACGCATCTATATCCGCGTACCACCCTTTGCCCGATTGGGTACATTTGGTGATTACTGCAAGAACGCTTGCCTCGTTTGCGTTGAGTCCCAACGTTTTGGCGTTCAGTCTGTTGTCTATTGTTATCAGCATAGTTTAGACGTTTGTTCCGCCGGATCCTATCCGGCTTTCCTTTCACTTCTCACTTTTCGCTTTAGTCGAGTCGTTTTCGACGAATGCCAATCGGAATCCGCGTTTGATGGACTCTGAATCGGGATGTGCCTTTTCCAGTTTCTCAGCGGTACGTTTCACATCTGCCCGCATGTCTTTTAACTGCTCATTCATGCGTTTTTGCAGTTCGAGTTGTTGCACGTAGATGGCGTGGTTGGGGTCAGAGGTGACGACCGAATTGGTGTTCTGTTCCCAGGTGTAAGACTTGGGACGACTAACCACGATCTTGAATCCGTGGTACGGGATGGTGCCGGTCCAGTGTTTGGGTTTACCTTGCTGACGCATCAGTTCCTGTACGGCAAGTTCCACATCCTCGTGCAGTTCCTCCATGCGTTCTTTACTCTCGTTAGCGCTCAATAGCGCGGAATAGAATTGGTCAATGACATCTAAATTAATTTGCTTTTCCATTTTTTTGAAAGTTTTGTGCTTGGGCAGGTATGCGAGTGGCCACTCATTGCACGTGCGAGTCACACAAACCTTTCGCGGTGATTAATGTATGTTTATTACCCCGGATTACATCCGGCTGTGTTCTTGGCGTCTGTTAGCCCGACATAATTCGTACCGAGCCTTAACGTAAGCGACTGCAAAAGTACTGCAAAAAATTGACCCCTCACGAATGAGAGGTCAAAAACCAAATGAAAACCAAATGGAGAGGTAAAAAATACTAATTTATTAAATAGAACCCAAATGGCAACTGAATGAAACCCAATGCAAAGAGCCTAAAAATAAGCCACAAAATTATCATATCCATACTTTCGCATGGTTGGGAAATAAGCACGTATGTACGTGAATATTTGCTTTTTATTATAGCCCTTAAAATCAAGCACACCCATTTGGCGGTATTTCTTGAGGAAAGCGGCTAAGGTCTTTGCTTCACTCTCGGCTGCTTCTCGGAACATGGTCTCAAACTGCTCCAATGAATACATCCCAAGTTCGGTCAGTTTGTCCGGCACGATGAACGGACAAGGAGCGTGCTCCACAATGGGCGTAACATCTTCCACAGAAGCGGTGCTTGCGGTTGTGGTGTTTGTTTTACATGGTTGCCCTTGATAGAAAGTGCAATAGGGATTGTCGTGAATGTCGATGTGGTCACCGGCATAGTAATTCCCATCGAAGTGGAAATAATAAATTACATTGTTCATGGAAAGATTAAGAATTTTTGAGGACATAAAAAGCACAGGCCACTGG
>CACYHL010000268.1 GCA_902774205.1 uncultured Bacteroidota bacterium | reverse complement strand
TGTCAGGTAGTCGTTCAGGTTCTTCAAGGACGGCGTATTGGATCCATGTCCGCAGATCGTGATGTCCTTCTCAGTCACTGTTCCGGCCTCCCGCTTCGTCGGCTGCCAGTTCTTGGGGCGAAGCGACACGAAACGACGGATGCAGGCATTTTCAGCAGAGCGTGATGGGAACACCACCGGATTGCCGTAATGATTGACCAGCCATTGGCCGATGAATGGCTTGACTTTGAGATAGAAGTAGAAGTTGCTCATGTTAGACTGCTTTATTAGATTTCTCCTGCAAAAGTATGAAAAATTAGGCAAATTTTCAAACTAACGTTGGATTATTGTTTGTATTGTAAATATTATTCTGAATTCTCACCTTTTCTTTCTTCTTTTCCCTCTGTCTCTACTTCTGAGTAATTCTGATTTCGTGAAATAATTTTGTGACAACGTTTCATTTGTGACAAACTTCGCAACACTCTGATTTTCAATATCTTTTTATGTCACAGACCTCTGTTGCAGAATTTTTGGGCCGAAATAAAAAGTGCAACATGGGCATCAATGCCCCCATAGAAAAAGCTTTGTCACAAACCCGATTATTTTTGTGACAGTTTGCAACGCAACTTTGTGACAACTTTGTGACACCGCAAAATCCGATAAACACTGACTTTTTCACCTTTTCAAACTCTCTGTTACAAAAGTCACAAAGTTTTGGAACAAAATTAGAAAGGGGTCGGGGAAACGAAAAGCTGCCACGGCGGGTCTTGGGTCACAAATGTAAACATACTTTACTTTATGACGTACGTGTTTGCGCAACGCAAAAAGGCGGGGCTGTCGGGAATACCGGCAACTCCGCCCTACGGATAAGATTATGTGTAAAGGAAGTGTGATGCGCTAAAACGGACAATCGTCTTTGGAGGTGTCATCCGCTTGTTTGAACAGCTCCTGCTGCTGTGGCTGTGGTTTGGGTTCCGGCTTCAGCTCCTCAATCTCCGACGGCTTACTCTTCACGTAGATCATGTCTTTTATCTTGCTCAGCCCATCGGGACCTGTGACACGCGACTGGATGCGGCCGGAGGCGTTCTGCATGTCCTTCGGATTCAGACAGTCGATCCATGGCCGGGTTGCGCAGAAGGCTTTCAGCTTCTTATTGAAGCTCTGCATCGTGATGCGGTTCACGTTCGCGAATCTCATATAGTCGTTGAGCACATTGTCGCGCTCGAGCAGCTTGTCGAGGTTGTCGCCCTCCGGCGAGAAGTAACCGTCTGCCCAGTCCTCGAAGTTCGCTCCCATGTCTGCCTTGTACTTTCGCTGGATGATGTTCTCCATCGGCGGCTGTGGCTTATAGCCGCTGTCGGCCAGGCTGAGGTAGAAGCGGGTGCACTGCAGCCAGAAGTTGATATCGTTGTTCCATTCCTCCTCGGTGTAGTCGTGTTCGTATAGTGTCTTGTGGAAGTCGTCGCGGATTGAACGGGTCTCGAGATAGTCGTTCTCCTCTGTTTTCTCATGATACCAGTCGGAGAATACCATGTACAGGGCGCGTGCCTGGCTCGACGGGTCGAAGTTTGTTGGAACGTAGTTGGTGGTGAAGGCGAACTTCGGACTCTCATCAAAGGGAATGGTGAAGACGTGGTTGTTCTTGGGGTTCACGGTGAGGTCCGAGGTGATGCTGTCGTAGAACTGGCCGAGGTCCATATAGCGGTCGCAGTCGTCCACGAGCACCATGTCGGTGAACTGTGTCACCTGCTCCAGCACGTGCGGGTCGTCCATGAGGTTGCGCTTGCGCCCTGAGAGCGATACCGTCTTGCGCATTTTCTGGATGGTCTTGAAGAAGAAGCTCTTTCCCGAGCGGCCGTTGCACTGGCCGTCTTCGCCAATCTTATTATCCATGGCCTGCGGTGCCCAGGCGCGTGTTACGCTCTTGTAGCGGTGGAGCATGTAGCCCATGACAAATATCTTGTTGATGAGATTCTGCTTCTGCTCGCAGATTTCCTCCGGGGTCAGCCCCTCGCCCTCGATGTCGAAGGGATGGTTTTCCAAATACGCTTTGGCT
>CACYHL010000267.1 GCA_902774205.1 uncultured Bacteroidota bacterium | reverse complement strand
GTCACGTCAAGGCACAGGTTAAAGAACCCGTCGCCATAACTGTTTCCAAACTCCGTGGTGGGCTGTTCCCACACAATCGCTTTCTCTTTTGCCTGCCCCGCCACTGCGACGAGGGCGAGCAGGATGGTGATGATGGTTTTCTTGTTCATATCCTTTTCGTTTTATGTTATACCTTTTTATTATATACGACGTTTTCGTGGAAATATCTCGTTCGGGGCATTCACGTCATGCTGTAACCGCCTCCGAGAGACATTCCGAGCCACAAAGTTACAGAAAGTCCCACGAAAAAGCCCCCGACAAGACCGAAAAAGTGTCTGCCGAGGTGAAAGTCTGAAACTATTTTCAGTGTTTGGATGTAAAAATGTTATTCCTGCACTCCGAAAGCGGTTTTTTCGCCGTCGTGAAGCAGCAAGTCCTTGCGGATTCGGGAGAGCATCTGCGGCGTGACAGAATACTGCGAATCTTGGCTGTTTCATTTTGGTATGGTTTTTGTTTGTACTGTTTTAGAACATGAATTTTGCGCCTGCGATAATATATCCGGGCAGTCTGTTCTCTGTGATTACTTCGTTGTAATCGTTTTGGGATTCTACCCGAAGTCGGCAATACGTGCGGGTGTGGAGCATGTTGCGTCCCTCAACTGTAAATGTCCACCGCTTGAGGGAGAACATGGCAGACAGCCCCAGGTCGAAGTTGTGAAACTCATCCTGTCCTGAATGGTCAAGGACGAATGACACGGGGACATTCAGTTCAAAGCACTCCTTTCTGAAAAGTATTGGCTTCACATAAACCTCGTGTTGAGCGAAATTAATCGTTTGGTCACTTATTCCTATCTTGCTTTGTTGCAGTGTGAGCTTATAGCCTACTTCTATGTTGAACAGGGACTTGAATTTACTGGCTATGGACAATGATCCGTCCATCATCGAGGAACGGTTGTCACTGAGAACTTGCTGATAGGCCGTCTGGTATAGGGAGTTGGTTGCGGTTGCCTTGAACGTCAACAACAAGGGCACCCGAAAGCCTTTCTTGATGTTGAAATAGGCATGTTGAGTACGGCTGTCGCGGTCTGCTCTCAATAAGTCAACCTTTACTCCGCTTCCAGTGTTCTGAAAGTCCGAGATATAAGGATTGTCTGTAAAGGAGCATCCTACATTCATAATAAGAGTGAAGTCATTGAGAATGTCGAAATAGTTCACGCCAAACTGTAACATGTCTTTTCGATGCAGGATGTTCTGCTGTCCGCTGAAAACGGTATATTGCCGATAATCATTGATCACAGTGCCGTTCAAAAACATGTCGTCGTCAGCCTCGTATGAACTGCTATAGGATAACGACACGGAGTTGGTGGAATTGAACGCCAGTTCAAGACTGACATCTGGCAGCAGAACGATTCTGTTGGCATCATAACGGCTGTTTATGCTTGCCAAGGTCAGGCCGCTATTCAGACGCAGCAAGCCTTTCTTCTTTGAGAATGAGAGGGAATAGTCGTAGACATTTGTCGTTAGGCTCTGAGCGGTTACGTCGAAGCGGTCGAGGGATGCGTCAGCCGAAACACCGTTATGAATCATGTTCCATCCGCCTGACATACCCATCTGCCAGACTTTGGAAAGTCTGTGAGACCATGAGACAGAGAGCAGTGCATCTAGCATTGAGTTTCTCTGCTCTTGGCTGACAAGGTGTATGTATGCCGGGAGGTCATAAAGCACGCTACCTGATTCCGCCTGCAGGTGTCGTTGGCGATTGTGGTAGCTCAGTTCTCCACTCAGCGACAGCAGGTTTCTGTTGTTCCAGTTCTTCACCAGCGACATACGGTGGCTGATGTCCCATTCCTGCTGCCTGTCCTCGGTGTCGTAATTGCCTATGTGCCTGTAGTTGGTCTGAGGCATGGCCGTGACGGTGGTGCGGCTGTCAAAGGCCGAATGATTTGGCAGCATATATTTCATGTTCAAACCGAAGTGATGGAAGTGGCGCCTGGTGTCGGATGTCTCAGTAAACGACTCGGCCCTGCCGGTTTCCGTATAAGTTCTGTCAGTGTCATA
>CACYHL010000266.1 GCA_902774205.1 uncultured Bacteroidota bacterium | reverse complement strand
AAGGGAATAACAAAGACAGGAGGTCCGGTAGTTCAGTTTGGTTAGAATACATGCCTGTCACGCATGGGGTCGCGAGTTCGAGCCTCGTCCGGACCGCCGCAAAGGAAGCGGCTGATGAAAGTCAGCCGCTTTTGTTTTTTGGAATGTCTTTATCTGCAGACATATAATAATTCAAATTTTTTATGTAAGTTTGCACGTTAAATTTTCAAATTATGAAACTTAAATCAAACTTTTTGCTCATCATTATTATGATGTCCCTGTTTTGCGCACGTGCTGACGAAGGCATGTGGCTGCCGTATTCAATTAATGGTCAGAGTTTTGCGGAAATGCAGCGGTTGGGCTGCAAACTCACTGCGGAGCAAATTTTCAGCTTCAACCAGCCGAGTCTTAAAGATGCGGTGGTGCAGTTCGGCGGCGGCTGTACCGGAGAACTGATTTCCCCTGAAGGCCTCTTGCTGACTAATCATCATTGCGGACTTTCTTACGTGCAAACCCACGCATCGGTGGAACACGATTACCTGAAAGATGGTTTTTGGGCGAGAAGCAAAGACGAGGAACTGCCTAATAAAGGGCTCTCGGTTTCGTTTCTTTCTTATATAGAAGATGTTACTGAAGAGATTCTTAAGGGAATTTCCGAGAATGCGAGCGAGAATGACCGCGCCACTATGATTAAGAAGAACGGGAAACTTATCATAAAAAAGCATACTGGAGACAAAAAAGTTGAGGCTGAGATTGTGCCGTTCTATAAGGGAAACCAGTATATACTTTTCGTTTATGAGGTTTATAACGATGTGCGTTTGGTGGCGTGCCCGCCGTGGGGAATTGGTAAATTCGGGGCAGATACCGACAACTGGACATGGCCGCGCCACAAGGGCGATTTCTGCATTTTCCGCGTATATACCGCCCCTGACGGCTCGCCGGCGGAGTATGCGAAAGATAACGTCCCGATGAAGTCAAAACATTTCCTGCCGATTTCTCTGAAGGGTGTCGAACAGGGCGATTATGCTATGATTATGGGCTATCCGGGCTCCACAGACAGATATTCGTCTTCGGGGGCTGTCAGAAATGTCATTGATTATGAGGGACCTGCGATTGTGACTTGCCGTACCACAAAATTGGCGCAGTACCGCAAGCACATGGATGCTGACCCCGCTGTTTTCATCAAGTACGCTTCAAAACAGGCATCTGTGAGCAATTATTGGAAATATTATATCGGTCAGGTGAAACAGCTTCAGTATAACAAGGTCTTCGAGAAGCGTGTGGCGCAGGAGCAGGCATTTGCCAAATGGGTTGGCGAAAATAGAGATAGAAAGGCGAAATACGGAGCGGTGCTTTCAGAACTTGACAAATACTGGGAATATCAGTCGAATTTCAACCAGAGTCTGATATACCATCGAGAGGCGGGCTGGCGCGGAGGTGAGGCGGTCGCTTTTGCTACACGTTTCAGGAAAATAAACAATATGATTGAAATGAAGGCTCCACAAGAAGATGTCACTGCTTTGGCTGCAAACCTAAAGACCGCGGTGAAAGACTATTTCAAGGATTACGACAAGGCGACTGACCGCGATGTCACAATTGCCCTGCTGAATCTTTTCTATAAAGATATTACTCCTAACCAACTGCCGCCGCTTGTCAAAAAAACAGGTGACAAGAGTAAGGGCGATTTCACTTCTTTTGTTGACAAAGCTTTTGCAAAATCAATTTTTGTTGATGAGAATAAGATGAATGCTTGGCTTGACGCACCGAAAGTTCTCAATAATGATCCGATTTTCGTTTTGATGCAGGATATTGTTGAGTCTTATCTGACAATAGATGATGTGGCTGGGCAGGTTGACGCCTCGCGCGCAGAAAGGTTGTATATGAATGGTTTGATGGAGATGAACAAGGAGGTGAATTTCTATCCTGACGCAAATTTCACAATGCGCCTTACATACGGTAGCGTTAAAAACTGTGACCCCGCCGATGCCGTTGAGTATGACTATGTCACGACTTTGGACGGCGTGATGGAGAAGTACAAACCCGGTGACTGGGAGTTTGATGGCCTGTTTGCCGACCAGCCC
>CACYHL010000265.1 GCA_902774205.1 uncultured Bacteroidota bacterium | reverse complement strand
CTTCGTCTGCCTGCACATATTTTTTGCCCCTGCACTCCTTGCATGTCTCCGTGTGCTCCTCGTACCCTTTTCCTTTGCATTTCGGACACGTCCCGCCTCTTTTATGCATCACTCGACCACCTATGCCCCTTCTGAACTCATCGGGAAGAAGCCCCTCACCTCTGCACCGCCCACACGTTGTCTTTATCCAGTTCTTCCCCTCGCCTTTGCACTTTTTGCACCGAACCAGCTCAACGGGTTTGACCACGACCTTTGTGTTTGGTAATGACTTCTTGACAAGTGCGCTGATTTTGATTTTGTTCTCGTCCGTTTTCGGATCTTTGCCCTTTTTAAGCACCTTGTACGACTCAACGTAAGCTTTCGCCGTCACAGACACTTTGTCATATTCCATTTCCCCGTCAACCAGGCTTTGCTTGGTAGATATCTCAAGAAATCCAGCTTTTACCAGCGCGCTGCGAAACGCATCAAGCAAAGCTGCATCCTCGGATTCACCTTTACCGATGACCTCAACACTCTTCTCTGTGGGTGCTGCTCCGAATAACATCGGAGCTATCGCACAGAGAAGAATTATCTTGATAAATTTAATCATGTTAACAACCTTTCACGAAAACTGATTGAGTGCCTTCTTAGAAATCAAAGGTCTTCCCTTTGAGAACCCCGCCCTTTGCGGGTTCCACAGTACAACGACCGCCGCCTTCTGTCCGCTCGGATGCTTAATTATCTCACTGAACACAGTGCTCCGACCTCTTAGCCTATCCGTTCCCTGCTGTTCAATCTTCTGAGAAAACTTGTCAATTGTCTTCAAAACGCTTTCAGGTGTCGGGTTTCCGTCCTCAGAAAATGCGATGTCATCCGAAGATATTTCGCTCATCTCGGACTCTTCACCAATGCGCACAAAGCTATTAATGAACATTGTCATCGCGCTATCGGCAAGCACCTGCGCCTGCTTGAGCGCTTGCTCTTCCGCCCTTTCGACAGCCAATTCGCTCTTGCCGGCAAAATGCGCACCATACTGACCAAACGAAATCAGAGAAGGATATCCCGTGTCGTCATAATAAAGTCTTACACCGAAATTCATGCACATCTCTTCTTTGGGAGGAAGAGCATCTTTCAACTTAAGCCCCCCAGCCTTCTTGAGTCCTGGGCGACGCCTCTGCTTCAAACACCTCGCAAGTTCCGTTGAAGCCGAATCGTATCTTACAACTACTCCAACGTAATATTTCCCATCATCACCTATAGACAGGAAGGTCTTTACGGGTATACATCCGCTCGAAGCATGAACTGCCGTCTTAATAGACTTGTTGACTATTTCATCAAGAAATATCTTACGCTTTGCTACGATACTTTCTCCAGAATATTTTTCTGGCGGCACGCCTTCACTCTCAAGTGCCTTATCCAACTTGGCGTCCGCAAGCAAGCTAACCTTTTCCGCAATGGTCTTCGCTCTCGCGACCGGTGATTCATTTATGTCACTTGAGCTGTCATTGTAGTAGTTATATATTTTCTTAGCTGTTTCCTGCCCATAAAAATCCATCACAAATTGTGAGACAGCCAACAGAAACGCGCGCTCATACGCCATCGAACACGACTTGACAAAATCGGGAGACTGAACCGAAAGAGGTACGGGGCTCTGCCCCTTGCTGTAGAACTTTCCTCGATTAAAAGCGCCATATTCTATTCCAAGTTCTTCCGCAAACCCCCTAAATGCATCGCTCAACCGCTCTTTAGCACTGATGCGAACTTGCATCTCGGCATTAGCACCTTCGGGAGTGGATTGTTGCGCCTGATCGGAACTGTTCGCCGCCAGGGCAACAGCAGAGTTGAGGACAGCGACACTGGTTGCCGCCATCGCAATTGTCATTATTAGTTTGTTCATGGTTTGCTCCTTTCGTGTATTTAGAAATTCATATTACTCCAGAAACCCCCAAAAAGGTTTCCCTTCCTTCGTGCACCAGTCGCGATTGCCGCTGGAGTTGTTGTCGTCGCGACGGTACATCTTGCACGAGCGTCCGAGATCGCGGTTCTCCACCGCTACTATGGGACATAGTATTTCCTACGACGAATTGTAACGCATCTACAAGTGACTTCACTTTATCCTCACGCAATTTGATGTATTCTTCCATTACCTTGTAATCTGGAGTGTCTTTGTCAATGGCGGGAAGCAAGATACAATCCTTTTCCATAACTTCTTTTTGCCATTTGTCAACAAAAGCATAACGCTTACCAATGGCACGTATGTATGGAATCATGAAAAAAGCAATTTCCTTCGTGAGCTTAAATCTCGGATAAAGAACATTGATGTCGTCAGATGCCCAGAATGGTGCATCTTGGTAGAACGCTTCCCCGACCGACCCATTGTAACTGACAGTAATAGTATTTGCGGGATGCAGGTGCTCGGCATTCCCGATTTTTGTAGTAATCCCATTGTTCATCGCACTTGCACCAACGAAATTGATTTCACCTTCACGCATATCAGCTTTGGTAAGGCGTTTCCCTTTTTCGATCTTGAACAACTTGCCAAGTGCAAACGACTTCCACTTTCCTGTGTCAATTTTCATCATTTTTAAACCTCCAACGAAATAGTGATCGTTTTCCCTTTATGCGTTACGAAAGACGAATAAAGGACTTTATTAGTAAGCCCCTTGCTGAAATCCCTTACGTCGATGCCTCTCTTGTACATTTCGTAATCCATTATTGTTTTGATGAAGTCCTCCTCGTGGATTTCAATCTCCGAAATCTTCTCGTAG
>CACYHL010000264.1 GCA_902774205.1 uncultured Bacteroidota bacterium | reverse complement strand
CTGCTCCTTTGTGGTTTGGTTGGTTAGCACTTACCATTATACCACATTTTTCTTGGAGTGGTTCACTTTTTATTTTTCAAAAACTTGGAAAGTGGTGTTATTATAGCATAATTCATCGGAAAAAGCTACCCTTGGGAAAGATTTTTTGTAAATTATGAAGCGCGGAGCATTTCGTTCATCGCCTGTGCATAGGCATTTCGGAACACCACATCATCGAGGTCTTTTGTACCTGTGAAATGGCTCACAACAATATATTTTCTTCCCTCAATTTCGTACTCATGCGATTCTGTCGGGCAGTCCTTAAACTGCTCATTCAGTTCCATTGCGTTTTGTTTTTTCATCATATTCCTCTCTTTCTCTGAAATAAGGCGCGACTTGGTTTTTAGGCGTCCAGGCGTGCAAAGCCCGATATTTCGTTGCTTTTGGCGTGCTGGGCGTGGCGTGCCGCACGCCGTGGTGTCCCGTTTGGCACGCGATTTTCTTTCCGCACGCCTAATCTTGCACGCCGTTTTTGAAGGAATATAGCCGTCCGCACGCCTGCACGCCTTAATTTGCAGTCTGACCTTAATAATACTCTGAAACCGGCTTGATGGCGATTCCTGTAAACCCACGCACCTGCTTGCCGTTCTGCGGAATGTGATAGGAATACCGGATGTTCACATTCTCCTCGTTCTGTTTCAGCCACGAAACAAACGTCTCCCGCTTGAATGCCGTGAGCGCGTTATCCTCGCACCAACCGGCATAGCTGCCATACAGCGCCGAGGACGAAACACAGAGCTTTTCCCCATAGGTCACACGGCTTGTGTCTGCTAAAAATTCCGGGATATTGCAGCTGTCCTGCACGGTTTCCTTGACGTTCAGATTTGCTTTTTCAGAGATAGAAAATCGGTAATGATTCGCGATCAGCCGTAGCAAACCGTCATACATCCAGCAGAAGATCTTCTCTTTCTCTGCAATGAATTTGTCCGCAATATGCGGGTCGATCACGCGATTTCCGGGCGGCGGCAGCGTAGTCAGAATAATCATTCTGCGGGAAAATCCTTTCGACTTGTCATACAGCGCTTTTGGCGAACCGTTGCCGAAACAGAGCAGTCTGGTGTAAAGCAGTGCCTGTTCCGATTGCTTGCCCTTTGCCTCCACGTCAATGGGAATTTCGGCGGTCACGAGGTTCTTGATATACCCGGTGCTTGGCAGCGCCGCAAGCTGCATATCATCGTCATTTGTGCCGACAATAATCATGTTGTGCGAATCGTGCGCAACGGTTGAAGCGATTGCACCTGATTTCAGGCCGAAACCTTTAACAAAGCCTTTTCCGATATTTCCGGTTGCCTTATGTCTTTCAAATACCATAATTTTTAAAATATCGTTTTCGGTATCAGATTCCGCAAAACCGTCTTTTACTTTTATTTTTGCCGTAATTCCTTTTGTCAGGAGTGTTCCGGGAACAATTTCCATTGCACGTACTGTATCTGATTTTGCGGGAATTTTAAAGTCTTCCGGCTCAATCCATTTGACGTTTACGGAACCTCTTAATCTCGGAACTTCTTTATTATCAAGATCAACAACGAGTTTTCCGTCCCTTGCGACAATTTCGCCGCTCTTGAATACCAAAGTCGGTTTGAAATCTTTTAAATTGTCAAAAACAAGCATATTTGCACGATACCCGGGAGCAATAGCACCCAAATCGGTCAGTCCGAAGTATTCTGCCGTATTAATTGATGCAACTTTTATGGCTGTAATCGGGTCAACACCCGCTTCAACCGTTTGTCTTACCATATCGTTTATATGACCTTTCAAATCTGTCGGGTGCCTGTCGTCTGTTACAAAAATGCATCTTCTTGTGTTTTTGCCCTTCAGAACAGGGATTAAAGGCTGTAAATCTTTTGCGGCAGAGCCTTCTCTAATCATAATGTACATACCGAGTCCGAGTTTTTCAAGTGCTTCTTCGGGATTTGTGCATTCGTGGTCTGACATAACTCCGGCAGCAACATATCCGCAAAGATTTTTACCGCTCAGTCCAGGAGCATGACCGTCAATTTTTTTGTGCTTTGAAAGTCCGAGTTTTAATTT
>CACYHL010000263.1:2119-3395 GCA_902774205.1 uncultured Bacteroidota bacterium | reverse complement strand
AAAACAAAATTTCATAATAGCAAAAGAGAAAGTCTCTAGTCATCAGCATTAAAGATCTTCGCGCTCACGTTTGAGAGTGGTTTCCGCATCATAAAAGTCAAACAGGGCTTTAAAGGAATCTGACAGAATATTTCCGATTTTTTCGGCTCCTTTCGGGGTGAAGTGGATATAATCGGCGCCGGCGAGCCCGTTGTTATGCCATGCTATCATCGACTGCCGTCCGCCCATCACCGCATACATGTCCCAGAACGCCGCACCATTCTCCACCGCCGCCTCCTTCAACGCCTGCACGGTCTCCTCCAAATATGGGTATGAATCCATTTGCCCGTTAACACGTTTCGACATGTCAGAAGGACCGATAAAGAGTATTTTTGCCGAAGGACAAGCCCTTCTGAAATAGTTTATCTGACTGACTATCTTTTCTTTATAAGTATCAACAGCTTTTTGGGAATAGATACTTGGCATATAGTTTCCTCCAAACTGAAGAATGATGAGCCCGACATCTATCAACTGGAGCGACTGCCGCATGAGAGAATCGTTAATCTGGGTGAAAATCGTTCCGGAGCAGCCACGGAGCGGGATATTGTCAACATTGACACCGCTGCCGTTGTCGGCGAAAATGCCATAAATGTCAGCATTTCCAGAAAGTGAAATTGAGAAATTTGTAACTGTGCTGTCCAAATGCCACGAAAAAGCATGCACCCCTCTACTATCAGTGTTTTGCGACTCAGAATAGCCACTTTTCCTATTTGACAGTGTGGCTGAAAAATTGCCGCCGCGGTTCACAAAAAGCAGCTTTATATCAGAAAACGCCTTGACCCCTTCCTTGGCAAGCGGATTTGACGTTGCGAAGGCTGAAAATGTGTTCACCCCGTTCATGCGGTACGATTTCGCCATTATGCCGTAACTCTTATCGCCAGTACGAGAGCCGTCCCCATACACCATATACGCCGTATAATTCTCTGAAGAACGCTGATAGACTGACACAGAGGGAATTGTCTGGATAGCGGGCATAAGGCCGGGACCACCGCCACCGAAACGCCCTTGGAAAAACTCACGCAGGTTCGCGCTTATCCTGTCCATCTCTATTTGCGAATCGCCATAATGAATGATTCTCACAATCCTGTTTTGCGACTTCGCTGAAGATAACATTTTGTACAAATCCGAAAAGAAATAGATGTCATCATTTGGAAAATAAAAACGCCCTTCATTGGTTGCGACAACAGACCTGTAAAAAGCGACCGTATCCTGAAGTGTTGTCAGAAGGCTGTCACGC
>CACYHL010000263.1:0-2106 GCA_902774205.1 uncultured Bacteroidota bacterium | reverse complement strand
GCTCTACAGAAGGGAAACGCAAAGTCACCTCCCCCACTTTCACGCCATCTTTAGGGAACAGCACAGCGATAACAGCGAACACCGCAAACAAAATGACGATAAAAAGGAGGATTTTGTATATTTTCATCATTAGCAATCAAAATGCGGGTGCAAAGGTAATAAATTTGAATGAATTTTTTTGCAGGTATTTCCAGAAGTTCGAGAAGATAAAAAATTTTGTTTTATTGAATATACATAATTTTATTGTAACAAAAAAAATTGTATATTTGCAGTTTCTTAATCACAACTCTTTTTTTGAGAAGTGAAGCGGAAAGTAAACATAATATCATAACTAAAGAAAAGAAAAATTGGACAATTAAATATTAATCAAAAAAACAATCATTATGAAAAAAATCCTAATGTTTTTGTGTTTGTCGTTAGCAGGGTTTGCAGTATTGGCAACCACGACAGAACCAGTGAATGCTAAAAAACATTCTAGCACTTATGTCAGTTCTCAGAGCATTTTATTGCAGTATCCGCCTGTGGTACTCGACAATGGTGATCCGTGTCAAGGCGGCACAGTCACCGACAAGGACGGCAACAGTTACAACACCGTACAAATCGGCCGCCAATGCTGGATGAAAGAAAACCTCCGTGTGAAACAATACGAGGACGCAACACCTATTGCGGAAGGCGGCAATCAGGTCAGCAACCTCGCTCGCTATTGGCACGTCAACGGTGACGCCTCGAACGATGCCACCTACGGTTTACTTTACAACTATGCGGCTATAATGGGCGGTGCGGCTTCAAGCAACGCCAACCCAAGCGGTGTTCAGGGCATCTGCCCCACTGGCTGGCACGTCCCGAGCGACGCTGAATGGAATGAGCTGTCAAACTACGTCTCAAGCCTCAGCGGCTATGTGTGCGGCTCACAGCAGACAAGCATTGCAAAAGCTCTTGCCTCAACAAGCGGCTGGACCAGCAGTTCAAACACCTGCGATGCCGGTTACGCCCAGGCAAACAACAACGCGACTGGATTCACAGCATATCCGGCAGGTTACTACGGCGGCAGCTACAAAGGATTCGGCAACAACGCATACTTCTGGAGCGCAACCGCTGAAGACGCAAGCAACGCTTACTACCGCTACCTACACTGCTACAATGCAGGCATTGTAAAATACTCATACAGAAGCAATTTCGCAATGTCTGTCCGCTGTATCAGCGACTCTTGGGAAACTATGCCGACACCAGTTATCACTCTCCCAACACTGAGCACCAACAATGTCAGCAACATCACCGCAACAGGAGCCACCTGCGGCGGAAACATACTTTATGACGGCGGCGCAGCTATTACCGCACGCGGCGTCTGCTGGAGCACAAGCCCCAACCCGACCACAGCCGACAGCAAAACAAACAACGGAAGCGGCAAAGGCACCTTCACCAGCAACATCACAGGTTTGACCTATAACACAACATATTATATCCGCGCATACGCAACCAACAGCGCTGGAACTACTTACGGCGAAGAGACATCCTTTACCACCATATGCGGAAACGTCTCACTGTCAATTACAGGAAATGCAACTGTTTGCGCCGGCGACACAGCGAAACTGACTGTTTCAGGTGCTGCGACATACCTTTGGAGCAACAGCTCTACCAACAACACACTCGAAACCACAACAGCTGGCGACTACACAGTTACCGGCACCGATGCAAACGGCTGTACAGCAACAGCATCTGTTACAGTTACTGTCAATACTCCACAGCACAAAGACACTTCCGCCACAGTATGCGACAGCATCGTATGGCACGGGACAACATACTACACCGCCGGCAATTACACATACAGCCATCCTGACGCTAACGGCTGCACACAGGTTGACACCCTTCACCTGACAATAGACCCAACCCCGGCATCAACCGATATCAAAGATACTATCTGCAATGGCGAAACCTACAACTTCGGAGGTACCCTGTATAATACCCCTGGTACTTACTACCAAAACCTCAAGACTGTGACAGGCTGCGACAGCACCGTTACCCTCACACTCATCGTCCTTCCTGACTATAACATTAACCTCACAGACACTGTCTGCAAAGGCGATGACTATACGGAAAATGGTTTCA
>CACYHL010000262.1 GCA_902774205.1 uncultured Bacteroidota bacterium | reverse complement strand
CCAGCGTTGACATTGTCCGGCTGGCGGCGCACCTTCTCCTTGAAAGATGGAACACGTTGAAGCTCACCCACATACGCGTTCATCGACAGCAGAAGACTAAGCTCGCAAACTTCCGGAACCGCGCTTTGCACATACAACGTGGCTTTTTCGGGGTCAAGTCCGGCGGCGATATAGTCAATCAGCACATTTTTTACGTTAAATTTTAAATCCTTGTTATTAGGATGAGTTGTAAGTGAGTGATAATCAGCTATAAAGAAATAGCACTCGTTTTCGTCCTGCATTTTTATGAAATTGCGCAGCGCGCCAAAATAGTTTCCCAAATGCAAATATCCCGTTGGCCTTATGCCGCTAACAACAGTTGTCATATTCTATGTTTTTATAAATCTTGTTAAAATATAATCTGTTAATAATCAGGTGTTTTTTTGAATGATGATTTGAAGTTTCCAAGTGACATTTAATACCTTGCCACCGCTATAGGGTTCTGGCGTTTGTACTGCGAGTTTTTATAGCGTTGTATGAGCTGGTGGTTCTCCCAATCTTTGTTGCCTTTGAAATAGTCGAGGAAAATCTTGTCGGCTTCGAAATAGTTTGGCACGCCGAGCTGTTCGCAGTCGCAGCTGCTGATGCCGAGACCGTCAACCGGCGTGGCTTCGATACAGGCCTGCAACGCGGTTTTCTGCGCATTGTCACACTCTTTCAGAAGCGTTTCCGCAAGTTTGAAGACCTCCGTTTTCCACAGGTTTGCAATCGGGGCGTAGTCACCCACATCACCGTGCAGGGTCCAGAAGCCTGTGAGGTATTCGGTGTAGTTGTCGGTCGAAATGACTATGCCGCGGTAAAGCTGCGCAAGGTCGTACAGCACCATCATCCGCATCCGCGCTTTCATGTTGCCCTGACGCATTTTTGACAGGTGTGAGTCATCGTATTCTATGAGAAGTTTTTTGTTCTCAAGGAATGTCTCTGTCAGGTCGAGGTGCGCAAAGTCGTGGCAGAACGCCTCGCCGATAGCGATCGAGCGTTCTATCTCGTCAGTTTTGTTTGTCTCTATTGTGATGGAACGCCCCACGAGCGGAATGCCTGCCTTTTCGCAGACCGGTTTCAGCAATGCCGCGCACAACGCACTGTCAATCCCTCCGGATATGCCGAGCACAAGAGATTTGAGACTGTAGCGTGTAACGTAGTCGTAAGTGTTTGTCCTAATGTGTTTTGCGACTTTATCGAGTGTCGCTTCGTCTGTCATGAAAGTCAGAAAAGATTCTGAAGGTATTGTCATCATTGATTGGAATTATTTTAATCCGCGGTTTTTCAAAAGAGGTTCAATAGAGGGTTCTTGTCCTCTGAAAGCAACGTAAGATTCCATGAGATCGCGGCTGTTTCCTTTTTCTAATATATTTGTTCTGAATGTATAGTTAAACGGTCCGGCATAGGCTATGAAGGCAGCGGCTATGGCAGAATCTCCTAATAGTTGTCTCTTTTCTTGATCAAATCTATTACTATCTTCTGTCCATCTTTTTTTTTCTCCTTTTAATGATTCTATAAGCTGTCTTGCACCATTGACTTTTTTAGCCATTTTATTCAAAATTTCTTGTTGAGCATCTTTCTTTTGTCTTACTTCTGCTAAAGAATCTTCTAATTTCTTTTTTTCAGCAAGAACATCGGCTTTTCTTTTTTGTTGAATTTCTAATTTTTTCATAGCTTCGGCAAATTGTTTACTCATATATTCGACATTTTGTTGTTTTGGAATAACATCTCTGACAGCATAGACGAAATCGGATATAGATCTACAGAAAGCTGCCAATCTTTTGCATGCATCACCTCCTATTTTCATTGCAACATCATCGGAGAACAAAGGTTCGTCTCTTGATGTTTTTGAATCTAAGAAAGGTCTTAATATGAGCGTATCTGGTAACGGAGCTTTATATAATGTAGCTTCTATGATGGCGTCTCTCTTTATGTTATTTACTAGTTTTGGAGAAGTTCTTAAAGGATGAATTCTTCTATAAATATTGCTCATCAATCCTTTAACTTTCCATTCAGTATTATCGACTGCATGGAAATTATAATATGGTGGGGTGTGATGCATTCTTCCAATTATTTTTCTATTTTTTCTACCTCTGTT
>CACYHL010000261.1 GCA_902774205.1 uncultured Bacteroidota bacterium | reverse complement strand
GGATATTGTCGTTGAACGACTCGATGCCAAACAAGTCGCGAGCACAACCGCCATTGGTCAGCACGGAGCGCTCAAATACAGAGGGTTTCAGACGGTCGCGAAACATCTCGCCCTGCGGCTGTTGCTTACGGACAATGGGGCAACTCTCACGATAGCTCCTCTTGATAGAGGCCAGCGAACTTCTCAACTTGTTCAGCATGGTTTGAGCCGAACTGAATCGTTCGTTGTCTTCTGTTGCCCATTGTGTATTGAATGTAAGTGAAAACTTAGATAGCGACAAAAACTCCCGATGAGCAATGCTTAGGCACTCGCGTACCTCTGCTATCTTCAGCAAAATATCAATTTCGCTGTAATTGCGAACATACAAACTGGCAATAAAGCCATCTTCCGTGAACAGCTCTACCTTATGAATGACATAAAGTAAACCATGTTCTGTTACCTGAAAAGAATCATTATAGGTCATGTAGAAAAATTATGTTATTATTATTCATCCACAAAATTACTCAATTCGTACTTGTTGTGCAAGATTTTGGACATATATTTATCCTAACGTCGGAGCGAACTTGATTTAAATCAAGTGTAATACACCGTGTTTCCCTTTTCTTTGCATGACTTCTCCCGTTTTGGACAACTTTTCATGATTACAAAAAGGAAAAGTTTTCCAAAATGAATAACTTTGGAAATGTCAGGACTCGCTTCACTTAGAGGAAAAGGCAGTCAGCTGGCTCAGCTCTAGCGCCATGAGGTTCATTTGCTGACAGTCAGTCGCAGACAGCTTTACCTGCTCATTACTATGCTCCCAAGTAGAGAGCATCAGCAGGCGGCCTTGGCTACAGGCATCAAACTGTTCGCCCTTGGGTTTCGACAATGGAGTGAAACCATTGCGCAGCACGACAATAGTGGGGAGATGAAGGTCGAATGCCAGGCGCATGACCATCTTCTCGCCGGGAGAAATGGCTGGCGAGATGAGCACCGTACCCTTGCGGGCGGCATCAAGATAACGGGCTATTTCAGCTTCCAGTTGCTGACCTGTTAGGCGACGCGACACGCGAACCGCCATGCGTTGAGGAGCGCTGAGCAGGTCGCGGTTGCCAATGCCGTTGTAGGTGTAAGAGCCTAACTTGAGATTGAAAAATGGCTGCAATAGGTCGGGGCGCTCGCGTTTCATCATCAGGCGGCGGGGGTTGTCACGCAGGTAGTGTTTCCATCGCTGGTATTCGTCATCGGTTCGCAACACCAGATCGTTGAAGCCCGGCTCAAAAAGCAGACCATGCTCAGGGTGGCTCCCCTTCAGGGTTTGTAGCGACTCAGTCGCAACAGGCAGTGGAGCGACCAACCTGCGATAGGCGCGCCTGCAGCCCGTCTTAAAGCCTCTAATGATTCCACTTAGCCCACAGCTAAGCGGTTCACTGATGAAAAGGATGCCGTGCAGGTGGTCGGGCATCATCTGAAGCTCATAGATCTTGACCTCGGGATGGTGGCTCGGAATATGCCACCATTCATCCCGTACAGCACTGCCCAGAGCCGACAATTCTATGCGGGCATCGTCACTGGTGCCATAGACGCGCCCGAACAGCGGTCTGCGACCTTCGACAGTCATAGTCACCATATAGATGCCGCGCCTGGTGTAGTCGTGCCCCACAAACCGCCGCTTCGTCGAAGGTTTCTTATTGCCGGCAAAGGCTTGCCGTTTCTTATAGCTGTCCTTGTCCATTATTTGCAAAAGTACACAATATATGTTCTTTTGCCCACAAAGTTACAACTTTTCTTTGGATTATCCACAACTTCGACCTTTTTTCTCCATTTATTATCAGTTTTTCGACAAAAAGTGAATTACTTTCAAAACTTTTTCGTATCTTTTCACTTGCGAGAAAATACTCACGCTCGAAAATACCAAAAATTTTTGGTGTTTTGCTCACTTATTCGTAACTTTGCGCACAAAATTGTGTACCCATATATCATCATAAGAATGACATTTACTAAACATTTCACATTACTATTGTTCTGTCTCGCGGTTTCGGCGGTGACGGTAGCCCAGCCCTCAGAAAAGAGGGCAAGTTCGCTTTCAAGGCTTCTTCACAAGCATGTCTATCAAGGCGAATACGAAAGGCCGGCCATCAAAGTAGAGGCTCCCAAGGATATGAGGCGTGCCAAGAATGCCCTTGGCGCTGACTTCAAAGAGAGTGT
>CACYHL010000260.1 GCA_902774205.1 uncultured Bacteroidota bacterium | reverse complement strand
ACGATGCGGCCGGCCATCGCACTGCTGGCGAAAACACTGAAACTGCCTATTGCGCTCTACCGGATCGACGGGGGTTATGGGGTTCAGCCGCGGTGGAGCAATGTTATCCGGAAAGGAACCATCCGTGCCGGTGTTTGCCGGGTTATTGAAGCGGAGGAAGCCGCACAATATACAGACGAAGAGCTTTATCAGGTCATAAAGACTGAACTGACAGTCAGCGAAGCCTGCGATGACGGCAGGCGGTTCTTGTCCGACCGCCGTGCTGAATATCTCGAGCGTGTTGCATACTGGTGTCCCTGGTGCGGACTGTCTTCATTCCACAGTGAAGGAAACCGGGTCTCCTGTGAGAAGTGTGGGCGAATCATAGAGTATGGCGAAGACAAACGCCTGCGCGGCGTTGGCTGTGATTTTCCATATGAGTGGTTTTCAGACTGGTATGACGCACAGCAGGATTACATCCGTGCACTGGACCCGGGCGAGTATATGGAAAACCCGATGTACCGGGATACAGTGAATATATCCGAGGTCATTGTTTTCAAGAAGAAATCCCTGCTCAATGCTAGGTCGATGTCTTCACTGAAACGGTTTATGAAACCCCATCCTTTGCTGAGACTTGTGCCGCCCTTGAACAGCAGATGCCTGCCCACGCTTGTATGGAATACCGCATATAGCACCGCTGTCACCCACCAGTCCTTTTCAGCCGCGGCCTCGTCGATTTGTCGCGCAATGGCTACTTGCTGGACCATCGCCCGTTGCTCTTCAGGAGAGAAGTCGATCCATTTGCTCATACATCATCCCTCCTGTTTCGTTTTATCAGTTCCCTTATCCAAACTGGGGCAAGAAGCAAATCGTGCTCAATGGTATCTGTCTCGGGAATTTCCGACAACAGATGTCCAATCCTGCGTTCAACCTCGTCGGTTATATTTTTTTCGCCTATGCTACGCAAAGCCTGAACAAGCGCGGGCATCAGTTTTCCACGATAAGCAAAATTTTTGGGGGCACCGTGTTTAAGCGTTATTGTCCTGTTGCCAATTAATAATTTACGAGTAGAGCCCGTTGTCAGGTAATTTGTGTTCAACGGCACCTGCGTAGAGAAACCCAATTGGTTTTCTGCCGTGGCTCCTGTAGGTATCACTTTTGCCTTGTCGCGTTTCGCAATTTGTATAACCAGTTCGTCCGCCGACGGATATAGGATGCCGAAGCGAGTTTCCTTCACTTTGACATACACGCCTTTTGATATGCGGGTTATAAGTCCTTCCTTGCAAAACTGGGCCAGCAATTTCGTAATGTATTCCACATCGTATTTTGGGAACGACGACACAAAGAACACCGTGCCAAATTTTGCGCGACTAATTACTCTCCTAACATTTTCTAAAACAGAGTTTTCCATCGAAATATTGTTTTGTTTTTAGTCGGAATAATATCATATTTTTCCGACTGCAAAGATACAACTTTATCTTGAAACAACAAAATAAAGTGTTGAGCGATGAGTTTTGTTTATAGTTTTGAGTTATCAGTTAAACACACATATTTGTTCGCCGCTAACTTGGCTTACGGAAATTACAACTTTCCATTTTCAACTTTCCATTTTCAACTTTAAATTGTCATGCTCCCTATCGGGTATAAAACAATGTGATTTTGTCCAAAATATACCTTATCGGGTATAAAGTATGGCGTTTTTTGTAAAAATATACCCGAAAGGGGATAAAATTAAAAAATAATTCGTATTTTTGCAAAAAAAAACAATATGAACAATTGCAGTGAATTTGTACGCAGTATGCGTCGCCAATACGGGCTTACACAGCGTCAGCTTGCCGACAAGTCAGGTGTGGGACTCCGCTTTTTGAGGGAGTTAGAAGGTGGGAAAAGCACGATGCGAATGGATAAAGTAAATTCGGTTTTGGCCATGTTCGGAGCCGAACTAGGTGTTGTGAAACTGACAAAAATCGATGAACAATGAGACGAGCCAAAGTTTTTTTCGGAAGGCAGCTTGCAGGTATTCTGAGCGAAGAAGATAACGGATACCGTTTCGTTTACGACGAGGATTATCTTGTACAAACGGACGCGCAGCCCGTAAGCTTGACATTGCCATTGACAAATAAAACATATATATCGAAAACAATTTTCCCATTTTTCGACGGACTTATACCCGAAGGGTGGCTGCTCGACATATCTGTAAAAAATTGGAAACTAAACCCTTC
>CACYHL010000259.1 GCA_902774205.1 uncultured Bacteroidota bacterium | reverse complement strand
CGGCGGCATACCTCCCTACTCCACCCTTGTATTCGACATCGAAGTGGTTTCGGTTCAGTAGATTGCTCCAAGACTATAACAAAAAAACGTGGCTCGGAACGGGCCACGTTTTTTTATGCATAGGAGATGTGCGTCAGAATCCTGTCCAGTAGCGTTCCCACAGGGTGCGTTCTATCTCCGACCACGTCTGGCGGGTGGCGCCGGCAAAGTCGGAAGTGTATTGGTTAAGGATTTTCTGAGCCTCTTTCTTTTTGCCGTCCTTGAGCAGCGCTGCGACTTTCTTTTCGAGGGTGGGCAGCTCTTCCATAGCTTTTTCCTCGTAACGTAAAACGTTGTCGTAAATCAGTTTTTTGGCGTTGCCCCACTGCACCTGCGACAGCTTGTTGGCCTTGCGGTAATGCCACAGCACGGCGTTCTCGTTGTACTTTTTCTGCCCGCAAGTGTCGTATGCCGCTGGCAGCTGTGTTGTGCCACAGAATATTGGAACACGCGGACTTTGTCCTGGATTGTCAACAGCCATCCAGCATACTCCGCCAACTTCGTCGGGAAGCCAGTCTCGCAGCTGTGTAACGAACGAGTATGAGCACCACGCCACGCTGATTGTCCTGCGGTATGTCACGGTTCCGGGGGCGATGAAGTTCAGCATGTTCATCATGTTGCTGCCAAGCCACGGGTTCGCAACCGGACTGATGATGGTGTCCTTGTAGGTGCTACCGTCTTCATTTTTGCGCTTTGCCTCGCATTTCACGTTTTGGCACATGTCCAAATCCGAGCCCTCGAAGGTGGAACGCAGCAGCCTCGTGATGTCCTTGACATCAATCTTGTGCTCCGGCTCAATGGAGAATGGCAGCTCTTCCATATCCATCGTGAAGCCCATAGAGGGGGCAAGTGTGCTGAAAATGTAGAACTCGCGCTCGCGGAAGTTTTTGCCGTTGGCGTACGAGGAATTGAACGCCTTCCAGAAGATGAAGTCTCCTTTCCCGTCCCAAAGGTTATATTTTAGTGCGACTTTCTCAATATTGTCTGAGCAAAGGAAATATTCCGGTGAGTCGCGCAACAGTCTGCCTATTCGGGGAATGTTCGCACTAACAGCGACATGGTTGTCGGGCACGCGCTGAGCCGCCCATACGCCGCCGATTTTGTCGGGCCCTTCGCCGAGTATTTCCATCTGCCATACCTCTTTCTTGTCGGCAATCGTGATGCATTCGCCGCCGTCACCGTAGCCGTACTCTTTGATAAGGCTTCCAATGAGTTTTATCGCATCGCGGGCGGTGGTGCAGCGCATCAGTGCGACACGCTCCAGCTCCTCAATGTTGAACATTCCGTTCTTGTTGACAAGCGTGTCCGGGCCGCTGAATGTGGTTTCGCCGATTGCGAGTTGTTTCTCGTTCAGGCACGGGTACGCGGTGTTGAGGTAAGCGAATGTGTGTGCTGCCTGCGGAATATCGCCTGCCAGTTTCACGCCGGTCGTGTCATCACGGAACGAGGTGTGCATTGTACCTTTGTTCACGATGTGGAGCGCGTCTTTGCCATAGTCACCAGCCGGCTCTATCGTCATCCATGTGCGGTAACGCCCGTCGCAGGTGTGCGATGTTATCACCGAGCCGTCTGTGGTGGCAAGCCGCCCGACCATAATTGAAGTGCATGACTGCCCTTCGTATTCGGCGGGCAGACCCTGCGCCTTAACAATGAAAATTGAAAATGTCAGGATAAGGGAAAACAGACCTTTTTTCATGATATTATTCTGCTGTCTTTACGTATGTGTATGTTGCTAAAGTCTCGGTGCCGTCTTCTCCTTCAAAAATAACATTCACTGTGTAATCGCCTTTTGTCGGGTGGAAGTTAGCAAGTGCGTCGTTGGCTTTCAAGGCATATTTTTTAGAGTCTGTCTTGATTTTTTCAATTTTGTTGTTTGTGACATCTGTAATGTCAATTTTATGGTTTGTCTTGTCTAATGTGCCGAAATTAGCTTTCGTGAAATACTCATCGTATTCTCTGTATATTGAATTTTTCTCCATCTCTATCGCTGCTTCCACGCCCGAGATGTTAGATGCTGTGACAGTCCAACGGATTGTACAGTCGTGGCTGTCTTTTTTGCAAGAACTTAATGAACATACTGCTAAAAGTGTGATTGCTGAAAGGATTAATAATTTTTTCATGGTGTTTTTGTTTTTTATTAAAATGAATTTTATGTAATTAAATTGTTGATTTTCACTTTGTG
>CACYHL010000258.1 GCA_902774205.1 uncultured Bacteroidota bacterium | reverse complement strand
ACACCGACATAAGCGAGGCGTTGCGTTATCTCACAAACGCAATCAAGAAAAAATGCACCGCTTTCGTGATTTCTGATTTCATTGACGATAATTTTGAGCAGGCATTGAAAATCGCGGCGAACAAGCATGACGTTGTAGCACTGAACATTATGGACAAAGGCGAAAGCAACCTGACAGACCTTGGGGTTATCCCTGTCATCGACCCTGAGACGGGACGCCACTGTCTTGCCGACACTTCAGACAAACGGGTGAGAGCCGCATACTCGCAATGGTGGCTGAATATGCGCCGCAAAAACAACGACCTTTTCAGAAAACTTGGCGTTGACGTCGCTGACCTTTACACCGACAAAGACTATGTTATTGGATTAACAGAATTATTTCAAAAAAGAGGATAAATAAAAGATAAAAATGAGCCAAACCTTAATTGAAAGAATAATTGCCAATCACTCAGGGAATAAGGAAGTCCATGAGGGCGATATTGTTGACGTTTTCATCGACTGCCGCGCCGCCCGCGACTTTGCAGGCGCAAACGTGGTTAAGAACTTGGTTGACAACGGTTTGAAAGTTGCCGACCCAACAAGGACATTCTTTACTTTTGACTGCAATCCTGGCGGATCAGACCAGAAGTATGCGCAAAACCAGCACCTATGCCGCCAGTTCGCGCGCGAAAACGGAATACATGTGTTTGATGTCAATGCGGGAATTGGCACCCACAACGCGATAGACACGGGGCTTGCATACCCTGGCTCCACCTTCGTTTCCACCGACTCGCACGCAAACATCATGGGCGCGATTGGCTGTTTTGGACAGGGCATGGGCGACCAAGATATTGCGGCAGCGTGGGCACACGGAAAGGTGTGGTTCAAAGTCCCGAAATCTGTAAAACTGACTTTTACAGGAAAACGTCCCGCTGAAATTACCGCTAAAGACATAGTTCTCAATCTGTTAAATGTTTTTGGGGCAAACAAACTCCTGGGTTGCGCAATCGAACTTTACGGCGAAGCCATTGACGGCCTCACTTTGGACGAACGCATCACAATCGCCTCAATGGCAACGGAAATGGGAGCGATAATTCTGCTCTTCACCCCCACCCCATCAATCATTGACGAGTTGGAAGCCAAGACAGGAAAACGCTTCCCAATCGTTAAAGCCGACCAAGACGCCGTTTATTTCCAAGAGCACACAATAGACATATCGGCATTCAAAAAATTGGTTGCGCGCCCCGGACATCCGCATGACGACATTGACATTAACGATGTGAAGGGCGTGAAAATAGACTCCGCTTTCATCGGGAGCTGCACCAACGGTCGGATTGAAGACCTGCGGGCTGCTGCTGCGGTGCTCAAAGGCCGCAAAGTGGCACCGGGTGTCGTGCTGAAAATAGTCCCATCAACCGATAAAGTGTGGATGCAGGCTTTGAATGAAGGTTTGATCGCAATATTCAAAGAGGCAGGCGCATTAGTCTCAAACGCAGGGTGCGCGGGCTGTGCGGCGGGGCAAGTCGGACAAAATGGTCCCGAAGAAGTCACCATCTCCACTGGCAACAGAAACTTCGCGGGAAAACAGGGCAAAGGTGAAGTCTATCTCGCCTCACCCGAAGTTGTTGCAGCATCAGCAATCGCAGGTTACATCACCACTGCTAATGAGATTCCAGAGGTGGCGGCCACTTTCGCAAAAACTGACAAATTCTCATCGAATAAAACTTTGCAAACAAGTGATATTCAACCAAATACAATAGTTGAAGGAAAAGTCTGGCTCATAGAGAAAGACGATATTGACACTGATATGATTTTCCATAACCGTTATCTTACAATAACAAATATCAATGAAATGGGGCAATATGCTTTCGACAACCTGAAAGGATATGAGGATTTCGCGAAGAAGGCGGCGCCCGGCGACATTGTCATCACCACGAAGAATTTCGGAGCCGGAAGCTCACGGCAGCAGGCGGTTGACTGTTTCATCGCGCTCAAACTCTCCTGTCTCCTTGCCGAATCCTACGGAGCCATTTACGAAAGGAACGCCATTAATGCGGCACTGCCTGTGCTGACATACAAGCCTGAGAATTTGGCGGAAGCCGATGTCAAAAACGGTGATGTTGTAAGAATAGATTTTGTTACAGGAGAATTGACAAATATCACAAAAGGCAAATCCACAAAAATAAATCCGTTTTACGAAACGCAGCTTGAAATCTACCGCCGCGGCGGACTGCTTCGAAACA
>CACYHL010000257.1 GCA_902774205.1 uncultured Bacteroidota bacterium | reverse complement strand
ACTCTGGTGATATTCTCTATTGGAACGCAAACACTTCCGAATGGGAGATTCTGCCACTTGGACAACAAGGCCAGGTGCTGACAGTGAACAACGGAGGACTGAGCTGGATTGCCAACCCAAGCCTCGTGAACAGTATTCCGCCTACGGTAGTCACAGATACTGTTTTTGATATTACAGGAAGAACAGTCTGCGTGAAATGTCATATTAGCAATGCCGGAAGCACGGGCGTTATAGCCAGCGGCGTCTGTTGGAGCCTCAACCCAAATCCCTCATTGGGAAACAATTATACCACCGACGGCACAAGTATTGACACGTTCATCAGCAAGCCTTACGGACTGACATCTGGCACAACATATTATGTCAGAGCGTATGCGACTAACTCTGTGGGAACTTCTTACGGCAATCCGATTATGTTCACCACACCAACCGACTGCGGGACTTTGGTGGACTATGACAGCAATCTTTACGCCACAATTTATATTGGAGCACAGTGCTGGATGAAGGAGAATTTGAGGACTACAAGGTACTCAAATGGTGTTGCGATTACGAAAGGAACAAATGGAACTATTTTTTATAATAGTTCGAGTAGCAAGTTATATTTTATATATGGTGATGATACTTCTAATATAGCTAAATATGGTTTTCTCTATTCTTGGGCGGCTGCAATGAATGGTGCTGGCTCTTCTACAAATAATCCGAGCGGTATTCAAGGTATTTGTCCTACTGGCTGGCATTTGCCAAGTAGTGCCGAATGGTGCGAACTCGAAAACTATATTGAACCGGGGATAGATGTCTCATGTGGCACAACCGGTTATCGTGGCTCAATGGCGAAAAGTATGTCATATCCTGATTATTGGACTACATATTCGAACAATTCCTTTGCGCCAGGTTATTGCAAGGTGGATCCAACAGGTTTTAATACGACAGATTTTTCTGCTACACCTGCGGGATTTTATTATTATTACTCAAGTACTTCTCATTATTATGCTAATGTTGCTAGTAATGCTTACTGGTGGACATGTACCTTAGATGGATCTTATATAGTATATCGTGTGTTGGACTATTCGGCGGTTGGTGTTTCGATGGATAGAACATATTTGACTGGTTCATACGGCTACGCATATTCTGTTCGTTGTGTAAAGAACTGATATTGAATATTTTAAAAACAAAATAGTTGGGATACTAAATCTTGTTTATCTGCGTTTGTCTGTGTAATCGGCGGGCAGAACAATCCCCGCAAATTTCGCAGATATAAGCTGAATTGATTGTTGAAAATTCAATGTTAGATTGCAAGAGTCAATGAGTCCTTTTTAATTGATTTTTGCCCTTTTTTGTGTGACATTTTTAGGTAAAAAGAAGTTTTTTTCTGTCAAAATTATTTTTGGCACAATAGTTGTTATTGCATTTCGTGTTTTGAAAACAAAAACATTAATAAAACGAAATAATAATCTTTAAATTTTATAACAATGGGAAAAATAATTGGAATTGACTTAGGAACAACAAACTCATGCGTTGCCGTTATGGAAGGCAGCGAGCCGGTTGTAATAGCTAACAGCGAAGGCCACCGCACGACCCCTTCGATAGTCGCTTTCGTTGGTGACAGTGAGAGAAAGGTCGGTGACCCCGCAAAACGTCAGGCTATCACCAACCCGAAAAAAACCATCTATTCAATTAAGCGTTTCATGGGCGAGACTTACGACCGCGTGACGGAAGAGGTCAGCCGCGTGCCGTACATAGTTGAGCGTGGAGCGAACAACATGCCGAAAGTGAAGATTGACGACCGCTCTTATACCGCACAGGAAATCTCCGCTATGATTCTTCAGAAGATGAAGAAGACTGCAGAAGACTATCTTGGTCAGGAAGTTACGGAAGCCGTCATCACCGTTCCGGCGTACTTCAGCGACTCTCAGCGTCAGGCCACGAAAGAGGCGGGCGAGATTGCAGGCCTCACAGTGAAACGTATCATCAACGAGCCTACAGCAGCGGCGCTTGCTTACGGCCTCGACAAGAAAAAATCGGATTCAAAAGTCGCGGTGTTCGACCTCGGCGGCGGCACATTCGATATTTCAATACTTGAACTCGGTGACGGCGTTTTTGAGGTGAAGTCAACTAACGGAGACACTCACCTCGGCGGCGATGACTTCGACCACAAAATCATCGACTGGCTTGCTGAGGAGTTCATGAAAGACTATCATGTTGACCTTCGTAAGGACGCTATGGC
>CACYHL010000256.1 GCA_902774205.1 uncultured Bacteroidota bacterium | reverse complement strand
GCGGAGCGGCGGCTCACGGTGAAACGCGCTGTGCCTTACGATATGCTGATTAAGGGCTGGAAATGCTGCGGCCGCCTCCACGATGACTTTTACGCACTTGATCTCATTTCCGACCTTTTTGGAAGCGGACATTCATCTTTCCTATATAAGAAATTTGTTATTGACGAAAAATTATTTGTGGATTTAACAGCTTATATATCAGAAACTTTACTAACAAATGTCTTTATGATTATAGGCAATCCTGCAGAGGGTGTTTCAATTGAAGAGGCTGATAAAAAATTGTCGGATTTCCTGTATGCTTTTAAATATAATGATGATATAGATACAGATTTGCAGAAAGTGAAAAACAAGACGGAGTCGGCGTTGCTTGCCGGAGAGATCCGTCCTGATGACCGCGCCTCAGCACTCGGTATCGCTGAAACTTTCAGTGAGGCGGATGCTGTGTTGCACAGGCGCGACAAATATTTTGCCGTGGACACAGGGCAGCTTCACCGTGTCACACACAACCTTTTTCTTCCTGAAACATGCAACACACTCTTTTACAAGGCAGAAAAATAAATTTCTCATAATTAACAATATCTTGTTTGAAAATCAGTTATTAAAATATCTGAAAAGACGTGAGGAAATTATATTTTTGAAAAAATTTTTTATAAAACAGATATGACACCTTTATTGTACATTCAATCAGAGACTATTGCAAATTCAGTTGCGCCTGTTATACAGACTGTTACGGAAACAGCGCAATCCACTACAGAAGAAATCAGCGTTATGAAACTTCTGTTTGACCCTGCGAGTTTGTGGATCATGATACCGCTGTTAATCATGTTCGCACTTGCAATCTACATTTTTGTTGAACGCTGGCTTACTCTTACGCAGGCAGCAAAAGAGGAACGCAACTTCATGAACAATATCAAGGATTTCATCCACGACGGTAAAATTGACTCTGCTGTGGCGCTCTGCCGCGGCAATGACACCCCGCTTGCACGAATGATTGAAAAAGGTCTTTCACGTATAGGAAAGCCATTGGAAGACATTTCAACAGCAATAGAAAACACTGGCAAACTCGAAATCCAGAAAATGGAGAAGCATGTGTCGATTCTCGGTACAATTTCCGGCGCGGGACCAATGCTCGGCTTCCTAGGAACTGTGGTCGGCATGGTTATCGCTTTCCATGATATGGAGGCGAACCCGAACAACCTCGACATTTCGGTTCTCGCTTCGGGTATCTATACGGCTATGATGACTACTGTGGTCGGACTTATTGTCGGTATTATCGGCTATATCTGCTACAATATCATAGTCTCAAAAATCTCAAACGTTGTGTATGTGCTTGAGGCTAAAGCAACTGAGTTTATGGATCTTCTTCACGAACCGTTATAATAGTTTCTGATTATGATAGAACTTCAAAACAAACGCAAGGTAGATTTCAACAGCTCGTCCATGTCGGACTTGGTGTTCCTGCTTTTGATATTCTTCATGATTACCTCGACTTTGGTCTCGCCGAACGCCATTAACCTGACTTTGCCAACAAGTGATTCGAGCAGACAGTCCCCATCAAAGAATGTCGAAGTCTATATTGATGAGCAAAATAACTATTATGTCAACCCGGAAGGGAAGAATGCTCTGCCGATACCGATTGACGAGGTTCTTCCGGCATTGCAGGCAGCGGTCGCGATGGATAATTCAGGACAAAACTCCATTATCTTGCGTGCGGACAAAAGCGTGCATATTGAATATGTAGTCAAGTTAATGGATGTTGTGAACAAGTTGAATGAGGAGCGGGCAGAGAATGACAGGTATAAGATAGTTTTGGCAACAGAAGCGGAGTAGATTATGACTACGGAACAGAAAAATAACACAAAAGCAGCGATTGTAACAGCGATAGTCTTGATTATCAGCATGATACTGCTGTTATTTGTCACTTTGAAGAGTCAGAATCCGCCACCGCCGCCGAAGCGTATGGTTATGATAGAACTCGGTCCGATTGGCGGTGGTGGCGGCGGTGGTTCTCCGCACGCGGCATCCCCCAACAAGACTAAGAGCACAGGCAAGTCAACCGCCACACAGAACGCCGACAAAAACGCGCCAGCTGTGAATAAGGGCACTGGCAAAACCAATGATAACAATACTCCGAAAGTCAACAACAACGCCATGTATGGGCAGCGCGGAAGCGGAAGTGGCGGCGGCTCGGGAACTGGCAGCGGTACCCGGCCCGGGTGAAGGCGGCGGTAGCGGCGGCGGAATAGGTTACGGGAACCGCAAACCCGTCTATCTCCCTGAAATGCCCGTCCGCGAAAACGGACAAGTGAAAGTCCGCGTGCTTGTTGGTAAGGACGGAAACGTGTTGGATGCCGATATTGTCCCACAGGGAACAACTATCACAAATAGCGCCATTCGCCAAGAATGTATCGCTAAAGCAAAACAGGCGAAATATCCACCTTCTTCACAAGAAGAGTATAACTTCATCATTTTCAAGTAATTGATATGAAAAAACTTCTGCCATTACTGTTTTTGCTGTCACTGCTTGCCTCTTGTAACAACGCTTTCTACGAGAAAATTGACCCGCTTCCTGATGAGGTTTGGAATATCGACACCATTTTAAGTTATCAAGTCGAAATCACCGACTCGCTGCAATATTATAATATGTATGTCCATGTGAGAAACACTGTTGATTTCGAGACACAGAATTTCTATATCTTCATGACCACAGTTTTTCCTGACGGCTACACAGCGCAAGACACACTCGGCTGCATATTGTGCGACCCGCACGGCAAATGGACGGGAAAAGGCACGGGACGGCTCCGAGACAACAAATTTCTGCTGAAACCTAAAGTGCGCTTCGCTGAAAAAGGCGTTTACACTTTCAAAGTGCGGCAGGCAATGCGGACGGAAAATGTCAAGGGCGTTGCCGATTTCGGTCTGTCTCTTTATCCTTATAAAGGGAAATAAACGCTTTTCTTTCGATATTCTTGTAAAAATTCAAGAATTTTATGTAAGTTTGCGTTATAAAATGACGAAATGTAATATGCTGACTATCAAGACTTTCGTTTTCAATCCGATTACAGAAAACTGTTATATTTTATATGACAGCTTACATGAGGCGGTGATTATCGACCCAGGCAATTATACGGAAGATGAAAATGAAGCGTTAGCTCATTTTATTGAAAATGAGAATCTTAATGTCAAGTATATTTTGAACACACATCCTCATGTTGACCATGTCATCGGAAATGATTTCTGTACAAAGCGGTTCTCAGCGCCGCTGCTAATGCACCAAAAAGGACTTGGGGTCTATCGTTTCGCGCCTCACTATTGTGTTGCTTTCGGATTAGACGCGCCTTTGGTGAACAAAAACTGCAAGTGCTTTACACCCCAGGGCATACGTCAGGTTGTGTCTCATTTTACAATGCGGAGAACAATGCTGTTTTTGTCGGTGACGCGCTTTTTAAAGGCAGTATCGGCAGAACGGATTTGCCCACCGGCGACCTTGAACTTCTGCTTGAAAGTATCCGAACAAAACTGTTCAGCCTTCCAGATAAGACTATTGTCTATTCAGGACATGGCGAGAGTTCTACAATTGCAGATGAAAAGACTAATAATCCTTATTTTAATAGATTCAATTAACTGATATACAATGGAATACTGCTTTACAAAGCATGATAGCTACAATGAGGAAAAAGTGGAAAAAGTTGCGGACTGCTTCGGACAGATGATTTCACTTCTTGATGAGGATGCGGGACGCGAAGGTCTTGTGAAAACCCCGTTGCGGGCGGCGAAAGCGTTCCAATTTCTGACCCACGGCTACGAACTCGACCCTGATGAGATTTTGAAAAGTGCTCTGTTTCAGGAAGATTACCAGCAAATTGTCGTGGTTAAGGACATTGAGATTTACTCTCTTTGCGAGCACCATGTGCTACCATTTTTCGGAAAGGCGCATGTCGGCTATATCCCGAACGGCACTATCGTTGGACTGAGCAAAATACCGCGTGTCGTTGACG
>CACYHL010000255.1 GCA_902774205.1 uncultured Bacteroidota bacterium | reverse complement strand
GCCGGCGACATCATGCGCGAGCTCAGTTTCCGCGGATTCCGAGGTCGGGAGTACAACGCCAACTCAATTGGTAAGGCTATGAAGCGATTGGGGTTCGAAAAAAGAAAAATACGAGGCACCAACAAATATCTGACAGCCAAAATCGACCCTGATATGCGTAATCGCGAAAACAAGGAAGATGCCAAGGAATTCGTCCCCGAAGTGTTCTAAATCCTAAAGGTGGGGGGGAAGGTGGGGAACGTGATTTCTATATATCTCAGAAAATAAATCCTTAATTCCCTTGCACATTTCTACAGGGTATTTAGGGATTTTTTTTTCAAACCCTTAAGAAAACACCTTCCCCACCTTCCCCCTCGCCATACCATAACCTGCCATTTAGCGCAAATAACCTGCCATTATCGCGAAATAATGGCAGGTTATCACATCATAGAGGCACAATCCCTGTGTAAGTCCAACAAAAAGACAGTCGGCCTAGCACAGCGCCATCGTGAAGATTGCTGAATACCACCAATGCCCACGCCTCACATTATCCACCCGGGGTGACAACATGTTTTACATATAACACAATCTTCCTATTATTTGATTATAATTTTGCGTCCGTTGTTCACATATACGTTGTGCTGTGATGGCTTACCGCTCAACCTGCGCCCGTCTAGCGAAAACCATGCGTCTGTCTCATTATCCGTTGAATCGCCATTGTCAATTGACTTGATGGATGCTGGGGCACTTCCTGTATATTCCTGCCAGCTGTAGCCATCGAAATAAAGTGGTGTCCACCCCTTATCCTTAGCCGCTACCACCTGCACGGTTGTAATCACATTCTGATCGTTCTCATTGTAAATGACATATAAAAAGCTCGTTATTACGTTGTATGGTAAGCTCTCCACCAGCACATCCATCCTCGCGCCATTAATCCGGTTCCGATAGCACATCAACTGTGCCAGTTTTTTGTTTTTCGACATATCCAGCGTGGTCAACTGGTTTGAGTCACAATACAAATATTCCAGTTCAGTGTTCATTGACATGTCAAGCGTGGTCAGTTGGTTGTCGGAGCAGTCCAGATATGTCAGCGCCGTGTTATTCGAAACGTCTAGCGTGGTCAGCTGGTTGCGGTCACAAGTCAGATTTTTCATATCCGTATTCTTCGACAAGTCCAACTTCATCAACTGGTTATTGGAGCAATCTAACTGAGATAGCACCGTGTTCTGCGTCACGTCCAGCGTGGCCAATTGGTTATTCGCGCAGTACAAGGAATACAGCATTGTGTTCTTTGAAACATCCACTACAGCCAGTTGGTTGTCGGAGCATACCAGCCATGTCAGCGCTGTATTCTGTGACACGTCCAATGAAGTCAGTTTGTTTTTCTCGCACCACAATGATGTTAGTGCCGTAAAAAACTCTATACCCTTCATACTCTGGATGCCTTTATTAGACACGCTAATATATGTTACATTCGCAATCTCAATGTCAGTCAGTATCCCATCAGTGCCATACTCCTGGTGAAGTATCCAATTTCGGAATATATCATCGGGGAAGTTTGTCTTGTTGATTTCCACGTCAGCCGAAGACGTCTGCACCGACATTGTCATGACGGCCAGCAGCACAGTAATAATGGTTTTCTTGTCCATATCGTTATTGTTTTTGTTGTTAACAATCCGTTTGATTTATACTTGGCTGCAAAGTTACGAAACTTTCCGCAAATTCTTTGCAATCGCACGGAAAAAGTAGCAAAGTATAACGAATTCCCGCCATAGGATTCTTCAAAATTTAGTTAAAAAAAAGTTGCGAAAATATTTGCATAATTCAGATATTTTTCGTACCTTTGCAAAAGGAAACGATAAGACATCGTAAGCATCCGAAAACAAGATTTTCGCCTGCAATCTCTTAGCAGAGATTATTCCTTTTGCGAGCCTGCTCACGCTCGACAATATTCAAAAGCGATTTTGATATTGTTCTCGCTTACTCGCAGCCTTGCACCTTAGTAATACAAGCGGGAGGCGGCCACCCGATGTAGCTGGCTGCAACGAGTATCTAATACCACAAAAAACACAACAAAACAGTATGATTGAACTGTATCTTTCAAAGGTTACCGAGACCTCAGAATCGGAGCAGGCGGGCAAGCTTTACGCCCGAGTTGATTACAAGCAGTCGCTGAGCGTGCAGGACATGGCCCACCACATGGCGGAGCACAACACGGCATTCTCGGAGGGTCTGATCACGGGTATCCTCATCGAC
>CACYHL010000254.1 GCA_902774205.1 uncultured Bacteroidota bacterium | reverse complement strand
CTGACAAATCCTGGGAAAGAAGCTCATTGGGCTGAGTGCGAGGCTGTTCTTGAGGCGAACGTTGCAAAAGAATCCGAGAATGCAAATTGGTGGGGGAAATTGGGCGTCTGGCTTCTAAAAGACTCAATGAAGGATTCGTTCCACAGTGCTTTGTATGTAAAGAGCTAATGAATGACGTGAATTTCGCAGTTACTTCCAATTTGAAAGGAGAAAGGTTGCCATGCTCGCTCTAATCCTCATATTTGCAATTTATGGTCTATTGCAAAAGTGCTTAATAGACTGGCCCTTGGTTCGGCGCATCAGGCGTTCAAAAACTGCGAAAGACACCATCGCCTGCCGAAAGAAGCTGAGATTCCGCCGCCGGCTTTTTTTGATCATATATGTATTAATTGTTTTGGTTCTTCCGAGATTTGTTCAGTCTATGGAAAACATAGAGGTGACTGGGATAGTTGATCCACGGTATTTTGCTTGGGTTCTTGTATTGCCGCTTTTTCTTTATTGGTACCTGATATCGAGCAAGAATCTTGACAGGTTGATGGGGAACATCTCCACATCCGATAAAACGACCTTCTTGTCGAGCCACAAGGATTATGTGCTCTACCTAAGGGGATTTGAAACTGACGATTATTCCTCTGAAACGAAGCAGCTTAAAAAGTCACGTAAGCGCAATTCCCGCTTTTCGGAATATTACTTCACGAGGGTGCTTCAAACGAAGGAGACGGTTTGCGCAGTAGGAATGACCAAGGAGGTTGAGGCGCCGATTGGGGCACAGAGGGTCTATCTCGATGATGAAACATGGCAGGAGGATGTGCGGGATTTAATGCGTTCTGCAAAAGAAATATACATCCTTGTCAATGACCGTCCCAGTTGCATTTGGGAAATCGGTCAAAGCTTGAGCATGTTGGGAAAGACGATCTTCCTTGTTGACGAGAGGGAGAAATATGACAAGGTCCGTCAGCTCGGGTCTGAGCAGGGGATTGAGTTCCCGGAAATGCCACATTCCGCCGAGACTCAATCACATGACTTTGTCGTGATTCGATTTAAGGACGGGAATGCCGAATGCCGTTCCTATGATAAGTCATTGAATGGATATGCCAAGATGATGGGAGTGTCCGCTCCACGCATACGTAAACCAGGAGACATGGGGTGTGGATGTGCGTGCCTTATTGTGGCGGCTTTTCTTATTTATGCCTGGTGTGAGCAGAGCCTTAACGAAGAGTGGTCGCAGAAAATTCGAGGGATGCAAGAGCAGGGAGCTTACGCTGTCCCCAGACCTTCTGACCGCGAATATGGATTGCTCGTATCGAGCGTGCTTGACAATGTCGTCATCCCCGCTCCTGAGAACAGCGTAGAAGTCGTCCGAGGTTCGGAGCGGTTTGCAGAATTGGAAAAAGTAGACGAAGGAGATATGATTGGTCTTAAACGATTTTATTGCAAAAGCACTTCCGGGTTGGATGGTCCCCTGCTAAATGGGTTGATGGATGTCGGCATTACAGCTCCAATCTACGTTAAGCAGAAGTGGCAACCGGCTTCGTTCAAGACGGAGGTGGAAAAGGGTGGGGAGGAGATCGTCCCTGGGAAGAGGCTTGCATCCCAAACAGAAAGCAACTATCAGTTTGAAGGAGAGATTTATGACAAGTACGAAATGAATTCTTCTTACGTTTTCGCTTCAGAAGTCGGTTATAGATCGTTTTCCTATAGTGTCCTGAGGGTTGAGAACTTTGTTAAAGGAGCTCGGACAATCACGTCTTGCCTATTGCTAACAAACCGATTCATCTTGATTAAAGGAAGGATATTGCTGTTAAGGGCGATTGATGTCTTTCTGGACAGGGAAGAGGCAATGAGTCATATTGGAGAACAGGGCAAGCGGCTTGAAAAGTGGGGCGAGATGATCGAAGCGCGCAATAGAGGTGTTGCGGAGCCCCGTTGTGAGTACGATGAGCGCGGCAATGTGACGAGGATGCAATGGTTCGATGTTGATGGAAAATTGTTGCTGAACAAGGATGGTGTTGCGGAGGCCCGTTTTGAGTATGATGCACGTGGCAACGTGACGAAAGAGTCGTATCTCGGAATCGACGGTAAGCTGACGCTTACCAAGGACGGATATGCGGAGGTGCGCACGGACTACAACGCGCGCGGGAATATAACGAAAGAGTCATATTTCGGAATCGACGGGAAGCTGACGCTTAATAAGAACGGATATGCGGAGGTGCGCACGGACTGCGACGCACGCGGCAA
>CACYHL010000253.1 GCA_902774205.1 uncultured Bacteroidota bacterium | reverse complement strand
TGACGCACAGTCGATGGAAGAAGAGATCGCGGCAATCGGCGCGGGCACAGTCGAGGAAAAATCTATCACGGTGTTTCCGAAGCTCGACGACTACACCCCTTTCATGTGGGATTATCAGATCAAGGGCTTCTTCAAAGACACTTGCAGCTCACTCCGTAAGGTGACCGGCACGGACAGCAGCAAAATTAAAGCCTACAAGAAAGAGATTGACGGCTTGATTTTCATTTTCCCACGAAAAATCCCGTTTGAAAATTACGGCGTTATCGGCGAATGCCAAAGACCGCTCAGAGGTCAGACAGCGCAGGGGGAGAGGATAGCGCTTGCACATTCCGAAACTGTACAGGCTGGCAGTCAGATCACGTTCACGGTCAAATGCTTGGTAGACGCGCAGATGAAAGTGGTGCGTGAATGGCTGGATTATGGAGAAATGCGTGGGCTTGGTCAATGGCGGAACTCCGGCAAGGGTCGTTTCGTTTGGGACGAGCTGGACGATGACGGCAATGTTATCGGCGGCAATAACGAATTTGTGAAGGGTAAGAAGTGATGAACGTATTAAGTCTATTTGATGGCATGGCTTGTGGTATGCTGGCAATGATGAAAGCCGATATATCCGTTGATGATTATTTTGCTTATGAGATCGACAAATATGCGATACAGACAGTAAAACACAATTTCCCGAATATTCAAGAGCTTGGAAATGTATTTAATGCTGATTTCACAAAATATGGCGGCGTTGAATATCTAATAGGCGGTTCGCCCTGCACGTATTGGAGCATAGCGCAGTCGCCTGATAGACGCGAAACAACCGCGAGCGGCATGGGTTGGGAATTATTCAGTCAGTACGTCAGAGCCTTGCATGAAGCAAAGCCGAAATTCTTCATTTACGAAAACAACAAGTCGATGTCAAAGGCAATTTATAAAAGCGTTTCGGAGACATTCGGGTTTGAGCCTATTATGATAAATTCGTCGTTGGTATCAGCGCAAAATCGACAGCGGTATTACTGGGTCGGCAAGCGTAACGATGACGGCACATATAGCAAAGTTGACGTTGAGCAGCCAAAAGACCGAGGAATACTATTGAGAGATATTGTTGACGAGCCTGTCAATGTTACGCCTGACGGCAAATCTCAAACAATTAAAGCGCAGTATTCCAATACCGATGTAAACAATATTTGCAAGCGAACATCAACCTACGGCGCGTCCGGTGTGGCTGAACCTGTGCGATGCTTTACACTACCGAGAGAGGACGGCATACAGACGCAAAGCAAACAATATCGGGTTTATGATATTGTCGGCAAAAGTACCACATTGTGTGCCGAGGGCGGAGGTATTAGCGCAAAAACTGGATTATATGCTATTCCCGTCGAATTTGACGGCGATACACCTACAAAAGCCATATCATATGCAGACGGTAAAACCTATAAAGTCTATTCGGCAAAAGACGGTTTTATTTCAATCAAAGATAAAATCTATCCGATAAGGTTACCAAATGGCTTTTACATCATTCGAAAATTAACAGTATCTGAATGCAAGCGATTACAGACGGTTCCCGATTGGTATGAATTTCCAGTCAGCGATACACAGGCTTATAAAATGCTTGGTAACGGTTGGACAGTTGACGTGATAGCGCATTTGATTAAAGCAACGGTGGGGGGAGCGATGATGAATCTGAATGAGATTGACGAAGCGGCATATAGCAACATTGATATTCTTCCACGCCTGATAGATGACATTGACAAAATCTATTATCTGGCTATGGTGTCGATGTATGAGGCATACAAAGCTGGGGCGATAACGCGAGAAGAAGCGGCGGCGCGGAAAGACCAACTCCGCGCCCTGCATGGGCGGTTCGACATTGACCGCAAAATTTATCGACAGCACCAGCAGATTGAGCGCAATTTCGCAGGGCACAGAAAGCGCCTTGAATCATGCGGATGTCAGAACTGTAAAGATATGCTCATGCTGATTGATGGGCGAAAGATTGACGAATAAAAAAGCCGCAAGGCGTTATTCCTTACGGCTATTCAGATATTGCAGGAGCACGGTGATTACAAGATTGTTGAAGCTACGGTTTTGTTCCCGTGCTATCTCCTGTAATGCTGATTTAAGGTCTTTCGGGATGGTCAGGCAAATCTTAGTATTGCTATCTGCGATTTTCGGCATATTAATTCCTCATTTCTTTTTTTATTTTATTATAGCACGATATAAAATTTATGTCAAGGGGTTGACAAATAGATATATACTTGCTATAATTATAATAT
>CACYHL010000252.1 GCA_902774205.1 uncultured Bacteroidota bacterium | reverse complement strand
ATGGGGGGTTGTGTGGTCGACACATGTAGGTCTCCAATGATCTATGTATCGGAGCACAACCCGGTCACAGTCGCAGAACCCACAGAAGACATGAAACACTGGTATCAATATTTGCCGTCGGGCATTATTTACAGTATTTATGATACAAGTTGTTTCAGACATTCAGATTCTGACTAAATGTTTGGTCCCTTGTATGGTGACATACATTGAATAACTCGGTGAACCTACAAAAAGTAGGGTGTGAGCATATTAAATGCTTGCTAACAGTAAAAACCTAAAATTTTTCCGTAAAAATCAAGATAATACTGTGCCAAGCTCCATTGGAGAAGGTTAAACGACTATCGAAAACACGGTTTAAAAGAAATCTTTAAATCGGAAGTTAGTAGAGTAGCTGCTGGGTGTAATTTCCATCAGCGAAGTGCCGAGAATCTTAGCGGCGGTAATAGTAGCTAAGATTATGATATAGTCTACTCCCCTAATAAAATATCGGGAAACCGAGGGTATAAAGGATGACGGGGACATTGTATTGTCCACTGATAACGCACAATTCATCAAAGGTTCTCATAAAGAACATAACATAATTACCTACGAAAAAGGTCTCGCCACCCCCGAAAAAATGACGATCGCAAACATTACAAAAACCGTTATGAAAGGGTTTGGTACCGGCGTCGGTGGTTTTTCCAATACCGCAACCATCCTGTACTCAATGGCAGCCATTTTCGATAAACCCGGACATGAAGATCAGTATGCAGAAATAATGATGCGTATCAAACTCCTTCGTGAGATCGTCGGGCAAGAAATCGACCGCATCAAGGGCGCCGATAAACCCTCCCTCCCTAAAGAGTGGAGGCAAATAACCAAAATACTCGAGACGGATACGCAGGACGAAATAATTGCCAAAATGCGCCAGAACGCTATGGTGGTTAACAAAAAGCCCTATTTCTTCCGCTATCTGTATCCGGAGCTCAATCAACGCTTCAAACAATTTGAAGCTTCATATAACCAAATCAGTCGCGACATGTTCGGCATTAAATTCAAAAAGCTTCTTAAAAAAGAAGACAAAACCGAAGAAGAGAAAATGCTGGTTCGCCGCTATCAAAAATATTCTCCCCTGATAACGGCCCCGTGCACGATGAATCGCCTCTGCCGTGAGTTCGAGAATATAAACTTTGACATTAAATTTTTCAAAGACTCCACAACCGGCGCCAAAAAAGCCAACGTTTCAATGCTTCCAACGTTTACTGAAATATATGCCGACAAATTTGATTCTGACCGCTATGCGATTGTGAAAAAAATGTATCAAGATTTCCAAACAAAAATCCCTATTAAGCATCTCGAGAATCTGCTTCAAGCAACACCAACCCCGACATCTGCTGAAGATTTCCACGAAATGCGCACCACGGTGTATGATGAAATTATTCGCTCACTTCAATCCATACTAGTAGATGCGAATATTAGCGGCCAAGAATTCCTTTACTATTGTTCTTGTTTGGCTCCAAAATACACCAATTTCAACTGGGGTTTTGCCTGGAGTATTTTAGAAGACCAAATTGTTGCATTGATCCCACGCGGACAGACACTTTGTCCGATTCGCGATCCCGCCGAGGGCACAATTACATATCTTGGGGAACAATATCGCCTAGATGATGTTTCATGGGTACCTCCCGTATCTAACGATAACAGTGGCGACGAAGACAACAACGACGACGATGACGATGACAAAAATATTTATGCACAAGCACAACTCGAAAACGACGAAGGAGGCGAGGAAGACATATGAATAAAACAACGCCAAACAACAAACAGGGTTTTTTAAAATTATACCCAGATGAAATTCAAAATGTATATGCGATTTTTAAAAAAGGTGTCTCCCTCAACCTTCCTCGTGCGGAGGTAGAAAAAAATATTGCCGCCTTTATCCAGGAGAAATATTCTCTAAAAGCGCCGGTTTCACAGCCGGCAGCCGCAAGTATTTATGATCAATTGTCGGCCCCCGATTTTCAGGAATCTCTCCTCAACGACGAGACCCCCGCAACCGCTGCAGACACATCGATTCCGCGCAAAACCACTAAAATCGTTTTATCACTAGAAGACTACCAGCGTTACGTGGAGACTACACAAACTTGCGAAATATTTTCCTCCACTCACGCTCAATCTGCCGCCCTTAAATCTCTGCTCCTGGCCTTCGTGTGCTTTTATCGTCGTCCTCATCACCCAACAGGCTGGATCCGCTACGACAAAAAGAATATCTTCTATCTTGCCG
>CACYHL010000251.1 GCA_902774205.1 uncultured Bacteroidota bacterium | reverse complement strand
TCATATTTTAGTAACCCCAGATAAGCGCGCAGCAGCGCAATCTGGGGCATGGCAAGCTCCACCGAACGACCTCCGCGGTGCGCTGTAAAGCTTCCTCGAGGCACAAACGCCGCTCACCGCGGAATGGAGACCAGTGCCTATAACAAAATTCTTCAGAAAATCAGGAATTGATAACAAGACTAAAAGGGATAATTCCAAAAATCAATGATGAGATGAATATGAATTATCGGAAGTTGTTATTCAAAAAAAATTATACTTTCTCTCTTTCCAATCTAATCTCCCACAATGTCTTACCTTGATAGCTGAAATACTTCGGCCCTTGGTAGGCACCACTGTGGGTTTGCATATTTTCTGGCAGATAAGTTCCACAGAATGCGGACAAACTCCACAAACGATCTTCGTATTCCACCTTGTTTTTTCCCGCTACTTTCACAGATAGGTTCAGTGCATCAAAAATAACCGTATCGCCAATATGCTTACAATTACCGCATGAAAGAAACTATAAAATACGCTTTTATCTATAAAACAACAAACAAGAATTAAATTAGTTTGCGTTCTGCCGAAGGTTCGCTTATGGTACATTTTTGCGAGTGTGGTTTTTATGGTATCAATCGTTTTTCGATACCGTTTTTGCAAGAAACAATAGAAAAGAGCTATATTTCAGATTAACAAAATGATACAAACTAAAAATGACACTTTTCCAACACCAAATCGCCCTATTTTTACACTTTTCCAATGCGAAATCGGGTGCTTTTTTTTACACTTTTCCAATTTTTGTCAGTTTCAGAATTTTCAGATGACTTTGTCGATTTTTTTTCGCTTATTGGTACATCTACTATTTTTGCGTACTTTTGCAGGTTAAATATTTGAGAAATGTTCAGTCTTTATTTGAAGGAAATAAAATCGTATCTGACCTCAGTTGTGGGCTATGTCTTTATCGGGGTTTTTCTTGTTGTGACGGGGCTGTTCCTGTGGGTGTTCCCGAACATTAACAATGTGCTTTCCGCGGGAGTGGCTGATTTGCAAGGGCTGTTCAGCTTGTCGAAGTTCCTGTTCCTCTTCCTCGTCCCCGCAATCACAATGCGCTCGTTTGCCGAGGAGCAACGGCAAGGCACCCTCGAACTGCTTCTTACAAAGCCACTTACAGATAACCAGATTATAACAGCGAAATTCCTTTCGTGCCTCACACTGCTGCTTATCGCACTTCTGCCGACACTTATATACATCGTATCTGTTTATAATCTTGGAAAACCTATAGGAAACATTGACATGGGCAGCACTTGGGGCTCTTACCTCGGACTCGTCTTCCTTGGCGCGACCTTCATCTCTGTCGGCGTTTTCATCTCCTCAATCACAAACAACCAGATTATCGCCTTTATCCTCACCGCACCAATCTGTTTCATACTCTACTTCGGATTTGAATTCATATACTCCTTTGAGGTTTTGGGCAGCTTCGGCTATTTTGTGAAAACACTCGGAATTGACCACCACTACGCTTCAATCAGCAAAGGTGTCATAGACTCGAGAGATGCGATATATTTTTGCAGTGTCACGTTCATATTCCTGTTCGCCACACGAATCTCCCTTTTAAGCAGAAAATGGTAGCCGTTAAAAACATATAAAAATGGAAAAGAAAAAATCTGAAAGCAGAAAGTTCAAACAAACGGCGGTTATCGGTCTTTTAGCGGGACTGCTGATTCTTGTCGCCATAAATTTGATTTCCTCATATATCTATTTCCGTATAGACCTTACAAAAGACAAGCGGCATACGCTTTCGCAGACCACAATCGACCTGTTGACATCATTAGATGACAAGGTTTATATAAAAGTATATCTGAAAGGCGAAAACCAACCTGCTGATTATGAACAATTTGCGACTAAGACAAGGGAGATTTTAGAGGATTTCAGAAGCTATTCTCATTATGTTCATTTTGAATTTATAGATCCTGTAAAAGGAAAGACGAAAGAGGAGTCGAATCTGATATTCGGGGAGTTTTACAAGAAGGGGCTCACGCCGATTCCGATAAGCAAGGAGGAGGGTGCGGGCTACTCCACACGATACGTTGTGCCGGGTGCGATGATTGCCTATAAAAACAAGGAATATCCGGCGACTTTGGTTGTGGCTGACCCCAGCAACGCCACTTCGTGGTTGGAGTATTCGATACAGGAGTTGGAATACAATCTTGTGGACGCGATCCGCAAACTCGTTCACCCGCATAAGGCAAGCGTGGCGTTTCTTGAGGGGCACGGCGAACTCGATTTCATGAGCACA
>CACYHL010000250.1 GCA_902774205.1 uncultured Bacteroidota bacterium | reverse complement strand
GGCAAATAATAATAGTTTTTTCATTGTTTTTTTTTTTTTTTAAGTTTTTAAAGGCAAAGATATAAAAAATATGTTTTTAAGTCTGGCTTTTTGAGATAATAAATAAAAAAAAGAAAATATTATTTGATTTTTCACTATCTTTGCGCTGCACAAATTTTATTCGATATAATATAAAGTATAGCATTGTGAATTTCATAGCAAAACTTTTTCTAAAAAAATATAGGTCTAAAAATCAAGTAGATAGGGATAAACAGATAACATCTCTCTCGAAAGCGAAAGACATCGGGCTTATCTGTAAAATAACAAATGAGGATTCGTACAAGGAGATAAACGCCATTTTTGTCGGGTTACAGAAATTCAACCGCACATTGTGGCTCATGGGCTATGTTGACGGGAAGAATGTACCTTTCTACTGTCTTCAGCAGCTTACGGCGGATTTTTTCTGCAATAAGGATTTGAACTGGTACGGAAAACCTGAAAAAGTGCAGATAAACGACTATTTGAAACGCGACTTTGATCTGTTGATAGACTTCACGCACGACATGAACGAGCCTGTCAGAACTATTCTCACACTTTCGAATGCCAAATGTCTTGCGGGGGCGAACAGGAACAACGAGGATATGTATGACCTTTTCATTGACTCACAGTCAGATTTGTCGCACAAGGAGTTACTTGACCAGATACAACTATATACAGAACAATTAACAGGCAGCAATGAGCAACAGTAAATTCAAGGGATTGGGTGTCGCGTTGGTGACACCGTTTTCAGAGTCAGGAGAGATTGACTTCGGGCGTTTGGAAAAATTGGCAGACAATGTCATAAACAACGGTGTGGACTATTTGGTGGCGCTTGGCACCACGAGTGAGTCACCGACTTTGAAAGACAAGGAGAAGGTTGAGGTTGTGAAGGCGGTGGTGAATGCTGTGGGCGGGCGTGTGCCTGTTGTCATGGGCTTGGGCGGCCCTTCAACTTATGAGATTGTTGACCGCTTCAAAGGTTGGAATTTTGACGGCGTTGATGCGATTCTGTCGGTCACGCCTTACTATAACCGTCCTTCGCAGGAAGGATTGTACGCGCATTACCGCACAATCGCGCACTACTCGCCGCTACCTATTATATTATATAATGTAAGGTCGCGTACCTCTTGCAACATTGAGGCCGACACCACGCTGCGCCTCGCCAACGACTGCAAGAATATCATAGCCATAAAAGAGGCCTCTGGAAATATGAACCAGATAATGAGGATCGTGAAGCACAAGCCTGATGATTTTCTCGTCATTTCGGGTGATGATGCTGTAACGCTGCCGTTGCTTGCAACCGGTGTTGACGGGCTTATCTCTGTGGTAGCCAATGCTTTCCCGAAAGAGATTTCGCAAATGGTTCATTTTGGGCTCGAAAGCCGGTTTGAGGAGGCAAAGAAAATACACCTGCGCATGTTAGACCTGACACAGAGCTGCTTCAAGGAGGGCAATCCATCTGGCATAAAGGCGGTTTTGGCTCTTCAGGGTAAAATAAACAACACTTTGCGTCTGCCGTTGACACGCGTGTCCGCGGAGCTGGAAGCCCAAATGCGGCAGATTCTTGACGAAATAGAACAGACACGTTAATGTTCGCGGCACTACAAGCGATAGACACTTCGGTTTTTCTGTTTTTCAACGGATTGCATTCATATTGTGCTGATATTTTCTTCTATTGGGTGTCGAACCGCTTTTTCTGGATTCCGCTCTATGCGTTATTATTATTTCTGATAATAAAAAAAGAAAGAAAGAAAAGTGTTGTCATTATTGCAATGTTGATACTCGGCATATTTTTGAGCGACCAGACTTGCAACATAATGAAAAGGAACATTTGCCGGCTGCGACCGAGCCACGAGCCAGAACTTGCGGAGAAGGTTCATCTTGTGGATTACCCTGACGGAAATGTTTACCGTGGAGGTCAGTATGGCTTCCCATCATCGCACGCCGCAAATTCCATTGTGGTGGCGCTTTTTGCGGTTTTCTATGCCGTGCCGCGCAAGAAATGGGCGGCGGCACTGTTAATAGCGTGGAGCTTGTTGCTGGGTTATAGCCGAATCTACCTCGGTGTGCATTATCCGTTTGACCTGCTCACAGGCTATGCCATTGGGATAACGTACAGTGTATTGCTGGCAGTTGGGGTGTCATTTGTCAATTCAGCTATTTTTCGGAATGATCCCTTTTAGTCTTGTTGGCATTTCTAATTCCTTATAGAATTTGTTATTAGCCCTGTCCTCCATTCCGCGGTGAGCGGCTATT
>CACYHL010000249.1 GCA_902774205.1 uncultured Bacteroidota bacterium | reverse complement strand
GCGAAGTGTGAAAATATGTGAAACGACTTTAACCTTTCTTTTGTTTTTTTTCTTTTTCGGCTCATTTTTTTGTTATTGCCGAAATTTTTCGGTAATTTTGCAGAGATAATACTTTTACATAAGAGTAAAGTATTTAAATTGTTAAACAATTATCCTCCACCGGTCGTGAGATTCGTGGAGGTTTTTTATGCAATTTAAACATCGTACTGCATAAAAAAGCATAAATTTTGTGCAATAAACTTGCAAAATTGAAAAAAAAGCAGTACTTTTGCGCACTGTAAACAGGTCGCGATTCTGGCAGCGCCTCGGCAAAGCTCATGCAAGCATGGCTCTGCTCTCGGCTTGCACAGAATTGCCGTCGAAAATAAAATATCGAGATTATGAAGACAATAGTTCTGAACCAACGAAAGGAACGCGATGAGTTGCTGTCACGCCCGTATTTGACACGTAGAAGTAATCAGGATGCAGACACGCTGCTGGAGAGTCAGCTGATCAAGCTGATAACTGGCCCGCGTCGTGTAGGTAAGTCAACGCAGGCCTTGTTGATGTTGCGTGACAAGAACTTCGCCTATCTGAACTTCGACAGTCAGCCGCTCTTGGACGCATGGGATGCGAATCTGGTGATGCGTATGCTCGATGATGTCTATCCTGGCTATGAGTATCTGCTGCTTGATGAGGTTCAGAATCTTGATGCCTGGGACTTGTGGGTCAGCGAGCTCTACAGGATGGGGAAAAATCTGGTTATCACGGGTAGCAATGCCAAGATGCTGTCGAGCGAAATGGCAACGGTGCTGACGGGAAAGTATCTGCAGATAGAGATGCTGCCCTTCAGTATGGAGGAGTTTTTCGATTGGAACAAACTTGATCTTCATGCCTTGAAGCCGGAGCAGCAGGCTGAGGGTAAGGTGTTGACTGATGATTATATGCGTAATGGCGGCTATCCGGAAGTGGTGGCTTCGCGCCCGCTGGTTCGCAGCTATCTTGACACACTGTTCGATTCAATAGTGTGGAAGGATGTGGCCAAGCGACACAGTGTGCGAAACATTACCGACCTGAACAATCTTGCCATGTATCTGGTGTCGAACTTCTGTAATCCGCTGAGTGCCAATGAACTGTCGCAGGAATTGGGTTTCTCGAGTGTCAACACTACCAAGAAATTCATGGACTATCTGCACGAGCCGTACCTGTTCTACTATCTGTCGCGTTACAACAATAAGCTGAAGCTGATGAAGAAGGCTCCGTGCAAGGTCTATGTGGTAGATAATGGTTTTGTGGCGGCTAAAGCTTTCGCTGTAAGTGAGAATCTGGGACGCTTGCTTGAAAACCAAGTGTTCATAGAGCTCATACGTCGAGGATACGATACTGAAAAGACCATGTTCTATTATCGTTCGCGTAATGACAAAGAGGTGGATTTCGTGTTGCGAAAGGGTGCGCATATAGAGCGTCTGGTGCAGGTGTGCTACGACATGAGCAACCCCAAGACTGAGAAGCGCGAGGTTGACGGCATCGTGGAATGTGCAGGAGAGTTGAAGTGCGACAACCTGACCATCGTGACTAATGACGACGAGCGTACCATAGAGAAAGACGGCTACTCGATATCCGTGGTGCCGGTGTCAAAGTTTTGAAATAAATTCCTCATTTCAAAATAGATTATTTTATCGTTTTAGTTTCACCAATCGTGAGATTCGTGATTCGTTTCAAAAATTTTTAATGATTATTTTTATACCCCTCGCCCGTCGTGAGATGTGCGAGGTTTTTTATGCTTATGGAAAAAGAAAGCAAAAATCCCACGTTATAAAGCATAACGTGGGATTTGTTGTCTCTGGGAATATCCCTAAATAAAGGCGCTGCGAAGAATCGGTCAATTTGTTCAATCGGTCAATCGCGGGCGTGTGCCCCTTTGGCGGAAGCCGTTTCCCCGTTTGACGGGGACACTCCGTCGTCGTAGATGGTCTTGTCGTCGATGGCGGCTTGGGCGAAGGCCTCGCGGCGCTCGACGCAGGTGCCGCAACGGCCGCAGTGGTGTTCCCCACCCTTGTAGCATGACCACGTCTCGCTGTAGTCGATGCCCAGTGCCTTGCCGCGACGGGCGATGTCGGCCTTGGTGATGTGGGTATATGGCGAGCGGAGACGGACATTGACGAAGGTGCCTGCGGAGGCCGCCTGGTCGAAGGCGTCGACGAACTCGGGACGGCAGTCGGGATAGATGGTGTGGTCGCCACCGTGATTGGCCATCATGACATAGCGGAGTCCGTTGCTCTCGGCAATGCCCACGGCAATGGAGAGCATG
>CACYHL010000248.1 GCA_902774205.1 uncultured Bacteroidota bacterium | reverse complement strand
ACAAAAACATCTTCAAGGGCGCGGAATACTTCAACTTCAACGTTTACGGAGGTTTGGACATCCTGTTCAAGCGAACAGACAAGCGGCTCATCATGTACACGCAAAATGCCGAAGCCGGTGGCGAGTTCTCTCTCAATTTCCCAAGACTTTTCATCTTCAGGAAGACACAGAAAATCGAAAGTCTGAGATACAGCACCTCCATCAAATTGGGTGCGCACTGGCAACGTGCAGCGACACTCTACCAGAGACTGATTCTCAACACTGGTATCATATACAGCTGGACTCCGAATCTGAAATACAACCACTCAATCGCACCAATTGATCTGAGTATCGTGAAAATAGACAAATACGAAGGTTTCGACGACGTCATAAAGAACTACTCGAAAGCGTTCCAGCGCAAATACGAGGAGAACGTGCTTTTCGCATTCAACTACACATTCAAATACACGCACCCGACAAAAAGCTCGCGCAACACATTCACCATACGACTTTTCTTAGAGTCATCAGGCACTTTAATCACCGCAATCAACGCGCTTTTCAAAATGCCGAAAAACAAAAACGGCGTATGGACTTTCTGCGGCATGAACTATGCGACCTACGAAATGACAGAATTAGACCTAAGATACTCACATGTCATCAACGACAAGAACTCCGTAGCCACGCGGTTCAACTTCGGAATCGGGCTGCCGATACTCAACTCGAAGGTCATGCCTTTCGAGAAGAGCTTCTACTTGGGCGGCGCCAACAGCATGAGGGCATGGGCATTCCGCACCCTCGGTCCGGGCTCATATTACAGCGAATCGAAAAGGACTGAACGAAGCGGCGACATAAAGATTGAGATGAACGTAGAATACCGCGGCACGATCTACAAATTCATCAAATACGGTGTCTTTGCTGACGTGGGGAATATATGGTTAGTAAAAAAAGACGAGCAGATGCCGAACGCTGAATTCAAGCTCAACCGCTTTTACAAAGAATTGGCACTCGCCGCTGGTGTCGGGCTGCGACTTGACTTCAATTTCTTCATCATCAGAATTGACGTGGCGCTGCCGATTTACGACCCCAACGAACTCGCCGCAAACCGCTGGATAAACAAGAACAGCTTCAAAAAACTATATATCCCATTCGCTATCGGTTATGCTTTTTAACGACATCTTCGACACCTTCTGCCGCCAAGTGTCAGCCGCACCGACAAAAGGTCAGACTGAAGCGATGATGTTGTTGGCTGACTTTGTGGGAAACAGCTCTGAAGCTCATCCGCTTTTCATCTTGAAAGGATACGCCGGAACGGGAAAGACATCGCTCATCAGCGCATTGGTAAAGACTTTGGAGACACGGCACAAGAACACCGTCCTGCTCGCCCCGACAGGCAGAGCCGCAAAAGTATTCTCCGTCTATGCCAACCGAAAAGCATACACTATTCACAAATATCTTTACAGGGTGCAATCCAAAAACGGATTTCTGCACTTTGTGAGAAAACCAAACAAAAACGCCAACACAATATTCATAGTTGACGAAGTGTCAATGATTTCAGACTCACCGAACGAAGGACTTGCCGACTCGCGCAGTCTGCTTGACGACCTCATCTCTTTCGTTTACGAGCAGAAAAACTGCAAGCTGCTTTTCATCGGCGATGACGCACAGTTGCCGCCTGTGAACTGTGCCGAAAGTCCAGCCCTCGACAATGAGTACATGCAGCGCAACTTCAACGTTGACATCACATCGCACCAGCTGAAGGAGGTTGTGAGGCAGGCGCTGAACTCAGGCATTCTCAACAACGCCAACGCGCTGAGAAACAAGCTCACCACTGATGATTTCTCGCTTCCGCTCTTCAATCTTGAAAACAGCATTGACGTAAAACGCATTAACGGTAACGAACTCACGGAGGAATACGCCACTCTCTATTCAGACCTTTCCCCAGAAGCAATCGTCACCATAACACGCTCAAACAAAAGAGCTTACCTTTTTAATCAGGAGATACGAAACAGGATTTTCTATCATGAAAATGAGATTTCGACAGGAGATTTCATCATGGCTGTGAAGAACAATTATTATTGGCTTGACGAGACTTCTGAAGCGGGATTCATTGCAAACGGCGACATTATGGAGATAATGTCGATAAACAAGACTCAGGAACTTTACGGATTCCGTTTCGCAGATGTGACGGTAAGGCTGTGCGACTACCGCGACTACCCCACTGTTGACATAAAAATAATTCTCGAAAGTCTGCAAAGTGAAGGGCCATCGATGAGCGGAGAGCAGAACAATGCTCTGTATCAAGCCGTTGCGGAAGACTACGCCGACATCACCGACAAGCG
>CACYHL010000247.1 GCA_902774205.1 uncultured Bacteroidota bacterium | reverse complement strand
ACATTCTTACAATGAAGATATGCGTGGGAGTGGGCATTTTCGGCATGATAACATCCTTGTGCTTCCCTGCTTTTATATCATCGTTATTCACCGACAAAGATGCTTTGATAGAGACTTCCGCCATGGCAATGCCTTTGCTTCTGGTAATGGCCCCGCTGATTGGTTTCACCATAACCAACTCGCAGTTCTTCCAAAGTATCGACAAGCCGTGGATAGCCATCGTCACCAGCCTTTCGCGTCAGGTGCTGTTCCTGATACCGATGATGTACATAGTGCCTCCCATTTTCGAGGGCGTGGGCCACGACGGACTTACGGGTGTCTTTGCCTCGTGCACCATCTGCGACGTGCTGGGCGCCGTCCTTGCCGCTGTGCTGCTCTACACCCAGCGCAAGGTGTTCCGTCCGGGATATGTGCCGCCATTGCGGAAACCAAGAAAGGAACACGGCCCCGACGACGAGATAAAAAATCCTTCAATAGCATAAAACATTAAAAGCGTTAAAAATGAGACTGTTCGTTGATTTTTCCCCAAAACGCAGACGCAATATCCTGTGGATAGTGTTCACGGTTATTATCATTCTGCTTGCACTGACAATCACATTTATGTTCAACTCGATATTCAAGTCAAACTCCATATTACTAACCATCAGCGGGTTAATACTTATAGCACTTATCGTGTTCACATACATCCTCGGTATCATCATCTCCAATTGGCAATACATTGCCGAGATGTCGAAAAACAACTTTACGAACAACATCGTGCACGAAATCAAGACGCCCATCACCGTTATTTCGCTTGCCTGCGAGATGCTTCAAGAGAAAAATATTCCTGAAGGCAAATCGCGCGAGGAGCAGATGAACGAGTACCTGCCGATAATTGAAACGGAAACCGAGCAGCTGAAAAAACTTGTTGACGTGTTTTTGCAGCATTCGCGCATCGACAGCAGCAATTTTGCATTGAACATCGAAAAATTCGACCTGCACGAACTTATCAACAACGTTACAGAACGCGCCGACATCATAGTAAAAAACAAAAACGGCGCCATCACCGCCGACCTGAAAGCCACCAAGCATCTTATCGACGGCGACAGGCTACAGATTTCCAACGTGTTGACAAACATCATCGACAACGGCATCAAATACTCCGAAAAGCCCCCGCAGATTGCCATCTCCACCCACGACGACCCTCACGGCATCGTAATCAGGATTGCCGACAACGGAATAGGCATCCCCAGCAACGAGATAGACCATATTTTCGAGAAATTCTATCGCGTGCAGATCGGAGACCGCCACAACGTGAAGGGTTACGGCATAGGCCTCAACTACGCCCTGCGCATAGTACAGATGCACGGCGGCAACATCAGCGTGTCGAGCAAACCCGGCAAAGGCTCGGTGTTTATGGTGTTCCTTCCTGCGTAAGTTGAAAATTGAGAGTTGAAAGTTGAAAATTTGTTGCTCGCTGCGCTCGCGAGGGTCGGTAAATCTTTTTATTTTCTCCTGCTCGATGCGCTCGCTAATTCCAGTAAATCTATTTTTATTTTCCTGCTCAGCTTCGCTTCGCGAATTGCGCAGCAAATGCGTTAGCATTCATGAACTCCTATGAAAATAATCAAGTAAGTGAATAATCGTGAACTCATTTGAAATAAATATAATAATGTGAACAAATCTTGTAAATCTTGTAGATGAAGAAAAGTCCAGTGGACTTTTCGATAGCGAAGCGGAGATGACTTTCAATTTGATCTAATCAACAACTGTTCAACTATTCATTTTTCTGTCGCCCCTTCGGGGCTCATTGGTTGGTGGTGTTTTTATACGGGGGCTAACGCCCCCGCCTATTGTCTGTCGCCCTTTCAGGGCTCTTTTTCTCTGACAACTGAATACTGACAACTGAATACTAATTAACTCCAAACTGCAAACAAAAAAAACGGAGGACTCTTGCCCCGTCCCCCGTTAATGCCTAATCTTAGTGCTTTATAGATAGTGGGTATATTAATTAGGTTCAACGTTTGCTGTATTGACACACAACACGTTGAGTTTGCTACAAAGCACTTAAAAATCACTTCAAAACGAAAGTCCCGGCGAGGAACTGACGCCGCACAGCGTCGGGATATTTCTCTATGGCGTAACGTAACATTGTGCGGGGCATGCGCTTGTACCGCGTGGCGAGGTATGCCGTGAGACGCTCCGCATCGCGTTTGCCTGCCTCGCGCAGCAGCCAGCCCACGGCTTTCTGCAACAGGTCGTGCAGCGGGGCGGGCTTGGCAAGGAATATGTCGGCAATGGCGTAAGTGTCGTCGAGTTGGTTGCGACGCAGAAACTGCATGG
>CACYHL010000246.1 GCA_902774205.1 uncultured Bacteroidota bacterium | reverse complement strand
CTGTAATATTCTTTTTTATCTTCTTCGCTCATTTGAGGCATGAATAGAGCGGAGGGATTGCCTCTCATTATCTCGTAATTGAAAGTCTGTCCGTTGAAAGTGCCATCGTCAAAAGCCACAGGGATTGATGTAACCCACTGTTTATCAATGAATTTCTCGCAATAAACTTTTACACAGAAATGATAATAGTCGGTTTTTGCGGCGTCGTCAGTTAATTTTATGCGGATTGTCGCCGCGCTGTCGCCATGCGGGGCGAGCCACGTAGAATCCAACTGGAACGGTTGCAGCACCGACGTCCTTGAGGTATAGGTGTTTCCACTCCATTCAATTTTCAACTCATAATCCACCCCTAATTCTCCAACCATATTTTCAGCAACGTACGCAAAACCTATTGGAGAGTCGGCGGACAAGCGGTACTGAAGCACTTCCGTCTCGCCTTTGCTCGATGTCACTGTTATCACAGCATCATTCACCATTATATTGTTTTTTAGCGTATCTATGTTAATATCAGACAGATACGCAATGCTGCGGGTTAATATGACCGTGGGGTGCTGCCCATTGACAACGAATCCTTCTACCACCAATTTTTTATCATAATCGGGCAACTTCACGTTTATCTCTTTCTGGCAAGCGCATAGAAGAAACAAAAGCGGTAAAAAAGAGACAAACGGACGGATTCTCATAAACGTATAATTTAATACAATTATAAAAATCACTTATTATCAATTCATTCCTCCGTCACAGACAATAACTTGACCTGTAACGTAAGATGACAAATCAGAGGCGAGGAAGACCGCGACATTGGCGACATCGGTCGGAGTACCCATTTTTCTGAGAGCAATGCGTGTCATCCACATTTTGCGAATATCCTCAGGAACCTTGTCTGTCATTTCGGAAGCGATGAAGCCCGGAGCGATGGCGTTGCAACGGATTGAGCGGCTGCCGAGCTCCTGGGCTACGGATTTCGAGAAGCCAATGATTCCGGCTTTTGACGCCGCATAGTTCGCCTGCCCCAAATTGCCGTGAAGCCCGACTATGGAACTGATGTTTATAATGGAACCGCAACGCTGTTTTAACATCACACTCTGAACTGATTTTGTAAGGTTAAAAACAGATTTCAGATTAACATTGATGACAGCGTCCCAGTCCTCCTCCTTCATTCTAAGCAGAAGACCGTCTCGGGTAATTCCGGCGTTGTTCACCAAAACATCAATGCGGCCGAAATCAGCCATCACATTTTCGACTAACGTGGCTGAATCGGCAAATGAAGCCGCATTTGAGGGATAGAATGCTATTTTTCTGCCCAAACCTGCAATTTCCTGCTTCAAACTATCGCTGTTCTCATCAGCTTTCAAATCTGTAAAAGCTATATCCGCGCCATGTTTTGCGAATTCCAACGCTATTGTGCGGCCGATTCCGCGTGAAGCTCCAGTAATCAGAGCCACTTTATTTTCCAAAAGGTTCATAATCTTTCGTTTTTAATTTTATTTCTCAACTATATAATTTACAGCATCTTCCATTGATGAAAAATAGTGGAATCTCATTCCGTCAATGAAATTGCCTTTAATATCGTCAACATCTTTTTTGTTTTCAGAAGAGAGCGCGATGTCGAAAATGCCTGAGCGTTTTGCAGCGAGGATTTTCTCCTTAATGCCACCCACAGGCAGAAGTTTCCCGCGCAGTGTAATTTCACCTGTCATGGCGACTTTGGGGCGGATATTGCGTCCTGTGAAGGCTGAAATCATTGACGACAGCAAGGTTATTCCCGCTGACGGGCCGTCTTTCGGAATTGCGCCCTCCGGCACGTGGATATGCACTTTTTTCTCCTCAAAAGTTGATGGTTCAATGCCATAGTCACCGGCGTGCGCCTTAAGGTACTCATACGCTATTGTCGCTGACTCTTTCATCACATCGCCGAGATTGCCGGTCATTGATAGACCGCCGTTTTTGCTCGGGCTGATAATCGCTTCCACGAAGAGAATCTCGCCGCCGACCGGTGTCCACGCCAAGCCGGTAGCCACGCCGGGAACGCCGTGTTCAAGCGACTTCTCCTGTTGGAACATGGGCGCGCCGAGAATGTCTGTCAAATCCTTGTCGCTGATAACACGTTTTATTTTGTCACCCTGCGCGATGTGCGCCGCGCGGCTGCGAATTATCTTCGCTATGCGTTTTTCAAGGAGCCGCACCCCCGACTCGCGAGTGTAGTCGGATATTACTTTTTGCAATATTTCATCAGAAAACTGCACTTTTTTATCTGACAAACCATGTTCTTCCAGTTGTTTAGGGACAAGATGGCGTTTTGCAATCTCAATTTTCTCCTCAATAAAAT
>CACYHL010000245.1 GCA_902774205.1 uncultured Bacteroidota bacterium | reverse complement strand
GCGGCGCGCGGCCGCCCGTTTCGCCATGGCCATGCCCCGGTTCCTACCCCGCTCCCTCAGGATTTCGCTTACAAAGGTACAACATCCGGAAAGCCCCAATGACGGCAGATGACGCCAGATGACGCCAAATGACGGCAGATGACGCCAGAAAGTTCTAATAACCGTCATATTCGCCCGGTTCACCCCACTTTTGCACCATCAGCCGGATCTGTTCGGTATTGTAGTCATTGTCGTCACGTGAGTTGGAGAGTCGCAGCAGACGCTTGTGGAAGCGCGGGTCCTTCTTGATCCAGCGCAGCAACTTGTCCTGTGCCGGCGCAGGCCCTCGCGGTCGATGGTCTCGTAGGCCGACGGCCCTATCGGCTGGGGGGCGGCGGGGGACGGTTCCGGCGGGCGCGTGTCCTCGGGACACACGCTGCCCGCTTTTTCTTTATTTTCTTTTTTTATTTCTTCCTTTAACTCGTCAGCGCGCAAACAATAAGGTCGCGCGGGAGTGTCGCATCGTTGGCGCATCTTTGACGCACCCTCGCCGTACTGCTGCTGCATCCAAAGGCTCGTAAAACGCGTGTCCTCGATGGTGAACAACCCGTAGTCTTCCACGATACGCTTCACGTCGCTGCGATGGCGGTGGGCTTCGACGGCGATGGCCGACAGTCGCTTGCCGTTATAGACACCCCAACCTCCCTCACAATGAGACAGGTACAGGTTGATGGCCACATAGAGACCCAAGCCTGTGGCACCTTCCTCGGCATACATGTCGGCCACCTCTGGCACCGACAGTAAATCGCGTTGTAGTCTGATATATCCTTGCTTCATGGCGGTAGCAAACTTTTCACTTCTTCACTTTTCACTTCTTCACTCCTTTAAACGCTTTTCGGCGGTTCTTCGTCAGGTCGATGCGGCAACTGACGTGCACCCACCATGTGGCGCCGCTGTGCTCGATGATGAGTTGGTCGGATGTAACAGGTCTATTTACGTAAAAAGAGAATAACTACTGATGCTTTGGCATCAAACGCAAAGCGGATGTCCTCCCCGCCATTGCGCTGCAAAGAAAATAATAAAAATCGGACTGACCAAACATCAGTCCGATTTTTTGTTCAGAGAACCTATCACTGGCCAGACCCCGTTATGTTTACTAATATCTTAATCCGTCAATCTTGTCACATACCTTTTGAACGTGGTCAAGTCCGAACAGCATCGACTTTCCATCGATACCCATCCATGAAAAGAGTGTTTGAATCTTAGCAAGTTCCTTAATGACATAGTCCGTATAAATGACATCCTGCCCTGTACGGAAACAAATTGGCTCATGGTGGGCTATACGATTACGCAAGGAATTGATTTTATCGAGTTCGTTATAAATAAACTGCCTGTTGATCTGATTGCCTTTGGATGACTTCTGTTTGTTGGGAAAGACATTCAAGAGCACTTGCTTTGTCTGGTTATATTGGACTGGCGAAAACATATATTTCCATGTGAAGAAGTCCAAAGAAGCAAGCAATTTGGAATGAGAGTACAACCCGTTTTTGTTCAGTTTTTCATACCGCTTAAAGATCTTTTCGTGCGTTTCAGAAAGATAAGGTAAGGTGAATATGCCGCCAGGCATCACAGAATCTTTCAACCATTCTGGGCCAAGTTGTGGAACAAGTTCTGAATCAATGGCATTCCTTAGCGATACCTCAAAACAACAAATGACGGTAAACATCTCCTGTGACAATCGTAGATTATAGCGATAGAGTGTCATAGCCTTGCGTTTGTCACCATAGCAGGCCATAACGTATCTGTTAAGTCTCTTTTGCGAGAAAAATCGCTCAAAATCAACGTATTTCATAAAATTCTTCTTAAAATATTTGGTTCGTATTATAAAAATAACTATCTTTGCACCGGTAATCCCGCTATCCTCTGTCCGCAAGGTCAAGTTAGCGGGTATTGTTTTTTATATACCTTTCATTGAATCAATGTTTTGTCATAGTCTCCCGTGTTAAGGTTGACATTTAGACGGGTGCAAAGGTACAACATTTTTGAGAAACACCCAAATTTTTATGTACTAAAATGCATCAAAGGGGCCCGCATTGATTGATGCGAGCCCCCTTTGCTTTGAGCACAGAGGTTCCTGACACCGCTGTGTTCCTAAACCCCTCGAATTCGAGGGGGTTAAAAATTTGGATTGTGAAGCGTTTCCCACAAACCGAGATATTCGATTGTATTACGATTTCGCATCCAATTACCAATTACTCCGTTGGGATCAATAGCATTCTTCTGCCTGGCTACATCTGAGATACAGATGTAGTCAACACCATTAATAATTATCGTCCTGATGGTGACATCTTTGACTATGTGCACAATGGTTCCAGACCCTCTTGTGTTCGCAATTTG
>CACYHL010000244.1:2415-3404 GCA_902774205.1 uncultured Bacteroidota bacterium | reverse complement strand
TGGAAAAAGTCGAAAAAATCATCAATTTGGTTTTTGAAAATCTTAAATCCTTAAAATATAGGGAGCAATTTGCTTGATTTACGTTATTGCTAGGTGCTGTGTGCAAGGCGGGATTTTTCATTTATTTTTTACTTCGTCAAAAATGGTGGGGAAAAGCCTGCCCTTTTGGCTATGGTTACTGAACTTCATTATTTGCATTTTCACGAATGTGCTGCTTTTATGTTGATTTGTATTTTAATAGGACTGCTAACGCTGTATGATGAGTAATGCTTTTTATTTGTACAATAAAGCTATAAAAAACCGCTAAAGTTATCATTTAAAATTATAAATATCATATTTATGAGCTAAAAAAATTTTATGTTACATTATAAGAGTTGATATCGCAACACGTTGCTTAAAATGAATAATTAATAGATATATAGAATAATATTGCATTAAATATTTGCTTTATATATCATTAAGTCCTAAAAAGTTGTGTATTTACATTTTGGGTATTATATGATACAATATAAACGTTGAATTTCATATTTGATATTATGCTGGATTATATCATATATGAAATTAACAAAATACTGTTATATCAAAAGGAGTGCTGCTATATGACACCTGCATCGAAAGAAGAAATTTATTTGGCGAAACTCTGCGGAGAAGACTGGAAACTTCCGTATCCGACCTCCCGATTGGAGTACTACTATGCGAAACTGTGCGGAATGGATGTACCTCTGCCTGCCGAACCTTTTTCACGTTCTGAGTTGTATCTCGCTTATCTGTGCGGAACAGATGTGAAATTGCCTGAACCCGTGAGCCGCAAGGAGATGTATATGGCGAAGGCTTGCGGAATGGATGTGGATTACTTACCAGAAACGTTATCAAAATCCGAAATCTATTGGCAGAATTTAATTACCCGAAAAGGGATTACGGGCGAACTGCCACTTACGCTGATAGCTCACACATCCAATTTGCTGGATTACCAGATTTACGGCGGCAGT
>CACYHL010000244.1:0-2379 GCA_902774205.1 uncultured Bacteroidota bacterium | reverse complement strand
AGAAAACAGCAGGTGTAATTAGAAAAATGCCGGAAATCACTGCTGAAAACGGCTGGGTAGATGGGTATCTGCTGAATGATAGTGGCTATATCGCGCTTGACACTTTTAATGCCTATCAAGAGAGAACCTCGCCATTCATAAAAATCGACAAATCAGCAAGCTATGCGTTTTCCTCGGCGTTTATTGATGAAACGCAAATTTCACCTTGGTATGGGTGGCTGCTCTATGATAACGACAAAAGACCCATTGGTTCAAGGCACAGCAACCACGGCCAATCGGGCGGCGTCATTCACGCAACCGATAACGCAGAATATATCCGTATTTCTTTGAGAACATACGGCGAACAATTAGAGCATGTGCAGCTTCAGCTTGGTACGCAAGCTACATCATATGAACCATATGGTTACCAATTGCCGGTTTCATGTCGCACACTAACGCAAGCAGGCACAACTACCTCTCTCTTTATAGGCTCAGAACCGCTGAAAAAAGATGAGTATATCAGTTATCGTGAACAAAAAAGATATCATGTTGACGGTACTGCAACTCCGCTTACATTACCTCAAATACCAATATTTGACCCTGTAACAGTAATAGATGTTAAAACCCCCATCAAGCCTTCTCAAATCCGCATTGCTCTTGTATAATATTTCATATCATAAATACGACATCATACCTGTTCAAAGAAAGTATCGGGGTGGTTTGAGTCAAATTGTTCGTTGGCCCACATGACGGTAACAAGGTCTTCCGTGTCACTGAGATTGATGATGTTGTGCGTATATCCCGGCAGCATATGCACCGCCTGCATTTTCTCGCCACTGACCTCAAATTCAATCACCTCATCGCTGCCGATTCTGCGCTCCTGAATCAACGCATGACCGCTCACTACAATAAAAAATTCCCACTTGCTGTTATGCCAGTGCTGTCCTTTGGTGATACCCGGTCTGGAAATATTCACCGAGAATTGACCACATTTTTCTGTTTTAAGCAATTCGGTGAAACTGCCGCGCTCGTCGCAGTTCATCTTCAGATCAAACGCAACCTTCTCCTTCGGCAAATAAGAAAGGTACATCGAGTACAATTTTTTCTCGAAGCTGCCGGGGGCGATTTCCGGCATGATGAGCGTCTGCGGCTGGTCATGAAAAATATGCAACAAATCCACGATTCTGCCGAGGGTTGCTTTATGCGTTACGGGTGCAGCACAATATTTTCCATTTTGGGTAAGGACGGTCTTCACCCCGTCAAATTCGCAGTGGTGTTCTTTGCCTTCTAATGCGTCCAGCATTTCCTCCACCAAATCATCAACAAAAAGCAGTTCCAATTCCACGCTGGGGTCATTGACGGTAATCGGCAGATCGTTGGCGATGTTGTGACAGAAAGTGCCGACGGCACTGTTGTAATTCGGGCGCACCCATTTTCCCACCAAATTCGGGAAACGGTAAACCAGCACCTTCGCGCCTGTTTCTTCCTCATAGGCAAAAAATAAATCCTCGCCCGCCTTCTTTGACAAACCGTATTCCGATGTGCCAAACCTGCCTTGTAATGTTGCCTGAATCGAACTTGACAGCATGACCGGGCAGGTATTTTTATGCTTTTTCAGGGTATCCAGTAAAACCGAGGCAAATCCAAAATTCCCCTCTCGGAATTCCTCGGGATTTTCGGGACGGTTGACGCCTGCGAGGTTGAATACGAAATCGGTCTTGGCACAGTATTCGTCCAGTACTTCCTGTGTGGAGTCAATATCGTATTCGTATACTTCCTCAATCTGTATATTGGGGCGGGTGCGATTCTTACCATCACGGATATTTTTGAGATTTTGGGTTAAATTGCGCCCCACAAAACCCTTTGCGCCGGTTATGAGAATATTCATATCAGAACTTCCTCCAAACCATCTTGTTGACCACGCCGGTATAGGATTGAATGATCTTGACCACCTTGTCCGACACGTTTTCGTCCACATAATCGGGGACAGGAATGCCGTTGTCGCCATTCCTGTCCATTTCCACGGCAGTATCGACGGCTTGCAGCAGGCTGTTTTCGTCAATGCCCGCCAGAATAAAGCAGCCCTTGTCAAGTGCTTCTGGACGTTCGGTCGATGTGCGGATACAGACCGCCGGAAACGGCTTGCCGATGGAGGTAAAGAAACTGCTTTCTTCGGGCAGTGTACCGCTATCAGACACTACGGCAAAAGCATTCATTTGCAGACAGTTGTAATCATGGAACCCCAGCGGTTCATGCTGAATCACACGCTTGTCCAGCACAAAGCCGGATTCTTCCAACCGCTTTTTGGAGCGGGGGTGGCAGGAATACAGAATGGGCATATCGTATTTTACCGCCATTTTGTTGATGGCGGTAAAGAGTGAGAGGAAGTTCTTTTCGGTG
>CACYHL010000243.1 GCA_902774205.1 uncultured Bacteroidota bacterium | reverse complement strand
TGGTATTGCTAAAACTCATAGTACAAACTCGTAGCTATTACATCGTTGTACTGTTTTTTTCTGATTCTGATTTGAGAATGTTCCCCGTCTGGAACTCGCACAGGAATTACAGATGTGCTCCACCTGACGTTTATTCCGAAGTGCTCTTTTATTATGAAAGAAAATCCTGCGATGAATGAAAACTCGAGTGGGCGGAATGCTTGGCGACCAGGCATTTTGCCATTGGAATCTTTTTCTTGTGCGAAAAACAGAACGTTCAATGCTGGCGCGGCCTCAACTTCAAACCATTTCACTGGCTGGTATTTCGCGAAAAACGGAACTTCAACATACATCAGCGTGAGCATATATTTGTTTGGTATTGTGCCGTCTTTTCTCGCTTTTATGAACTTGTTGCTCCCTTTCATTATAAAGTTTATCTCGCCTTGCAACTTCCATTTCCTATTCTCGCTGACTGGAAAATTGACGAAGCCGCCGGCGTATGCGCCCATTTTGTGCCACCCCGATAATTCGTCTCCCGAAATCTGCGAGGCGGTGAATCCCGCGCGCACGCCCCCTGTAAAAACACTTTTCTCCTGTCCGAATGCGCTTATAATGAATAAATTACATATTATAATTAAAACTAATATTTTTTTCATATTATATCTTCTAATTTTTCATTTTTAACGAGACGGTGGCACACCGTCTCTACGATTTTGCATAAATATTCTGTTTTCTGATTTTTAATTTTTGTTTTTCATTTTAACGAGACGGTGGCACACCGTCTCTACGATTGCACTATACTTCCTCACTCCTAATTTCTCACTCCTATCTCCTAACTCCTCATTCCTCATACAACAAATACTGTCTCCTCATTACAATGAACTGCCGCAGATTTTCAGACCAGCTCTCTTCTATCTCCTGCTCTGTTTTACCCGCAATGATCATCTCCCTTAATTTTGATGTTCCTGCTAATTTGTCGAAGAAAGCGGCGTTGGTGAAGAACTTGCTTTTGTCTGGGTGTGTATTGTATGCGGTTAGTAAATATTTGATAGTGAAGTTGTTATGAGTCTCTTTCAGTTCTTCGTTTGCAAATGTCGAAAGAGAGAAGCCCCGGCATTTCTCGCCTTTGTGCGGTGGATTTTCAGAAACTCCTTTTATTGGTGTTGGCGTGAAGAAAAAGTCGCCTGCGGTGAGTTCTGGTGCGCCATAAACCTCGAACGGGGTGCTGGTGCCGCGCCCCACACTGATGCAGGTTCCTTCGAAGAAACATAGTGATGGGTAGAGCAGTATCGCCGCATCGCTCCGTAGGTTAGGGGAGGGGGCAATCGGCAGCGAATAGCGTGTTGAGTGGGTGTAACCATCCATCTTAATGACCGTCAGGTTGCATTTCACCCCGCCCGCAAGCCAGCCCTCGCCGTTTGTCATCTGCCCGTATTCGCCTATGGTCATGCCGTGGACAACTGGAACCTTGTGCATTCCCACGAAAGAGGTGTAGCCCGTCTCCAAAACCGGCCCCGCAACATAATGGCCGTTGGGGTTCGGGCGGTCTAAGATGATGACCTCTTTCCCTTGCTCCGCCGCCGCTTCCATCACATAGTGAAGTGTGGAAATGTAGGTGTAAAATCTGCAGCCGACATCTTGAATATCAAAGATAATCACGTCTAAATCAGAAATTTGCTCCTTAGTCGGCTTCTTGTTTTTGCCATAAAGCGATATGATTGGCAGCCCTGTTTTTGTGTCGCGCCCCGATTCAACTTTCGCCCCCGCCTCGGCCTCCCCGCGGAAACCGTGCTCTGGACAGAAAATCTTGACCAAATTGATGCCTGAAGAGAGCAGCGTGTCAGCCAAATGCACATAGCCGACCATAGAGGTGTGGTTGCCGCAGATTGCGACACGTTTGCCACGAAGCAACGGCATGTACTCTTCGGTGCGCTCCGCTCCCGTCCTGATTTGCGCGGAAAGCGGTAATATCATCATTATCAGTAGAATAGAGATGATGATTCGGGCGGGATTCGGTCTGCTTTTTCTCATTTTTTATGAACTCTTTTTACGGATAATCCGTTTTTTGCTTGTCGGTGAAGATGAGTTTATGATGTTCATGCAATCCTCATAGCTTAACATCTCAGGGACAGTGCCTTTCGGGAGTTTGTAGTTATTGCCGTCTTTTGTGAGATAGGCTCCGTAGCGACCGTTCATGACTTTTAAAGTGTTATCTTCTGTGTATGAGCGGATTACGTTTTTTGTGGAGGCGTTGTCAATAAGGTCCACGGCTTCTTCAAGGGTTATGTCCGTGGGGTTCATGCCCTTTGGCAATGTTATGTTTTTGGAGCCGAATTTTATATACGGACCGTAACGGCCAATCACAACAGAAACCTCTTCACCGTTGTGGGTGCCGAGCTCTCGCGGTGCGC
>CACYHL010000242.1 GCA_902774205.1 uncultured Bacteroidota bacterium | reverse complement strand
CGCGAATGGATACCGATGATATTAGTAAACCTAAACGTTGTGAAAATCAGCTTCGCTTTTTTGACAATCATCCTAATGTAACGATACTTGGCGGACAAATTGAGGAGTTTATCACTTCAACAGATGAGATTGTAGGAAAAAGAGTTGTGCCCCAAACGGATGCCGCATTAAAGGCGTATATAAAAAAAAGGTGTCCTTTCAACCACATGACTGTCATGTTTAAAAAATCAGACATTCTAAGAGTCGGCAGCTATCAGGACTGGTTCTGGAATGAGGACTATTACTTATGGATCAGGCTGGCGCTGCAGGAATTTGTGTTTGCCAATCTACCGGACACATTAGTTTATGTCCGCACGGGAGCGGATATGTATCAACGTCGTGGTGGCATAAAGTATTTTAAGAGTGAAGCGGGTATTCAGAAATTGATGCTTCAAAGACATATGATTGGCTTTCCCCGTTACTGTGTAAATGTAATGGAGCGTTTGATTTTACAGGTGCTTATGCCAAACTGGCTGAGAGGTATTGTATTTAGAGTGTTTGCAAGACAATGACGGGATACCGTCAACTCAAGAAAGATTGAGGTGATGTCTCTTTTATGGATAAGACCAAAAACCGAAATGACTTTGTAGACATTATGAGAGGTATAGCCATGTTGATGGTGGTCTTAGGACACACCATGACCGGCTGTACGGAAGATTCGGAAAAGAGTTTTTTGTTTAATGTAATATGGAGCTTGCAAATGCCCCTCTTTATATTGATTTCAGGATATGTCACACGATACAGCCGAGGCGTTACCGACGGCAAGTCTTTGTGGAAATACATAAAGCGGCGCACGGTGGCATATTTGTTGCCTTGGTGCGTATGGACGTTAGTAGTGCGCGGGCTGCTGCTTGGACAGTCGGATTTTCTTGATATTAAATATCTGCTTTGGCACATGGATAACGGCTATTGGTTCCTGTTTACCATCTGGACGATCAGCATATTTTTTGGAATAGCGGAATTTGTATCTCGCCAATTGATTCCTGATGAACAAACCTTAAAACGCATTGCCTTATTGACGGCAGTATATATCGCGGGAATGGCTGTTTTGACGGGAATCGGCGTGGTGATGGGATTGTCGTTTTTGTGTATTAAGCTGACATTGTATTATATGCCGTTTTATTGGCTTGGCTTTTTCTACGGAAAAGTAAGAGATCACATTTTTGAGTATTTAAAAGGCGCGGCTGCAGCGGATATCACGGTTGCTGTCAGTTTGTTTATATGGCTGTTGATTCTGACACATATCAATCTTTATGAAATTTCAGACAGAGGATCTGGCATTGTTGTAAGGGCTTTTGCATCGGTGGTGGGCTGCGTTGCAGTGATTGGTTTATGCAAATCACTTTATGTGAAAATACACAGCTGGGGGGGTACTCCCTTGCGGTTGGCCGGTGTACACAGTCTGGAGATATATTTGGGGCAGTATCCGGTGTTGAGTCTTCTGCAAATGCGCTTGGCGCCGAGTTTCGCGAGTGTTCAAGGAATCAGTCTGACGCTGACCAATTATGTGATAACCATGACGATATTGGCACTCATGACTGCGCTGTTCAATCAGAATCGCACATTGCGAAGGGTGCTGTTTGGCAAATGACCCTTTTCCGCCGCATTGCGGGGATGCTCGACTGGGCTGGTTTGAATTCGTTGGAGATTTATCTTATTCACGGCTTTGTATTGAATATTTTGAAGCTAAAAAGTGTACCTCATTTCAATACAATAAGCGGAATTTGCCTGGTGGGCGGGAATTATTTTATCACAATAATGATTTTGATATTGATGACGGCATTACTGAATCAGAGTTTCAGCCTTCGTTTTGTATTATTTGGAAAACGAGACAAAATTAAAAGATTAAAGACAAAGGGTGATTTTAATGGCTAATTTAAGCCAAGACCAACGGAAGCTAACAGATTTGCAGCAGGCTTTGTTGGAAATGTTTGGATGGTTTCATTCCTTTTGTATAGAGAACGGACTGAGGTATTATGCTCTTGGCGGAACCATGCTTGGAGCGATCAGACATCAAGGCTTTATTCCGTGGGATGACGATATTGATGTGGGAATGCCGCGCGAGGACTACAATCGCTTTATGGAATTAATGAAAAATGTCACCATTAACGGATATGTACTAGAATCCCCTTATTCCCAAGACAAGACATTTTGCTATCCTTATTCCAAACTCTATAACACGGCGACGACACTGATTGAAAATAAGAGGGTTCCCCTTCATCGCGGTATTTTCATCGACGTGTTTCCGTTGGACGGCCTCGGTAACGATTATGAAAAAGGTATGTCGTTTTTTGGGAAGGTTCAAAAGAAATACAATTTTTATCTTACAAGAATCTGCGCCATTCGCAAGGGACGC
>CACYHL010000241.1 GCA_902774205.1 uncultured Bacteroidota bacterium | reverse complement strand
GGAACTCCGCAAGAGCGATTTGGAAGACTTCAATGCGGAGAGAAGATTCTACGAGCATAATGTTCAGTCGATTGACGATGTGAAAGGTGCCGATGACGATGTGAGATTCTCTACCGAAGATGTTGACGGCATGGAAGTGTTCACGGTTGAAGCGATGCTGGACGAAATCGAGGATGCCCGTCTGTTCCAGATTTTGTCCCATACTGAGGAAAAGACGCTGAAAATTCTTCTTTTGCGACTGAATGGATATTCCCTGCATGACATCGCACAGGTTCTCCGCATGAATGAAAAGGCTGTTTCTGCAAGATTGAACCGATTGAAGGATTACATTGTAAACAAATTGTAAACAATGAAAAATCATGTAGAAAAACAGCCTTTCCCACCGGCTATATAGTGAAGGGGTTAAAAAGCCCCGGACATGCTGTTGAAACAATGTGGCTGTCAACAGCAATTTGTACCTTGACAACCAAACATCATTCGTCAAATACTTCCCCCTTGCGGATCTGAGATAGAACAGCGTGTGAAGCGGTGCGCCATGACCTGCCAATCGGCAGCGAGCGACAACCATCGACTTAAAATATCGGGCAGTACCCGATTCTTTTCGCGATAACCCGCAAGGTAGACAATGGTACTCCCGCGATGCGGTGCTGTGAGGAGCAGCAGGGTGAGATTCCCGTGGCGTCAGTAAACTGCTGACCGTTTGACGACTTCCCGGCATTCGGGCGTCGAGGACAAATAGAATGCAACTACCAATAGCAAAAATCAGGCACAGGGCGGTTTGGGCAAAACACGAGTCAATTCAGATAGCCGTCCTGTGCTTTGATATTGGTTGTAAGACGTAAAAAACGGAGGAAGAAGCAAGTGAACAAAGAGATACGACGCGGCGACCTCTACTATGCGGAACTCGATCCAATCGTCGGTTCGGAACAGGCAGGCACACGTCCGGTTCTGGTCGTATCGAATGACGTTGGAAATCAGTACAGTCCTGTGATAGTGATTGTCCCCATCACAAGCCGTAGAATACCGCCCTTACAGAGCAAATCAGAACCATCGACAAGCTGCGGCTGAAAGAATACATCGGCAGTCTGCCGGATTGCCTTATGGCAGCGGTCGATCAGGCATTGGCGGTATGTATCGCACTGAAAATCGTTTCGTAAAGGATTCTGCAAAGAAAAAGTAAAAAAACTTGTAAAAACGTATCGTTAGCATTTTTCATCGAATGCAGGCGTACTATGGCCTATATAGTTGCATAAAAAGACGATATGAAAAATAATAGTCTCGTTTTTTGTTTGTCAAGTGTGTCAGAATCGGATTTTTAATGAATTTGTACATTTCAACTCTGTCGCGGAAGCGATTACAATAGCACACGGCAAAACCAAATTTGCCAAATAAATATTTTAAGGATGTGTAAACCGTGAAAACCAATGAAAGCAACACCGTTACGCTGAAAAGACCCTTATCGGTTCCCCGCATGAGGACGCTGAACAAAGCCCTTGAGGAAATCAGATCGGTTGACCCCGACACGGCGATCAGCATGAGAGCCATTCGCCGCATGATTGCCAACGGCGAGCTGCAGGTCTACTATGTGGGCAAAAAGAGACTGATCAATCTGGATATGCTCTTTGAAGCGCTGTACTGCCATTACAGTACGGAGGACATCGTTCCGGCGGGAATTTTCGACTAAGGGAGGGAAGACACTTGGCAAACATAACCAAAAGAACGAGCGCGTCCGGCGAGGTATCCTATCTTATCCGAGTGTCGCTCGGCTACGACATCACAGGCAAGCAGATCGTTAAATCCATGACTTGGCGTCCCGAAGCGGGCATGAATCCCAAGCAGATCACGAAGGAAGTCAACAAGGCGGCGACGCTGTTTGAAGCCAGCTTTGAGAAGCGCGAAATCAACCGCCGCGCCAAATTCAAAGAGGTGGCGGACGAATGGCTGGATCTGATGGAGAAGACGCAGGAAATCAAAATCAGCACTCTGGAACGTATGAAGGGTTGCAGGGAGCGCACCTACGAAATTCTCGGCAATCTGTATATCGACAACATCACTTACAGCCAGTTGCAGAAATTCATCGTCAGCCTGAGCGCGAAGGGCGTCAATCAGCACACCGGCGAGGGCTTGTCGCAGAAATCCCAGAAGCATTACCTGACATTCATCTCGGACGTAATGACCTACGCGATACGCTGCGGATTGATAACAGACAATCCCTGCCGCAATGTCATCACCGTCAAGACCGAGAAGAAGGATAAGGAAATCTACTCCACGGAAGAAATCGTCGAGCTGCTGGAGGACTTGAATGAAAACGCTCCGATGAACTACCACGTTTTCTTCCATCTGCTGATTTTCTACGGTCTGCGCAAGGGCGAGGCACTCGGACTGGAATGGAAGGACATTGACTTTGACAATCAGACATTGAGTATCAACCGGACTTCCAATTACAGAAACCACCGCACCGGCACCTACACCGGAACACCCAAGACCAAGAGCAGCCGCCGCATACTGAAAATCTCCGCAGATACCGTCAGGCTCTTGCAGCTCTATCAGTTTGAAGAGCATGAGCAGATGGTCAACTGCGGAGATCAATGGCAGGACACAGACAGACTGTTCATAAAATGGAACGGTGAACCGATGCACCCGAACACGCCGTACACTTGGCTGGAACGCTTCTGTGAGGCAAGGGAGCTGGCGTTCAAAGGCTTACACGCTTTCCGCCACGCTTATGCGACGACAGCCATCACGAGCAATCAGATCGACATCAAAACTATTTCGGCGGTGTTAGGTCACTCCGAAACCAGCACGACGCTGAATATTTACGCGCATGAGGTCGCGGCAGCCAATGCCAGAGCGGTGGATGTTGTCGGCGACATTTATAACGAGCTTCTCGGCAAAAAGAAGGGCTGAGAGGGCGTGTTCATTGGAATTCATCGCCGTAATGAACAAGATAATGAACATTTGAGGGCAAATGAAGCCCCGTATAAAAAGAGAGAACCCGCAAATGCCCAAAATCGGGCATTTGCGGGATAGAGAAACTTGGTGCGAGTGACGGGACTTGAACCCGTACGTCATGCAACACACGCCCCTCAAACGTGCCTGTCTGCCAGTTCCAGCACACTCGCATTTATCAAATTTTCGGCACACTCGCTGAGTGCCTTAACACTATATCACACTCTGCGGCGTTTGTCAAGTTTTTTTTCAAAAAAATTTATCTCTTTGGGATTCAGCCGTCGTCATTTGGCGGGCGGATAGCAAGTTGTTTGGAAATAATAAACGATTGGCGCGGCATTCTCTTTGACATTTTCACAAATTTGCCTCTTTACTTTGGGTGAGAAATGTGCTATGATTTCTTGTGTATCAGTTTAAAATGGGCGGAGTGTGGGTTATTGGTGCTGCCCCCTCCATACATTGTGACT
>CACYHL010000240.1 GCA_902774205.1 uncultured Bacteroidota bacterium | reverse complement strand
TTGGAAATCCCACTAACCCGACATTGGCGAGCACTTTCAGTTCGCAGACGAGCCAGCCTTCAACGCCCTCCTCACCGGGTTGGGCGAAGCGCGGTGTTTGGCGTGTGGCAGTTTTGAAATGGACGTTGCCTTGCCCCCCGCGGCCGCCGCGCATGACCACGACACGCTGCCCGTCTTCGAGCACTTCGCCGATAACTTCGCCAGACTCCTCATCGCGGATAATTGTGCCGAGCGGCACGTCTGTAACCACATCGGCTCCGTTTTTGCCAAAACGCTGGTTGGCTTCGCCGTTGCCGCCATCATCAGCGAAAATGTGCTTGGTGTAGCGCAGGTGCAGAAGAGTCCATAGGTTGCGGTTTCCCCTGAAAACAATGTCTCCGCCTTTGCCGCCGTCACCGCCGTCAGGACCGGCCTTGGGGTCTTGCGCCGTTCGGAGCAAGTGCGCCGAGCCTGCTCCGCCGTTTCCTGAACGACAAAATATCTTAACGTAGTCTATGAAATTTTCCGATGCCATAGTCGTGAATTTTTAGGCTGCAAAGAATCCTTCAACCCTATAAGGTGATTTGTTGCTTTACTTGTTAAAACGCTTCTTCAAAACTTCCAACATGTCAACTGTCATTGTCTGCAGGTCGTATTTCGGAGCCCAGCCCCATTCCTTCCGCGCAACGCTGTCGTCCATCTTGTTTGGCCATGAGTCGGCAATGCCCTGACGGAGTTCGTCAAGCTGGTAGTCCATTTTGAATGATGGAATATGTTTCTTGATTTCCGCTGCAATCATCTCCGGTTCAAAGCTCATTGCTGTGATATTGAATGAGTTACGATGCACTAATTTTGCGGGGTCGGCTTCCATGAGTTCGACAGTGGCGCGCAGTGCGTCAGGCATGTACATCATATCAAGGAATGTTCCCGGCTTCAGCGGGCAGGTGAACTTACCCTCTTTCACTGCCGCATAATAAATATCAACAGCGTAATCTGTGGTGCCGCCGCCCGGAAGTGTGACATTGGAAATCAGACCAGGGAAGCGTACCGAGCGTGTGTCAACGCCGAAACGTTTGAAATAGTAGTCGCTGATGAGCTCGCCGGTGACTTTTGTCACACCGTAAATGGTTTTCGGACGCTGAATCGTGTCCTGCGGTGTGTTGTCGTGTGGTGTATCTGGACCGAAGGCGCCGATTGAGCTCGGGGTGAAAAGTGCGCAGTGGTTCTCTCTTGCCACCTCAAGGCAGTTCAGTACCGCGCCGACTCCGACACGCCAGCCGAGCATAGGGTTTGCTTCCGCTTTTGCTGACAAAATTGCCGCAAGGTTATAGATGGCGTCAATGTTATATTTCTTCACTGCGTCAGCAATATCCTGCGGGTTTGTGGCGTCAATCTTGCATGAAGGTCCGCTCTCTGCCAAATCACCTTTCAGCGGATAGATGCAATCGGCTGCCACAACATGGTCGGTGCCGTAAATATTACGCAAAAACGGGGTGAGTTCTGAACCAATCTGTCCACAAGCTCCAATTATCAAAATATTTTTCATAGTTTATGATGTTAAATTTTATTGTTATTCTAATGAAGATCTGCTCCGATAAGGTGCATAAACTCTTGGCGTGTATTGGTGTTTTTCAGGAATGCCCCGGTAAACTCAGATGTTGTCATCATCGCATTCTGTTTTTGTACGCCGCGCATTGACATACATAGGTGCTGCGCCTCAATGACCACTGCCACGCCTCTTGGATTCAGTACGCGCTGGAGACAATCCTTGATTTGTGTCGTGAGGCGTTCTTGTAGCTGAAGCCGCTGCCTCCCAGGCCCTGACCGCTGGTTGCCCGCTGGTTGAACACCGCATCGGCAAACACCTTAACGCCGGCATCGTTACAGGCCTTAAGCATATTTTTCAGCTGCTGCTCATTACCGGTCATGGTGGTGAAATTCTTGAAATTCACCGGCTGATAAACTGCCCACCATACATCGGTTCTGGCAATATGTTCGGCAGGCTGGGAAATCTGCACGCCGTCATAGCCTGCCGGGCCAAGGTACTCGGTACATTCCTTGGCAATGTTGTCATATGTCCACTGAAAAGGGTGAACAATGATCATTTCCTGTTCGTAGTTCGCAGCATAGGCGGAACCGGAAAACATAATGGCAGACACTGCAGCAGCCAGCAGCATTCGCCTGTTTTTAATAACTTTCATTTGCACTCTCCGTATTGTCGGCAACAATGACAGCTCTAACTTAAAAAAATCTTTTACAATTGACAACGCTTTCAATAAAGCTGACTAAGTACTGATTATAGCATTCTGAAATTCTGAAAAATGTAGTTCAGTCACAAATTTATCATTTTATTTACATTTTTGAGCGGACTGCGTCATTGTTCTGTGAAACGCTATGAAACAAAAGATCCGGCGACTCCGGATCCGTTAACGGAAATAAAATAAAATGT
>CACYHL010000239.1 GCA_902774205.1 uncultured Bacteroidota bacterium | reverse complement strand
GCTTCTTCGGCAAGTCGTCCTCTTGCCGCATCGGCAATATCAAACGATAATTCGCCGAGCATTGGCATGAAAATGGTGTGGACTGCCAAGAACATTTCTGAAGACTTTACGGACATCAGCATCTGGGCTTTTTCGTAGTACATATTGGAGTCTGCGGAAATCTCGCGCATAAACTCGTTGTATTTGCCTTCACAATATTTTTTCATAAGTACCACTACCTCGTCCAAACTTTTTTTTGTAACAATTTGTTCGTTGTCAGAAGTCTTTATGTTTGGTACAGCTGGGGTTTCTGTCTGAAGAGAGGGTTGCGATTGTACTGGTGTGTTTATGGAATTTGCAACCAGGATGTTTTGTGTTGGTGAAAGGGGTGTTTCGGATGATACCGCAGTCATCTCGCTTCGATGGGGAACTGTATCAGAAACAACGGTTGTTTCGGACTGGTTTCTTACCGCCATTAATTCTTTTGGCCATATAATAGTCAATGCCAACAACAAAATCACCGCTGGAATTGCAACCCACAGGGATTTCCGTACTGTGTCGGTGTTTTTGATAGCCCGTTCCACTGCATCCACGTTGCCATATCGACGGGCCGGGTCGGCTTGGGTGCAGCGGCGTGCCACGAGGCGGTAACGTTTGGGGAGAATTTCACTCAGCAGCACCCCAAAAGAATATATGTCTGTACGACAATCCACAGGAGCGCCGGCTAGCTGCTCGGGGGCGGCGTAGCCCTCGGTGTAGGCGGGGCCTTTCAGATTGGCGTGGTAATCGGTGTCCGCACATCCGAAATCGATAAGTTTAACATCATCGCCGTTGCGGGTGACGAGAATATTAGAAGGTTTCAAATCGCGGTGCACCACTTGCAACAAGTGGCAGTAACGTATGGCCGAAAGCAGCTGCTCCACCACTTTTTTGCGTTTTTCCAGAGAGGGGTTCTCTTTTAGAAACTCTTCAAGCGTGCGTCCATCGACAAAGTCCATCACAATACATTGTCCAGCCACGGGGTCATTTTCATGTCCAAGCACTTTCACTATGTTGGGATGGCTCATCTTCACACCGATATCGAATTCCTTTTCCAGCACACGCATCCAAAATGGATCGGCAATAAAGTCGGGCTGCAGACCTTTCAAAGCGTACCAACGTCCATAGCGCTGCATCTTGAATATACGGAAATGCTTGCGCGAACAAATCTCCGAATAGTCAGTGGCTTTGTCCGATAGCCCAAATTGTTGTGCTTTTGGATATTCCGATGAACTAAGTGTGTCTTCTTCCATATTGCAAAAATATGAAAAAATAATGATAAATACCAATGTCGGATTTTTTCTTTGGTCGCACAAAATATTTGAACACAAACTTCATTAATGAAATAAAATTCTATCCCAATGGAGATATAAAACACATAAATTCCACCATAGCAGTAACTTGCTCGCTGGTTATTGACGACACTCTACTCTTATGAGACATTTTCCAAACAGAACCTAAACAGAACTAAAATGTTTTTATAAACAGAACCTAAACAGAATAAAAAGCTATGTTATTTTTTTTGTAACTTTGCAAAAATAACGGCAAAAATATATGAAGATAGAAACCTCTGATTTGGAAAAACTTAAGCACGATGTGGAGAAATCGTGCGGTCATCCGCTTAATACAAGCAAGGATTTCGAGATACTTGAATATCAGATGCAGGAGCGCATCGGCGTTAAGCGTAAACTCAGCACCACAACCCTGAAAAGGATATGGGGGTATGTGGGCGGATACAAGGGTGTTCGCGAGGATAGTCTCGATTTTCTTTCACTATTCATAGGCTATCCCGACTGGCAAACCTTTATTGCCGACCGTTGTGGTGACAAGAAAGAACGTAGTTCGCATTTCATTATCACCGACGCCCTGCTGGCCGAAAATATCGTTTCCGGCGACACCATTGAAATTCGCTGGAATCCCAAGCGCCGTCTGCTTCTGAAATGTGTTGGCGACGGTGAGTTCGATGTCATCGAGGCGGAAAACTCAAAAATTACCGTAGGCGATACCTTCCGCTGCGAGCGTTTTATAATTGGTGAACCGTTGTATATCAATAATTTAATTCATCAAGGCGGAGTCCCGGCACTTTTTGTCGCCGGCAAGAAAGGCGGACTCACACAGGTGGAGTTAAATAGTGGTCAGTAGTCAGGGGGCAGAGGGCAGTTGAAAATTGATAATTGACAATTGACAATTGAAATACTCCTTGCCGCAAGCGGCATTTTTAATACTCCTAGCCCTTCGGGCTGAATTACGAAGTAATCGTGAACACCTAAAAATAAATCAGTAATGTGAACAAATCTTGTAAATCTAAACAATTTTTCGCCGCAGGCGAAAAGGAGAACAATCAACAAGATTTACAAGATCTCGCGAAGCGAAGCTGAGCAAAAAAAAAAAAAAAACAGATTTACCGACACAAACAGAC
>CACYHL010000238.1 GCA_902774205.1 uncultured Bacteroidota bacterium | reverse complement strand
TCGCCGCCGGCGATAGTGCCGTCACCGAACTCCCAGATGATAGAGTCGTATGCCATTTGCACGTTAGCTTTGAAGAATATACTGTCACCATAGCAATATTCTTGTAAAGCTGATATGTCAACGCTTGATACATCGTTGACGAACATTTTGCTTTTGAGGTTCGCGGCGCTGCTGCCTGCCGAGTATGCGTATGACTCGTCTGTGCCGAGGCCGTAGATATGCGCGACCACGCCAGAGTCGCAGGTGATGGTGTGGGTGCCGTGACTGATGAGTATTCGTGCGTAAGAGTATGTTGTGTTGCCCGGGACAGTTGAGAATTGGGACGAGATGCTGTTCCCGTCAAGGCGTGCGGAGTTTTTGCCTGCGGTCGGGGTTATTACGTTTATATACTGTTTCAATGTCTGTCCTGGTGAAAATGTCCCGAAAGTGACTTCTTGTATTCTCTGCTCAACGGGGCTTATCCATACGCTTGATGGGTCGCCGTTGGAGCCGCCGCACGAGCTGCCCACGATGTAAAGATATACACAAACCGGCTGGGTCGCTGAGATGTAGATTGCTGGTGTGGAACTCGTCATGGTGAGCTCGTAAGAGTTGCCGGCGTTTAGGGTTGTCAGGAGCGAACCGTTTCGGTACACTTGTGTGCCGTTGACAGAGGCTGTGATTCGCACCCTGTCTTGCGAGCGGGTGAGGGAGCCGGTTACGACAAATTCCTTACCCCACGAGAAAACCGGCCAAGTCTGTTCGACAATGTGGTCGCAGTATGGACAGCCGTTGGGAATATTAGTGCAGCGGCAGCCTGCGAATACGGCTATCTTCTTGCAGTCTCGTGCCATCACTTTCGATTTGGAGAGGTCTCCAGTCGCCGATGATGATATCACTTGATACACTTGTCCTCGATTGAGCGTTATTGTGAATGTGCTGTTTGCTGAGTGTCCGCCTTGCGTGGCAACAGAGGGGGTGATATCAATGACAGTGTTGTTTTGTGTGGCGACAATGGCGAACTCGCTGCCACTGTACATGCCGTTGTATGTCGCTATTATGTGTTCGTCTCCGAGCGCTTGTATTGGCAGGACATTGGTGGCGTCGAACGTGTAGGCGTAGTAGTTCGCGGCATAAACCGAAATCGTGTCGTTGGCTTGCACCAAAATGCCTTTGTTTAAAATCTGCTCCGTTGAGGTGATATAGCATTGTGCGTTGGGAATCGTCACCTCAACACGCCCGTGTGCGGGTATGCTGAAGTTCGTGCTCCATGACGTGTTCGGATTTGAGACTGTTCCGGTGGTCGCGTTCTTTGCTGACAATATCAGACGTGTGGTGGCTGAGTTCTGGTAGTTCCACATGAATGTCAACCAGAACTCCGTGCCCTGTGTGGACGGAATCTGCGCATTAAGGCAAATGGAATAAATTATTAATCCAAAAAAGATTAATGCTCGTCTCATTCTTTTACACATAACTTTGCAAAGATAAATTCTTTTTACATAATATTATTGTATAAATGAAATTATTTATGAATTAATATCAACAGCATTTATGATATTGGAAAAAAAAAGAGAGTTGCCGTAATTGACAACTCTCTTCGGAATATCGTTTTGGAAAAGGATTATTCCTTCACGAATTTCTTGGTTACAACACTGTCACCGCTGAGACGTAAGAAGTAAACGCCGGAGGTGAGTTTTGCTGTGCTGATCTGGAAGACGCTGCCTTCGACTTGTGAAGAATAGACAACCTGACCGAGGAAGTTCACGACCTCAACTTTGTTGTATCCTTCAGCGCGGACATTCAAAATGTCTTTTGTCGGGTTAGGATAGACTACGACAGCTTTTTCAGCTGTGGTGTTCTCTTCGATGCCGACACCGCAAGTATTGGTGAAGCCTTTAATGACCTGACCTGTTTCAAGTGTGCTTCCGTCAGCGACTGATGCTATCATATTGTCACCGAGGTAAATCTCGAATGAGATTTCGTCAGCATAGCTGAGAGAGCCGTATGTGTACCAAGTTATAATGACGTTAGCGCCTTCGCAGATGTCTATTGTCACAGTTTCATCGTAGCCGTCTTCAAGTAACGCATAGCCGGCATTTTGGTCATCTTCGGTAACCCATAAATAGCCATAGTATGTTGAGAACCAGCTGGATTCTACCCAACCGTCACCATAACCGTCGTGCATTTCAATTCTGAGCGGGCATCTGTTTTCATCAGCGCAGACTTTGGTGAGCGCTGTTGTTGTGAGTGATGCGCTCACACCGTCTTCAGCGCCGCAATCAGCATAAACATAAATGTCGTATTGTGTGTTTGCCGTCAGTCCGGTGATTGTGTAAGAAGTTGTCGTGACAGAGACAGTTGTGCCGTTGCCAAGTTGGAAGCCTGCTGTGCCGTATTCAACAATCCAGAGGGTGTTGCCTACAGTGTCGCTCCAAGAGATGCTTGCTGTTGTATTGTCAATATGGTCAACTACGAGGTCGATAGGTTTGAAGCAGGTTGGTTCAGTGCAGTCGTGG
>CACYHL010000237.1 GCA_902774205.1 uncultured Bacteroidota bacterium | reverse complement strand
TTATCTTGAAGCGTAGTAAATGTAAACGACTTATGAACGGGTGTTAGGGCAGTATGCCCTAAATCGAATTTGTGGACACAAATTCAGTGCTTGGTAAGATAGCAGCACACGTGACAATCAAATTGTGCAGAGGGCGTCTGCACAATTCATATGACAAACTTTTTGAAATAAAAGACAGCGGAGGAACAGAAGTTTCATCTTCATTCCCCCGCTGCGATTGCAAAAGTCTGTCCTTCGTGGTGGTGAGCGCCAATAAAACGAGCAATCAGATCGTTCTTTCGATATGATTATAGAGCCAGCTTGATTTGATGTCAAGTGTTTTCAAAATCATTTTTCAGAGACAGGCTCAGTTGTAGATCATCTCAGCGTTCACCAACTCAGTCACGGCACTGTCGATGGCATTCATCTTTTGTACCCACAGCATTTGATTTTCGGCTTTGAGCTGCTCTGTCACGCCCTCTTTTTCGGCAAGTATTGTTACTGCCCGAAGGTGCATTTCGCTCGCTCTGCGGTCAATATCGGCAAGGTATGAGGATAATTTGCCGCCTGTCAGAAGATTGGTGTAGAGAATCGGCTTGTGCTGTCTGATGTAAGCCAAATACTTTCTGCCCCATGCGCCGATGTCGGAGTGAGTTTATTCTTCAGGAGGCAACACTAAATTTGGAAGAAGATAATCACCGCACGGAATGTATGTTCCGCCCGTTTCTTCAAAAACCGTCCTTTTCATTTTCTTTTCCTGCCTTTCTTTTTGCTATCTTGTTTGACGGTCGAAATTATGTTCACAAAAAATGTCAAATAATTGTTTCGTGAAACTTTTGAAATTAGGGGACACTTTGGGGACACTACAGGGACACTAAGGACACTAAAAACTGCGAAAAGCGGCGATAAATCACGAGAAGAAAAATCGTAAAAATGCCCAATTTACGCGGGTTTGCGGGAACTTACGATAAGTTGTTTTGTGAAAAATACCGCCCTCATAACCCGAAGGTCGTAGGTTCAAATCCTGCTCCCGCAACCACATTTTTCATCAAGAAACGCCGAATTTACGCGGTTTTGCGTAGATTCGGCGCTCTTTCTTTTTTGGCGGCTTCTAACGGTTTTCTAACAAATTCCGGTTTTTTCTAACATCGGCTTCCAAATTCACGGTTGATTTATTGTGCATTATCATCAATCGGCATGATTTCGGACGTGATGGTTTCTATCATTTCCTGTTTGTGTCCCATTCCGGCGTGGATGTAGACGCTTTCCGTGAACGCGCTGCTGCTGTGTCCCAACAGCTCCTTGACGTAGAACGGTGTGTAGCCCGCCTCAATCATATAGGTGGCGCAACTGTGTCTCAGCTCGTGAAAAGTGATTTTCTTCAAGCCTGATTTTTTGAGAAGGTCGCCGTAGTGATGTGTGACATAATCCGGATTGATAGGTTCGCCCATGCGGTTGACACAGACAAAGTCGCTCTCGGTGTAACAGTTGCCGCAAAGCAATCTGTTTTCTTGCTGTCGTTTGATGAGCTGTCGAAGATAAGATTCAACCGTTTCGCTCATGGGAAGGATTCTGTTGCTGCTGTCGGTCTTGGTGGTCGGGCGTTCCACTCTCGTCCACTTTCCGTCCACCTTGCCGCGCACAACTGTTTCACAGATATGGAACTCGTGCTTCTCAAAGTTCACATTGCTCCACCGCAAGCCCAAGATTTCTTCGCGCCGCAGTCCGTACCACAGTGTCAGGAAAATAACGGATTCCAGCACATCGCCCTTTGCTGCTCTCATGAGTTCTTTCAGTTCCTCCGCGTCGTATGTCTCATGCTCTGCCTTACTCTTCTTGGGGCGTTTGACAAACTCGGCGGGATTCTCTTTCAGAATCCGATTGAACACAGCGTATTTCAGGCTGGTATAGATGATCTGGTGATGATTCAGCGCGGTCTTGCCCGACAGCCCGATTCTTTTGAGATAGCGGTAATACCCCTCAATGTCTGCCGGTCGCAGGTCGAACACCGTTGTCCCTTTCTCACTGAAATAAGGGTAGATGTACTTGGTGATCATGTGAGAATAGTTATCATAGGTGGTAATCGACTTGTCTTCCTTTGTTTCTTCGTTCCATTTGACGATAAAGTCACAGAATCTGGTTTCCACTGCTTCAAGGTTGGCGATGTCGCTGTACTGAATCCGTATCTCGTCGAACCGCTCACGCTTTTTTCTCTTGGGTTCCGTGGATTTCATGCCCATATTGACCCATTTCTGCTTGGTTTTGCCTTCTCCCGTGGAAATACGCAGTACAGCATACAGACAGCCGTTTTTCTCTTGGATTGATCCGTTAATCATTTGCTATGCCTCCAACTGACAGGTGATGCTAATTGATCTGGCTCGAAATGAAGTCAATCACACTTGTCTTACTTCTACATGAGTAGGAAGCCGTTACTGCGCTGTGTGTACTGTAGCCCAATATGTTGGCAATTTCCTGAAAAGTATACCCTTCCATTCTCATTTCGAGAATCTTCATGTCGCGCTCGGAGA
>CACYHL010000236.1 GCA_902774205.1 uncultured Bacteroidota bacterium | reverse complement strand
CAACTATGAGTTCTTTTGTCTCAGGAACTGAAGAATGCCTTCAGCTTTCAACTAAAGTTTTGTATGGAGAAGATCGTGTATGAAAGTAATACCGGAGAAATTAAATGTTTCCAAGATATTGACAAATCATTGGTCAACCTTTGGAGATGTAAATGGGAAAGGAAAAGTTAGTGATTGGATTTCTTTTTATGCTATGCCGCTATTACTTACAATAACTTACGGCGTGAAATTATTTTTCAATGAATGGCCGGCTATTCCATCTGCAGGGTGGAACGCTGTTATAACAGTAACGTCAATATTAATACCTCTTATGCTTGCTATGTTGGCATCATTGATCAGGATTACAGAGCAGGACAATAAGAGATTCTGCCGGCTTGTTAAGGAGTTGATATATAATTCATCATATGGAATATTGGTGTCGGTGTTGTTGCTGAGTGTGTCGTTGGTTGCTGTTGTTCTTTGTAAGAATTATTTGCGGCAAATATCATTGTTGTTTGTGTTTCTTACAAGTCATCTATTCCTTACATTAGTGATGATAATTAAGCGGTTTTATGTTGTGGCACTTAGGTCAAAAGACAATAATGATGTGAAAACGGAGGCTCACAGTGGCACCGCATGCTTGAAAGACTTGTAATTGCTGTGTAATGCCCACTGTCTGGGAAGGCGAATGAACAGTATGCGTAGGGAAGAAGTGAAGAGAAATGTATGTGGCCGACTGGTTCGCGACGGCGCTGCCGCGGCAGGGACTTTTGCTATGGGAACTGATCCTATAGCACTATAAAACACCAATAAATCAAAGAAAGGAAAGGTATGAGCAACTACACAGAAGAACAACTTGGCAAAATATGGAAGAAAGGAGTTGTCGTTGACGGCCTTGACCCCGTCGTATATCGAACCGATGCTGCAGGTGGCTTGATGAAACGGTCGTTGTATGGGAAGGAGGGTAATTTGGGCTGGGAGGTTGACCATATATATTCAAAAGAGAAACTGAACGCATTAGGAGTTCCTGAAAATAGGTGGGATGATATGGTTAACCTCAGACCTATGAATGCCAAAAACAATGTCGCAAAGGGAGAGTCCTATCCCAAGTATAAGGTTGCAGTTCAGTATAATAATGATAAAACCACTCCGAATAATGTAGATGTGGATAACAAAACGAAGGTTGTTGATGAGACTATCCAAGATCAGATTCGTAGAAATTATTCACAATGGGGGGCAATCTGAAGTATGATTGACATAAAAATATTGCAACATATTCGACGGTGCTATACCCTTTGAGTGACGCTTAATATAGCAAGCGACTTCGCACGTATACGAAAAAGATGTGGTACAAGTGGGTGGATACGAGCTGCAGGCATTTTGCCCTCCCGTTTGTATTACAAGTGTGCATCCCTACGAGTTTTTCGCCTTTATGGCCAGCCACTCCGCCTGTCAATACGAATCCGATAATGGTGTCTGCGCAAGAATGGTGGGTTTGGATTGTGTGGAAGAATCGATGTGTGTCAACAGACCCCTGTGGCACAGTAGGGGTGGCACAGTAGAACTACATGGGGTGGGTTGGGCAGAGGACATAAAGAGAAGATTGCTGGGTGGATTTAGGGAATGAACGAGAAACTCACATTTTGGTGTTGGGGTACGTGCTGCCAGATGAGAGGCGGCGCGGCGCTACTGTCCTTTGCACTCCTTGCTCTCTCTGCTTTTGCTGGTCAGCGAGTGGTTGTGTCGCAGATGCCGGAACCAGTGCGGGCGCTTGCCGAGGTTGAGACGAATGTGGTGTTCTCAACAGGGGCGGCGACAGACAACAAGTGGACGCTGACGATTGAGCGCGACGCGGCGACAAGCAACAGCGTTGAGGTCGTGTTTGGATGTGATGCGAACGAGGACGGCGTACTTGGAATTGAAGAAGGGGAGTTGTCTATTGGCTGGGATTGCGGGGAGTGGTTCTGGCGCGACAGGTGCTCAAACGCGGCATGCCGCGTCGAGGGAACTGCCCAGCGTCTCGACATGACGCTTTACCTCAACCGAGACCGCTCGGCGAAGTCGCTGGAGTCTTCGGTCTTTCCGCCTGTCGTGTCGCCCATATGCTTTAACCCCGACTGGAATCTTGCCCGCGTTGTCTCTCGCGGCGCAGAGACCATTCGTGTCGAGAGCAAGATTTCAATTAACGCATTAACGTTGAGGATCAGGTAACATGGCGGCGCTCTTCCAGACTGTGCTGATGCGTCTTGCCTTGTGCGGGCTTGCGGTTTCGCTTGTCTTGCTTGCGCTCCAGTCGCGTCTGGCCCGCGACACCTTCGCGCGGATGCTTTCCATCTGGCGTTCGCTTACTGTATTTGGCCGCTTCGCCGTCTGCTCGTTCCTTCTGATTGGCATTCTCATCGGCGGCGACAAGACGAACAGCGTGCCGCCGAACATGAATTCGCCTTTGCCGCAGATGCAACAGGGGGGAGTTTTCTTGACAGGATTTACAGGGTTAACAGGATTGTCTGGGGCGCTGCTCCACACACCCTCTTCTCTGAATCCTGTTAA
>CACYHL010000235.1 GCA_902774205.1 uncultured Bacteroidota bacterium | reverse complement strand
AATTTTTCAAAAAATATTGTGAAGTTTATGTGATGAAGTGAGTAACAAAGGTAGCAAGGTAACAAAGTAACAAGCGCGTTCTATTCCTTGTTTTTACATCTGTAAATATATCTATATATTGCGAACTTCTTTTTCGTTTTCTATCATTATTTGTCGTAATTTTATGTTACCTATGCTACCAAGAGAAAAAAGAGCGAAAAAAGCCCTATTTCAGGGCATTGGTGGCGGTAACAAAAAGATAGCAAAGCTGTGGAACCTTGCTACCAATGTTACCTCAATAGATGTATGTTCAAAAATAATTAAAAAAATATTAAAATATTTTCAAAAAGTACTTGACAAATCGTCTAAAATGTGCTATTATATTAGTGTAATAAGTAATTTGTATTTTTAATATTTTTCTTTGAGCCGAGGGCTGATACTGTGATGTGCAGTGAAAGCCTTCGGCTCTTTTTATATATCATCTACACAACGAAAGGATTTTCTAAATGAATACAAGAAAAATCTCTAAGTTAGCCGATCAGCTTATGATGGACGAAATCATGGGTACGGATTTGTTCAATGAATCCAAACTTCCCAAGGACGTTCTCGATGAGCTGCAATTTGCTTTTGAAGACTGCCAGCGCAAGGTCAATAAGACATTCCATGATGAACACGCGCTTGCACATCTCGGCATACTCAAGCATGACGGAACGATTCGGCGTATTCTGATCACACAGGAAGAATCGGACGTGATTGCCCGACTGCTCTGTCTGATGCAGGTCTACGCGGAGGAGGGCTGATGCTTTCAGCGTTCCAAACTTAAAACTTGACTAAACCGTTTTCATATTTTGTACCTCTAATCAAAAATAATTTATCAGATGCTTCATTCGACGAATGGAGGTGATAGTGAGCCGACATTGCATCACAGCTTTGTCGGCTCGTTGTCATATTACAGAGAAAAAGAAATGCGATGATTAACGTGCAGTTAATCGGAAAATCGCAAAAATAACGTGCAGTTAGCCATTACAAGGGGTGGATTTTATCTGTGGCAAGCCAAAAACCTCATGCAGTGAGGTCAAGGTTATCCCCCGAATGGCGCGGAATGATGATGCAGGTCGTGTGAGAATGAGGGGTTCACGCGACGATATTTTATGACGGACATAGGGGGATAACCATTGACCGTGTTTATATCAAATACCCTCGTTTCAATGAGAATCCAGCGACTCCGATAGCTGATTTCTCTATGCAATTTAATGAAGCTGCGGCTTCTTCGGATTGATTTTAACATGTGGCGCGATCTGCGGCGATACGGCAGAAAAACGGAAAAGAGTAAATATTATCAAGAAAGGTTGATGTGTATGAGCAGATACACAAAAATAAGACGTGAATTGGTGAAAAATATCCAATCACAGGTGAAGTTTGGTGAGTCCAAACATGAAGCCAAAAAGCAAGCCATTCGTGAGGCGCGTGAGAACGGCGAGAGATTCACTGCAATTCAGGGAATCTACAGTTACATGACGCTGGATTGCTATATCAAAGAAACGGAGCGTTTCCTTCGCTGGGCGACAAAGAAATTCAATTGTAAGAATGAAAAGTCAGCCAGGCAGTACGTCCGCAACTATCTGAAGGACAACATCAATCGCGGGCTGAGTCCGTGGACGGTGCATACAAGGGCTTTTGCGTTGGCTTGTGCATTCCAATGCCCTGTGAAGGATTTCGGTATCGAACTGCCAAAGCGAGAACGGAAGCTCATCACCCGTTCCAGACTGCACACCAAGACGGACGAGCAAACCAAATCAAACAAGTACGAGCATATCCGAGAGTTTGCCAGAGCGACAGGAGCAAGGCGCGGCGGATTGATGAAATTGAGGGTAAATGACTTGCGGGAACGTGAAGGTGGCGGATTGGAGGTGCATTTATTGGAGAAAGGCGGGAAGCACCGCTGGGTGCGGGTGAATCCCAACAGGGAAGAAATCGTCCGCTATTTCTTCGACAGGGCAAGGGAACGCGGTGAGAATGCACTGGTGTTTGACCGTCAGGAACTGAGCAAGCGTCTGGATATCCACGCCTGTCGTGCTGAGTATGCGCGGGAGATGTACGCTGTCTACGAAGCGGATGGCTGCGGCAATGGTCGCTTATACCGATGCAGGAACGAGCGTAAGGGTGAGATCTATGACAAGGGGATTCTCCTGCTTGTGAGCAAGGACTTAGGACATTCGCGGTGTGATGTGGTGGTCAATCATTACATGAGATAGGTTTCTTGACAAAAGGGAGCAAAAAAACAATTCACCTTTTTCACTTGAACGCTTTAAAGTGATCAAGTAAATTAGGTGAATGTATTTTAAGTAGACAGAAATTCTACAACAATATTTGTAAATTCTGTTGACAATTAATGTCGAAAATCGTATAATAATTGATATCGAATATTTTCAAGGACGATTGTGTGAAATTTTTTTGAAAGACAGATTCTGTCATTGTGATTTGTTATAATATGTTATGGCGCAAAGCGAGTATCTTGGGAGGAGCTGCACCTTGGAAGAAAAAGAAGTGTATTATCAAAAAACATCTGAG
>CACYHL010000234.1 GCA_902774205.1 uncultured Bacteroidota bacterium | reverse complement strand
GGGCAAGTTCGTCGTGTACCTGCTTGCGAATGACGGTTACGATCTCGTTGAAGGTACGGAAGGCGTGACGGTAACGGTTGAAGCTCAGCCGGTCACCCAGCCCGAGACTCAGCCTAAGACCGGCGATGCTCTGGTCGCGATGTTCGCGGTCATCGCCGTGCTGGCAATGAGCGCCGCCGTGGTGTTCGCTCGCAGAAAGGCTCACTGAGTAGTAAAAGGCGCGCTGCGCCGCAGTGATTAACTGACCGCTCCTTTGAGAGCGGGACAATAGAAGGGGCTGTAAAAAAAGTCCCGTGCAAGGCCGGCAATCAATCGCTACACGGCAAAAGATTGCCGGTCTCGTCATTTTTTTTAGCAAGGGTACCGTTTTTCGGGAAGCGACATCGTCATCAACTTGTTTCTGCGCATGGTAAAACTACCCAATATCACTTTTCGTGCCGGGTTTCCTGCGTTCCTGTTTATTTGAATTGTTTTTCTATGCTGCTTCTTCTCTACATAGCTTCTTCAAGTGGTACTTGTGCATATTAAAACCGCAAGAAATCATACCCATTTCTAAAATTAACTGTTTTAAGCCTCTCCTTCGTGCCCTGATGTACATTCTATTCCACTTAATTCCACCAAAAGCGCCCTCCGCCTGGATGCTTCTGTTCATTCGCAGCAAAGCCCCGTGTACACTCTCTAGGTTGTGGATAACTTCTTTATGAAAACTACTGAGTTCTCTGTTTAATCTCACGATCCGGTTCCCATCAGTTTTTTTGCACAAGCCTGCATACGGACATGCAGAACAATCTTCGCACATCCATAATTCTTCCGTTCTGCCGTAATGATTCCCTTTTATGCTCTTTGTCTTTAAAAAATGAAACTCTCTGTTATTTGGACATACCGGATTGCCGGAATCGTTTAACTGAAAGTTGACTGCCCTGAACGGATCTGAACGAAACGAGGGATCTTCGGTTTCTTTTGCAAACATTGTAAACTTCATATACTTCTTCATATTATGCTCTTCGCAGAACAAATAATTGTCAAAGCTGCCGTATCCCGCATCGGCAATCGGGTATTCAGGATACAATCCATAAATATCGTTGAACTTATTCATCAACGGTTGAAAACAATCCATATCTGAAGCGTATTGCTGAACATCATAGGCAGCGATATATTCGTCGCATAACGCAAGCTGCACATTGTAGCCGGGCAACAGTTGGTCATTTCCCATATAGTCTTTTTTCATTCGCATAAAGGTGGCATCCCGATCAGTTTTGGAGTAGCTGTTTCTGCTTTCGCCGCAAATTTTGATGTGTTGAGAGTATTTCTTCAGTTTATTTGTCAAATCAAGCAGAGTTTCATAATAAATTTGCTCTGTTGACTTGTGATGACCTCGGCCTCTTACAAATTTACTTGTCTCTATCCCTAGTATATTCTTGTATTGAGAAATTGTTTCCTCAAGATACTCTATTGTATACTCCTGCCTGATTTCAAATTTTACACAGTGACTTAGCAGCATTTCGTTCATTTTCCCCAGCAGAACTGTTACTTTGTCGAATGTTTTATCTCTGTTTTTTATGCAGCTTTTCTTCCAGACCCAGCTGTACTTGTTTGCGTTTGCCACGATTTTGGTTCCGTCAATATATGTATGATTCAAATCCACATTTTCTACTTTGACGATATATGAACTGATCTTTTTGAATATATCTTGAATATTTTCCGCAAGACTTTCATTCATAAAATTGTCTATCGTCATATGGCTTGGAGCCTTTCTATCCTGCAAAAGCCACATATAGCGTATGTCTGTCTTACAATACTTTTCTATCTCTCTCGTCGATGCATAACCATTTTCCATAAATGCGAACAGTATTACTTTCAACAACGTGATTGCATCATACTTTGGGCGACCTGTATTGCTTCTTTCTTTTACAATATATCTGTTTAGGTCAATATGATCGATCACTTCGCAGAAAGTATACACGGCATCGGTGGTCTCGATTACTGTCGAAAGTTCCAATGGCAATTTCAATTGATATGGTGTATAATTTGTCTGTGATGTGGTTTTCATGGCAAAAAAATTATATCACAAAAAAGAGCTTGAATGTACCGTTATTTGGCAAATTCAAGCTCTTTTTCTTTTTGATTGGCTGTGAGTTTTTTTACAGCCCCAAATCATACAGCAAAAGCTTAAAATTATCTTGCTACAAACTCAAAGCAAAGGACTGTATGACTATGGACAATATGATAACAGTAACAGACACGTATTTCAAGGACCTTGAGGAAAAGGTTCTTTTCCTGATCCCGCGAAAATCAAGCGGCAACATTCGGCCGGAACGTTCTCCATACCCGATCCGCGCCGGATCTCGCCCGCCGCTCCGCATTCTTGCTCATTTTTTTCGGGCGCCTCTGGTATAAAACCACTAGATATTATCTGAATTTATCCAGAATTGCCATTTTCACAGCTCGGCTCTCGCTCATTTTTGCTCGCCGAGCCTAACGAATGGTATAAAATCGCTAAAACCCTTTAAAATTATCCAGACCAAATCGAAGAAATTTTGCTCTCATGGTATAAA
>CACYHL010000233.1 GCA_902774205.1 uncultured Bacteroidota bacterium | reverse complement strand
TCACGTCAACATTCCTCAATCCGTCATATACCGACATGTCTCTCGGTATCGACTGGAAGCCAAACGACATTATTTCACTCTATTTGTCACCTGTTGCGGGTCGTATAACCACAGCTACAGACCCAAGACTTCGTGAGAAATATGGTGTTGACACCAACAAGACTTACAGGGCTGTCGCCGGTCTCACTTTCAAGGCTGCGCTCACTTATACCCGTATTAAAAATCTGAAGATTTTGTCAACCCTGACATTATTCACCCCATACACAAAAAAATTCGGGAACTTCAATGTTGATTGGGATTTTATGATTTCGTACCAGTTCCTCAAGGTGCTGAATGTATCTCTTATGACATCGTTGAAGTATTACGATGAGGTTATGATTACTGACCGTCACGGGAACACAGGACCACGTGTCCAGTTCAAAGAGGTGCTCGGTCTTGGTATAGGATACAGTTTCTAATGCCCAAAAGCGGTTTATGGATCCATACTTGCTTCAGGGCGCTAAACGAAAAATGATAGAAACCCTTAGAAATAAGGGGATTACAGATGAAAATGTCCTGTCTGCCTTGGAAAAGACAGACAGGCATCTTTTTGTTGAGTCTTATTTGTGGAATCGTGCTTATGATGACGTGCCGCTGCCGATACAATGCGCACAGACAATATCACAGCCGTCAACGGTGGCGTTCCAGACCCAGCTGCTTTCGGTTAACAAAAGTTGTAAGGTGCTGGAGATTGGCACAGGTTCGGGGTATCAGGCGGCGGTGTTGGGTGCGATGGGCGCGAAAGTCTTTTCTGTGGAACGTCACGTGGAGTTGTTTGTCAGGACAAAGGAGATTCTACAGAAGATAGATCCGAAGATTATCCTCAAATGCGGTGACGGATTTGCTGGGTTGCCGGTCTTCGCTCCGTTCGACAGGATCATTGTCACTTGCGGTGCGCCGAATGTTCCGCCAGCATTGCTAAGCCAGCTTGCACCAGGCGGTATTATGGTTATTCCGGTCGGGCTGGGAACCCAGGTTATGAAGCGGATAACGAAGAGTATGGACGGCGTAGTCACTGAGGAGACTTTCGGTGATTTTGTCTTTGTGCCGATGCTCGAAAACAAGTCGAAACGAACATAAATTCCTCGCCATGGATAAATTTTCCGTTGACTACCGCATTTCAAAACAGCTGCTCTCCAACAATGGTGGAAGTTACGCCCGTCCGGTCGTCCGTCTTTCAGTGGTCGGCATTGCCTTGGGCTTGGTTGTGATGATTTTGTCGCTTTCGGTCACGGAGGGCTACCGCGGAATCCTTTCCAGGAAGATTGTCGATATGGGGGCGCATGTCCGCATTTCCAGCCTTGCCATCAACTACTCGTATGAGCCGGTGCCGTTTGAGCGCGATTTGCCTTTTATCGACACTCTCAGGAATCATGAAGATGTGAAAGGCCTTCATTTTTATTATACAAAAGTCGGGATAATTAAGACCTCCGACCAAGTTGAGGGTGTGGTTCTGAAAGGAGTCGAGGACAACTTTTACACAGACGGCTTCGCGGCGAATATTATTGAGGGGCACGCTCCCAAGTGCGATACCGCGAAACAGAACACAGAGATTGTGATTTCTTCGTATCATGCGGATAAACTGAATTTGAAAATCGGGGACAAGGTGCGTTTGTATTTTGTTCAGAATCCGCCAAAATACAGGAGCTTTACGGTTTGCGGAATATATGAGACGGGGCTTCCAGACTACGATGAGTCGTTTGCGCTTGTTGACCTGCGGCAAGTTCAGAAACTGCACGATGACGGTGAGGGCAAAGTGGGTGGAATTGAAGTGATGTTGCACAATTTCGACAAGACGGCGCAGTTCGCAAAGTTCGCCAATGCCGTTGTGGGCGCGGAGATGAAGGCGGAACCGGTGCAGCAGATATACCCGCAGCTCTTCGAGTGGATGGACATGTTCTCCGCGAATGTCTTGGTGCTTCTTGTCATAACTGCTATCGTATGTCTTGTGACTGTCATCTCCACATTTTTTATAATTATTCTCGAACAAATTCCAACAATCGGTATATTGAAGACTATGGGCATGCAGAACGGGCGAGTCACAACCGTTTTTCTGATGGTGGCGGCGAAAGTCGTGGTGTGGGGGCTGCTCATTGGCAACACCGTGGCACTCACAATCTGTTTCCTGCAAAGCCGTTTTCACATTGTGAAATTATCAGCCGAGGCCTATTATGTTGATTATGTGCCTGTTTTAGTAAACTGGTTCGATATTTTGTGGATTAATTTCGCTGTTATAGCGCTTTGTCTTCTCGCGGTTCTGATTCCCGCATATTTTGTTGCCCGCAAAGTGTCTCCGGTGCGTGCTGTGCGGTACGAGTAGCGATTCGGCGGCTCTTAGTTGCATCTCCCTAATGCGTCTTCAATCACGCCGAAAATATAATGGTCATCTTTAAAAACTTTTTTGAAAACTTCTTTGGATTTTTCGAAATATTTTTTTGCGGTTTTGTTATCTATGCCCAAATATATCGCACCTAAGTAAAAATTAAGGTTGCCAATTATAATGTTATTGCTTTTGTATTTGGATAATTTGAA
>CACYHL010000232.1 GCA_902774205.1 uncultured Bacteroidota bacterium | reverse complement strand
TACAAAATTAAATTTTAAGGGTGTAAAAATACAAATTTAAAATCAATAATATTCAATTCCAGATTTTTCATTTTCAAAAAGTCTCACAGGCACATCGGCACATCTCTGCAACTCACTAAATAATATATCTTTAATAAAGCATTCCGTCTCAAAATGCCCAAGGTCGACCATCAGCATGCGGTTATCAGCTCTGAAGAAATCATGATATTTCAAATCGCCTGTGACGTATGCATCCGCATGTGAATGCAAAGCCGTGTCTATCAACGAATTGCCAGCGCCGCCACAAACCGCGACACGTCTTATCTCTCGATCCATATCACCCGAATAGCGCACTCGCGAGACATTGAGCCTGACTTTGAGAAAATCAAAAAACTGCTGTGCGGACATCGCATGAGGCAGGTTTCCCACACGCCCCAGTCCGACACTCGACAAGCCAATTTCATCTTTATAAATCTTCATTCCGGCACTGTCACGGTCAGGTTCAGACACATCGGTCTTAGGTTCAAGCACTTCTATATCAGACAGCTCTAACTTCTTTGCAAACAGCCAATTACCTCCAAAAGTCCCACTATCCATATTTGTATGCATTGAATATAATAGAAGATTATTTTTAATGGCTTTGAAAATAATCCGCCCCGTCTCGTCCTTCGGCTCAATTTTCTTCAATCCTCGGAAAATTAGCGGATGATGTGCAACCACAAGATTCGCGCCTGCCGCGACAGCCTCATCTACAACCTGTTCGCTGAAATTAAAACAGACCATTGCGCCGCTGCACTCCTGCGAAACATCGCCGCACTGCACCCCACAATTATCAAAATCCTCCTGCCACTCAAGCGGAAATCTCGTTTCTATTTTCCTTATTATATCATTAATTCTCATATAATTATATCATTTTTCTAAACTTCCACTTAAAATCAGTCACCAATCTTTGCCATTACCTGCGAATCTCAAAATTCAAATGCAAAGTTACTTTTTTTTTCGCAAGTTATGCAGTGAAACAGAAATTATTTCTTTTCAATTCACACCCCTATCCTATTTAACGCAACGCCTCATTCGCTCCACAACTTTCCCTATATTTCTTCGGCCCAACACCTGTGGCGCGACGAAAGAAGGTGCCAAAATGCGACTGGTTCTTGAAACCGAGACTGTCAGCGATTTGCTGAACTGTGAATCGGGTGGTTGTGAGAAGTGTCTTTGCACGCAAGAGAAGATAACTGTCAAGCCACACACCGACAGGTTTGGCTGTCGTTTTCTTGATAACATTTGCCAAGTACTTTGGCGCGACACACAACTGCTCCGCATACCAAGCTATATTCCTGTGCTCCAAACAGTTCTGCTCAACAAGGCCGAAGAAATCAGCTGTCAGCTGTTCGGCACGGGAGTATGCAGACTGTCGCTTGTAGAGTCCAGAAAAAATGCCTTGCAGGTAATGAAACAACGATGAGGTGAGTTTTAAAACACAATCACGAACATTGGGATTATTTTTCTGCTCTTTCAACACAGTCTGCAACAAACGGAAATACTGGACTGTTGTTGGTAATTGCTTTTCCTTCAATTCATTACAAGGATAAGCCCGAGCCGCCTGCTTCGCTCTATAAGAGTAATCGTTCATTTGCAGATCATCGGCAAACTTTGTGTCATGTGCCAAAATCAAAGCAGTACAATTATCTGAAACAGAATCAACATGCAGCACAAAATCGGGCAACAAAGTTATCACACACGGAGCTTTGGCATACATGTCGTGAAGGTTGATACTGCAATGCATCTCACCTTCGAGAAGAATCTCAACGACATAATAGTCGGTACGAAAATATTCCGGAAACGCACTTGGATTTATGTGAAATTCAGCAAGTTGGAAATAATTATCAAGAGTTAGAATCGAATCCACCTTGTCGGTGTTAAAAATAGGAAGAGTGTTTTGATAAATGCAAGGGTTCATTTTCTGTTGTGTATTTCAGACCACAAAATTAGCATTTTTATACAAAAATAACAAAACTCATGTGGAAATAAGAACAAGATTTGAGATAAATGGAACTTTATAAAAGCAGTGGAAAGCAGTAATTTTGCAAAATAATATTTTCAGATTTTATTTTGATGGATTTAATATCTGTATTTGCAAAAAAAAGATAAATATATGAGACGATTTTTTGTTTTTTCACTGTTGGTGATAATGTGCTTATACGTTGTGGCACAGACAAATACCCTAAAATTATCCCAAAACAATCCCAATCCGTTCAATGGTGTCACGACCGTAACCCTGTCCGTTGCGGAGGCGGGCGCGGTGACATTAGCGATCACGGATATGAACGGGCGCACCATTGTAGAGACGCACGGTCGTGCGTCTCTACAATCCGGCACACACCAATTCCGCATCACCGTTGCCAACGCAGGAACCTACGTCCTGACCGCCCGACAAAACGGACAAACATCATCTGTGAAAATGATTTGCAATGGCAATGGCAACAGAAATACCATTGAATATATCGGTGGAATCGCGGGTAATATTGTTGATACGCACGGCCGTGCGTATCAACAATATGAAATTTGGGAACCATCTGCCCACAACGTTGCCGATACGGAAATA
>CACYHL010000231.1 GCA_902774205.1 uncultured Bacteroidota bacterium | reverse complement strand
AAGATGAGATTTACACTGCTATTCAAGAGATTGCTATGCAGAAAGGTTACCAAGTGGTAAAAGACCGCTCCTCCGAACCGTCACTCATCTATATGTCTAACAAATTGGACATATCCGACCAAGTGCTCAATAAGTTAGGAGCTAAATAAGTATAATAAGAAAAAATATTATTTACATAAAACACAACAACAATGAAAAGATTAGTTTTGTTAATGTTAGTGGCACTCCCTTTTGCTGTTAGTGCCCAGAAGATTGGTTATGTGAACTCGCAAGAGTTGTTTGCGTTAATGCCTGAAGTAAAGACGGCTCAAGCACGCATTGACAGTTTGAGTACTCAATACGAGACAATGTTTGCCAACATGCAGGAAGAGTACAAGAAGAAAGCAACTGAATACGAGCAGAAAAGCGCCACTATGACCGACGCAATGAAACAGATTCAAGAAGAAGAGTTATACGGTTTGCAACAGCGTATTCAGACCGCTTATCAGACTGCTCAACAGGATATTCAGACCAAGCAACAGGAGATCCTTGTTCCCATCCGCGAGAAAATGATGAAAGCCATTAAGAACGTAGGCGACAAGAACGGCTATACCTACATCTTCACCTCGGGAGCCGCCCTTTACGAAGGTGGCGATGATGTGCTGCCCCTCGTAAAGAAGGAAATGGGATTGAAGTAAATAATTTTTTGATAAATTTTCCCTACGTGCCATCTGAAAGGACGGCACGTTTTTTTTTGTCTTGAAGTGTGGGGGAGGGCAGTGCTTAACGCAGTTTTCTTCCATTGAGCGAGGCGGAAACCAGAGTGTCGCCGCGATAGGAGAGCTTGAGCGAGAAAAAAGCCTCGCCGCGGCGCAGCAGGTCGAGGAAAATCTTGTCGCCCTCCCAGATGTTGAGCTCGGGGATACGCTCTTTCTCCACCCATTCCAGCACGCCCTCGTCGCAAGGCTTGGCTTCGCCCGTCCACTCGGTGCAGGTGAAAAGGTGCATATACTCCGTGCCGTATATGTCGCTAACAAAGGTAACTATGCCGCGGTAACGCCACCGGGTTACGGCAAATCCCGTCTCCTCGCACACCTCGCGCAGCATGCACTCTTCGGGACTTTCGCCCTCCTCGAACTTGCCGCCCACGCCAATCCATTTGTCGTGGTTTTCGTCGTTGGCCTTGGTGGTACGGTGCAGCATAAGGTACTGCCCGTCGCGTTCCAGATAGCATAAAGAGGTCTGTTTCATGGGGAAGATGTTTGGGAGGTTAATAGCACTGATAGTCGTAGAGCACATTGCCGAAATCCAGTCGTAGCAGTGCATCGGAGTTTATGAAAAGGCGAGCCGAGCCGCAATCGCCCCAAATGGTGCAGAATCGGGAATCGTTTTCGGCATTTTCCTCGGCATCGATGGTGGGGATTTGGAGAAGAAGTATATCGTGGGCACTGTATTCCTCGTATTCGTCGCACTGCTCAAAATTCGGGAACCCGAGCATTTGAAAATCCTTTTCCGAAACACATTGGTATATGGGGTTGTTGCCCAGCACAATGTCGTCGGGTACTTTGTCGCGCTGTTCTTCGGGGAGAAGCCGTTTTACGTAGTCGCTTACATCAGGTGCGTCCATCTTGTCGTCATAAAGGTTTTTGATAGCTGTGGCCGCAAGGTCGTTGAAATTTCTGCACGTTTGGTTGATACAAGAGGTGCCGAGTTGCATGTTTAGGGCATATTCACGCGTCACAGGCGAGTATTCCAATGTCTCCACACGTGGATATGACTCCAGTTGCAGCTTATCCACATAAGTGCTGATATGGCCGTGGTACACCAAACGGAAGTCGGACTGGAGTGTGTAGTCATTATAATTGACGCCATAGCCTTTCAATAATATCTCGTCGTCAGAGGATATGAAGAACTGAAGCATACCCGTTTTCGGCAAGGGTTCCAGAGGCGGACATTGCTCGAAATTGACTTGAAAAACCATTGCCATGGGCTTGCCTTTGGAATCGGTGGGGTATGGTTTCGAAGCATCCCAATATGGTGTGCCACCCAACTTGCTGTCGATAACAGAGGGTTTGCGACTGTGGTCAATTGAGAAACGCAGGCAGGGCTGCGGTGGGCAAAGGCGGTTTATCTCATCCGAAATGGCGTTGGATTTTCTCACCATAGCATCAACGAGTTCCTTGTCTGGAATAAAAGTGTCGTCGGGCAGTTCCTCGTTTCCTTTTGCCATTTTACGCTCCTTTATATAGCTCCAAATATTTTTCGATACAAAGATAATAAACAATCCTGCCAACAGAACCATTGTTTTCCAATGCCCGTAGGTCAAACCACGGTACATTGCAAAAGCGAACAACGCCGCCCACAATATGTACTGCACAATTGTAGCTACTTTTTCCTTGTCCATTTTTATTGAGTTTATTTAATGTAACAGTCCTTTACGTTTTTGTGGATTTTTCTGCAAAGTTACGATTATTATTTCGAAATTGACAAACAATTTTCAACTTTCAACCCTCAACTTTCAATTTTCAACTGTTTTTGTGGGTTCTTATGGTTCCGCCCTCAACTTTCAATTTTCAACTGTTTTTGTGGGTTCTTATGGTTCCGCCCTAGTAGTTGTACAGCCGCAGGTTGCCGTCCGCACCAAAGCTGTAGAGTCCTTCGGAAGGAGAGGGGAGGTGGTTGTATGTCATTTTTCGTTTCGTATTTGCGGTTTGTATGGTTTTGCAAAGATAAGATTTTTTGTTGATGTCCACACACCAATGTTTGGAGTCTATGAAATAATACTATGGACCGGGCGCCCTTAATTGATTATTTTTCTTTATACGATAGATGTAAACATTGTTAGCTTGGGAACTATCCCATTCTGGTATTAAAGGAGTTCGTTTGTCAAAATACAAGTCGTCAGCACTCTTGGTTAAATATGGAGAATGATGCAAATCTTTTAATTTCTTTTGATAAGTTATAAGATAATCATATCTTGTAAAATCAAATTCATTGGCAATTTTTTCTGCAAAAATCGAATCATAAATTTGATTATTTAAATAAAAAGAGCTATAATGCTTTGTTAGCCAATACATAAATTCCTCTTTGCTCCTAGCATATTCAAAACCCATAAATTGAGAATTATCAAATTCGGGACACGGTTTTTCTATCTCTTTTGCTAACTCAAAAGGAACTTTGCGTGGATAATAGTAATACCAAATACATAATCCGACAATAAACACAACTGTTAAAACAATATATAACAATGTTTTTTTCATTTTATTTTAATCCTCTTTCTTTAACTTGTTGAATTTTATGGTTTTATCGCGATTAAAGCCCTGCAAAGTTA
>CACYHL010000230.1 GCA_902774205.1 uncultured Bacteroidota bacterium | reverse complement strand
TCGACCAGACCCTCGTCGTCATGAAGGCCCAGCAGGATGAAGCCCTCGCCCTGCTCAAAAAGACCCAGGAAGCCCAGCTTAAGGAACTGAAAAAGGCCAATAACATCAGCGGAGACAAGATTAAAATCGGCTCCACATTGGTCATCCCGTCAAAGCAGCAGGCAGGTGGTAAACACAGCCGCGGGAAAAAATCAGGACATCGCCGCCGTCGTTAGGACGCGTCACCTTCGCTACGCGGGCGACCTACAAATTCGAAAGTGTCAACGTAAACCTCGGTAACGTAGCGCTTTATCTGATTCTTGTCCTCCCACGCACGGGTGCGGAGCTTTCCCTCTATGTAGAGCTGGCTCCCTTTGCGGATATATTTTTCGGCTATTTCGGCATTCTTGCCCCACATCACAATGTTGTGCCATTCGGTGCGCTCAGGTACCTGAGCTCCGTTGGCTGTTGTGTAGCCACGTTCCGAAGTGGCGAGCGGGAAAGATGCTATGGCATTTCCCTGTGACGGATATCTCACGTCGGGGTCTTTCCCCACATTACCTATAAGTATTACTTTGTTTACCGACATATCTTTTTATGTTTTTAATTATACTCTATTCTAACATGGATTTAGCATGAGGCCCACGCGCTCATGCAGCCCGAAAAGCAAATTCATCAGGTGAACGCAGTTGCCCACATCGCCCTTGATTTCGCTGTCGATAGTAGTCCGCAGAAGCAGGCGGCTGCCATCGGATTTTAAGGAAATGAAGCATTTGTTCGTGCCTCTGGCATCACCGGAGTTGACCTCATTCACCAAAAACGTGAAGTTGTGGTCGTCGTAATAATCCTCGTACAGTTCACGCAAGACATCCTCAGCAACTCTGCAGTCAACTGAGGCTTCCATAAGCAGGTCGGAACTGTCGTCGGTCTTCATGAAACTTATTTCCAACGGAGAATTGAAACTGGACTGCAGGCTTGATAATGCCGTCTCAATCTCGGTCTTCGTCTCGTTGTCATTGAATTCGCGGCTACCGCCCGTGAACGTGATTTTTACGGTGCCGGACAAGAGCAGATTCTTGGCGAGCGGAAGCAGCCCGAGCAATCCGGCTATAGTGGTAGCGTGAGGGCTGAACACCCTGTGAGTGTCGCGTACGATGAGCTTTCGGTTTAATTCTGCAATGCCGGTAATATATGGCGTGGATTCCAGAGCGGTTCGGATGCCAGATATGACATAGGCATCTTCTCTTAAGTTCTTCAGCACTTCTCCGGCCTTCTCAATATCGGCATCATCGCGGATAAATATCACATCCAATTCCTGCGTATTGATGGCGCCAAACACTAAATCTGTTTCTCCGACAAGTTCGCGAAATACACGGTCAACCCGTGCTCCTTCATATTCCGGGCAAATCAACGCTTTCACCTCCACGTCGGGATGATGAAGAAGTATCGAGAACAGTTTCTTCGTTTGTCGGTTGGCTTTGCCGATAATTCCTGCTTTTATCATAGTGGTGTGGATTTCTTTTTCAAATAATTATGATGTGGTTGTTATGTTCGTCCGCATTATTCAGCATTTGTTATTAATTTATCTTTTCAGAGGGGATAAACTGCGATAGCAACGTCCTCACTTCGTCTCGCGTCGTGCCCTCCCGGATAATCGCAAATACAGTGTCGGCTCCTGCTATTGTGCCGAGAATGGCGTCGGAATGACTCATGTCGATGTCGTAGGCAAGTCCTGTAGCGTAACCGTTGCGGGTCTTTATTACGGCGATGTTTCCCGAGAACTCCAGGGAGATGTAACCCCGTTGTTCAATTACACTTGCCCTGTGCTCACCTTGCAGAAGCATGGAGTCCTTAAGATGATTGCTGTCGGGAATCATATAGATGTATTTCCCGTTAGAAGTGGCAACCTTGGTGATTTGCAATTCTTTAATATCACGCGACAAAGTGGCTTGTGTTACATGATGCCCCTGCTGATTGAGCTTGTCGCACAATTCCCACTGATTGCTCACTGCTTCATGTTTGATGATGTCGATTATCAATGCATGACGCTCTTTCTTATTGCTCATAAGATTATCGATAAAAAGTTTTCATGAATATTGCAGAGGCAAAATTAAGAATAATTATGCAATTATGCAAAATCAATATAAAAATCTTTGAAAAGCAATAAATTCGGCGCTTCCACGTTTAAAAAATGAGATATTTATTATCATATTTTACGTCATAAGAATGAAACTTGCTGCAAAAACCATCATATTTGTCATCTTGTCGCTTATTGTCACTACTTCGGTCACCGGCTGTAAAACACCGAAAATGCAGGATGCCGACGAAGCTCTGTGGCGTGGCGAATACTACGATGCCGCCAACATCTATCGTAAAATCTACAACCGGCTCACCAAGCGTGAACAGCGCTGGCTGCGTGGAGAGGTGGCTTATAAAATGGGTACTTGCTACCTGGCTTTGAATCAGGCATCAAGGGCAAGTGCGGCTTTTCAGAATGCCATCAGATATGAATACCCCGACTCGATGGCATTGTTTTATCTGGCGCAGGCTGAGCATCATGAGGGCAAATTCGCACAGGCTGCGAAACATTATCAGGAGTTTCTTGACA
>CACYHL010000229.1 GCA_902774205.1 uncultured Bacteroidota bacterium | reverse complement strand
TGTTTAATATCCAGTTATGTATTCTATAATCAGAAAAAGAAAACTTGCAGAAGATACTTATTTGATGGAAATTGAGGCACCGCGTATTGCAAAGTCAGCGTTGCCAGGACAATTTGTCATTGTAAAGACGACAGAACGCGGCGAGCGGATTCCACTTACAATAGTTGACTATGATAGGGATAAATGTATAACATTGATATTTAAGGCAATAGGCCTGTCAACACGTGAAATGGCTTCTATGGGGGAAGGTGATTCTTTTAAGGATGTTGTGGGGCCTCTTGGTCGTGCGTCAAATTTGGTTTCATTGACAGACAATGAATTGGCGGATTATCGCGTGGCTTTTGTCGCTGGTGGCATTGGCATTGCCCCCGTCTATCCTCAGGTGAAATGGCTTTATGAGCATGGCAATAGGCCGGACGTGATTGCAGGTGCAAAAACAAAAAGTCTTCTTTTTTATACTGATGAGCTTCAGAAAATGTCTGATTTGCACGTTGTTACAGATGATGAATCGTATGGTATGAAGGGTATGGTGACGGATTGTCTGAGAAATATTTTGGAAAACGGAGTTCGTTATGATGAGATTGTTGCTGTCGGCTCGATGATAATGATGAAGTTTGTGGTGGAGCTTGCGCGTGAGTTCTCGATACCATGCACTGTCAGCCTTAACTCTCTTATGGTTGATGGCACGGGAATGTGCGGTGCGTGCCGCGTTACTATCGGCGGCAAGACCAAATTCAAGTGATACGATAGAGGGACGAAAACGTATTGAAGATGAGGAGACACGTGAGGGGCATGTCTGTTTTGTCGGTGGTGTCGATAATGACGAGCCGGACAGGCGCATTCAGGTGCCAATGCGTGAGCAGCCTGCTGATGAACGGATAAAGAATTTCAGGGAAGTGGCGTTGGGCTATAATGCAGAGGAAGCAATACAGGAGGCAAAGCGCTGCCTGCAATGCCGCAAGCCGCAGTGCGTTAAAGGCTGCCCTGTCCATATTGATATTCCGGAGTTTATCCGTTATGTTGCGCAAGGTGATTTCAAGCAAGCGGCTTTTGTGATTAATAAAAATTCAGCACTTCCTGCTGTGTGTGGACGAGTCTGTCCGCAGGAGACACAGTGCGAGGGCGAGTGCGTTTCGGGACGGAAATTCGATACTATAGGGATTGGGAAATTGGAGCGTTTCGTCGGTGATTGGGCGCGTGAGAACAATATTGAATTTGATGTGCCGCAGGAGAAAAACGGTCACAAGGTTGCTGTTGTCGGTAGCGGTCCGGCGGGGCTCACTTGTGCGAAAGAGCTTTTGGTGAAAGGTTATGATGTGACTGTTTTTGAGGCGCTGCACGAGCTTGGCGGTAAAACTATCACTATAGACCAACTGCTTGATGATGAGGGGTTTGCGGCTGTTTTCATTGGCTCAGGCGCGGGGCTGCCGAACTTTATGCACATTGCGGGAGAGAACCTTTGCGGCGTGGTTTCCGCCAATGAGTTTCTTACACGGAATAATCTTCTCTTCGCTTACAAGGAGGGCTATGTGACCCCGAATTATGTGGGGAAGCGTGTCGCCATTGTCGGCGGCGGCAACGTTGCCATGGATGCGGCGCGTACAGCGGTGCGGCTCGGCGCCGAGGTTACGGTGGTTTACAGACGCTCGGAGGAGGAGTTGCCGGCACGGCAGGAGGAGGTGCATCACGCGAAAGAGGAGGGCATTGTTTTCAATATGCTTTGCAATCCCGTTGAGATTGTGGGCGATGAGAAAGGTTGGGTGCGTGCAATGCGCTGTGTCCGTATGCAGTTGGGCGAGCCTGATATTTCCGGTCGCCGCCGCCCTGTCCCGATCCCCGATTCCGATTTTCTGCTTGCGGTTGATATGGTGATACTTGCGGTCGGCACATCGCCCAATCCAATTATCTCATCGAACACGCCGGGGCTGACAACCGACAGCTGGGGCAGCCTTGTCGCTGATGAGGAGACGGGGCAGACAACCCGCGAAGGTGTTTTTGCGGCTGGCGATGCCGTAAGTGGCTCTGCAACAGTCATTATGGCGATGGGCGGTGCGAAGAAGGCCGCCGCCGCAATAGACGAGTATGTCCGCGGGAAAAGCTAATCACATTTTGCGCCAAGTTGCGCAATCTGCGGGAGATTTTTTCTTTTTTCTGCTTTTAACAGAATTAAATGTATATTTGCACTGTGTTTTTTGGATTTTGCAAAAGGTCTTCAGGAATTCATAAAGCATTAATGTTTAACAATATAGAAGGCCAAAAGATGTAATTATGAAAAGATCAAGTGTGTTATTTTTATGTTTAGTGATTTTTGCGGCGGTTGTTTTCGATTCATGTAATAAAACTTGTAAGTGTACAAAGCAGGAGGGGAGCAACACTACCAGTTATGAGGAAAGTATAATGGTTTCCAGTAAATGTTCGGAACTCAATAAAACGGTTTATAAGCAGGGCGGGGGACTTCAATACGCAATAGTGTGTGACGGCTCTGCTATGCCAGGTTCGTCGTCATCTGTAACTTTGCAAGATAATATACTTGTTATCAATGGGGTTAGCCACAAATTTGACGATAATTACTATTCAGAGTCTCCAGACGGTTCAGTGATAATTGATGCGTTTGAAGAGCATCCCGAATATAACACCATCGCATGGCTGACAATGTTTTTCAATGATTCGCAGATAGGTAAAAAACTGTTGGTCAAGGAGATGCAGAAATTTCATTTGGGTTGGATGAAGAATCCTGCGGAGGGGTATAATGATAACAATACAGTTGAAATTTCTGGAAACGATTGTACAGATGATTCGTATGTTATTGTGAATAAGAATAATGGAGATGGAACTTATACGGCGGAGGTGCATGTGACAACTCGTGATAACCAGACAATAGTTGGGAAGGTCACTTGTCAAAAAGCTGAGAAAAAACAAAATAAGAAATAATTTTTCATGAAAAAATGCTGTCGTGATTTTGTATTTGCGTTTTGTTGTATTCTTGCCATGGCTTTTGGTGGCTGCGGCGGGTACAAGCATGCTACAATTCCCGAAGTTGATGTTAATTTCACAATTTACCCGAATGATGCGGCATACGCGGCGTTGAACCATATCGGCGGCTACATGTATTTCACCGGCGGCGTGGCTGGCATTGTGGTTTACCGCCTCGACAGCGGGACGTTCCTTGCCTATGATCGTGCCTGCCCATACGATTGGGAGGATAAGGAGGCGTGGATTAAAGTGGAGGCGAGCGGGCTCACCCTCGCTGACGAGCATTGCGGCTCGCGATTCAACATCTTGGATGGCGGCGTGATTGAAGGCCCCGCCCAGTTCCCTTTGAAAACGTACAAAACCCGCTTCGACGGCATGATTTTGCGTGTCTATAACTGATAGACGTTTATATTTTTAAAATTTGGGAAGATATTGCAATTAGCGACCTCGCTTTTAAATACTTGTGTCCGGCTATTTGGTGGACTTGGAATCAAATTCTTAGAGTGTCTATTTCATCTTCGGTTAGTCCTGTGACTTTTGCAATATCAGAAGGTGCGATTCCCAATTTTATGAGTTTTTTTGCTGTTGTGATAATAGTTTCTTTTTTCCCTTTCTCAATTCCTTCTGCAATGCCTTCCGCCTTTCCTTTCGCCTTTCCTTCCGCAAGACCCACTTCTTTTCCTTTCTTTATGCCCGTTTCGTATGCCTCTTTAGCTGCCAACTCTTTGGCGTATTCCACTACCTCCCGCACGTCCTCATATTCCAAAATGCTCTCTCTGTATTTCTTCTTTTCCATGGCTGTCAGTTTTGATATTCTGCATGTGTCCATCACCTCTCGGAAGATTTTCTCATGGCGTTTGTAGTCCGCCTCGTCCATGGCTGGCATGTTCTTCAGCAGGTTCAGCCATTTGCGCATCTCTTCCGTCACATCACTCTGTTTCGCCGCAAAGTTACACAAATTAATG
>CACYHL010000228.1:530-3152 GCA_902774205.1 uncultured Bacteroidota bacterium | reverse complement strand
ATAGTATCGGCAGGTTTGTTCCAGTCGATGAGCGTGTCCTCCTTGAAAAGTTTCGGAGCCGGTTTCAGGTTTGGAAGGTCTGGTTGCGGGTGTGTGGTGCAGGTGCCGTCCTCAATGCTGTTCACTGTCTGCACGGCGAGTGCGGCGCCTTCATGCATCAGTTTGTCGTAAAGTTCGCCGGTGGTCATTTCCGCCCCAATCGCTACCTCGCGCTGCGCTATGATGTCGCCAGTGTCGATGTTGTGGTTCAGGAAGAATGTTGTGACGCCAGTGACCGTTTCCCCGTTCATCACGGCGTGGTGAATCGGAGCCGCACCCCTGTAGTCGGGCAGCAGCGAGGCGTGAACGTTGAAAGTGCCCTTTGGCGGCATGGCATATACAACCTCCGGCAGCATTCTGAACGCCACCACAACAAAAAGCTCAGCATTTGTCTCTTGCAGTTTCTCAATAAATTCGGGGGCTTTCAGCTTTTCCGGCTGGAGCACAGGCAGCTGTTTCTCCAAGGCGTACTTTTTCACTTCGGAGAACTGAAGTGCCTGTCCGCGTCCTGCGGGTTTGTCGGGTGCTGTCACCACGGCGGCGACCTCGTGGCTGGCACGGAGCAGCGCGTCGAGCACGCCGACAGCGAATTCAGGTGTTCCGAAAAATACTATTCTCATCGCAGTTTCCTTTCAAGTGAGAGCATTTTGAGGCAGGTGAGCGCGGCTTCCACGCCTTTGTTGCCGTATTTGCCGCCTGAGCGGTCAATGGCCTGATCCATGGTGTCGCAGGTCAGCACGCCGAAGATTACTGGTGAGCCGTAGTCGAGGGCTACTTTCATGATGCCCTGCGCCACAGCCTGCGAGATGAACTCGAAGTGGCGTGTCTCGCCCTGTATCACGCAGCCGAGGCATATCACCGCATCAAGGCTCTCGTCCGCATCGAACATCATCATCGCGCCTGTGGGAAGCTCGAAACTGCCTGGTACGCTGCAAACCTTTATCTGGTCTTTCTTTACGCCATGCTCAAGAAGTGCCGAGAGCGCGCCCTCTTTGAGGTTTGTCGTGATGTTGTCGTTCCATTCGCTGACGACTATTCCTATACGAAAATCTTCCACCTTTGAAATCTCAAAAGCGGAAGACTCCGACAAATTTTTCTTCTTTGTTATTTTCTTATTTTGCTGCATTTATCTTAGCTCTTTCAATGAATTTGTCAACACCCATTTTTGTGTATTGGTCGTAGAAATCTTTTTCTATTTTCTGATATGTCTCAAGTGCGTTTTTCCAGTCACCTTTGATCTCGTACATCATTCCAAGTTTGAAGAGGTGTGTCGGACCATAATATGGGTCTTTTGTCTCGGCTGATTTCTTGTAATATTTGAGGGCTTCGTCCTCATCGTTCATGTCGAGGTAGATGTCTCCGATAACAGACTGCGCGTGATACCAGTGGATATCCTCTTTTTTCTTGAAGCTTTTCAGATATTCGAGGGCGTTCTCTTTGTCGCCGAGGTGAAGATAGCTGAGACCGGCATAATATTTTGCTGTGTTAGCTGTGCGTGTGATGCTGTAGTCGTCAGCGATGGCGAGGAAACCGTCAATTTCGTCGTTGCCTTCGAGGGCTATCATTAACGAGGCTGAGTCGCCGCGCAGGAAGTATTCTATCGGCTGTGCCATAGCTGCTGAAGCCTTTTCGTTCTGAGGAACAATGTAGAAACGGTTAATGGCGATTACAAGCCCGACAACAACTATGATTCCTATTAACACACCATATATTATATTCTGGTATTTTTGGAAGAAGTTAGTCGTTTTTTCGACTGTATTTTCTAACTCTTGCTCCTGAGCATCTTTCTTAACGCCTAATTTTTCAGTATTTGCCATAATGATACATTTTTTATTTAACGGGTGCAAAGATACATTTTTTTTCGGAAATATCTCTTTTAATATTGTATTTTCTTTGTCGTTTTTAGGGTGCTATTACCGAAAATATTTTTGGAATTATTCCTTTTATTCTTGTAAAAGAAAAAAAACGCCAACCTTTTCGGCTGGCGTTTCCGTATTGTTTCAGGAAGGATTATTCCTTAACAAATTTCTGTGTTGAGACAGTCCCGCTGTTGAAGTTGACACGGACAAAATAGACACCATTTGTCAGGTTGGCAACGTTTATTGTCTGTACATTTGTTGTGATAACAGTCTGACCAAGGATGTTGACGATTTCAATATTCTTGACATCGTTAGCCTGAATGTTCAAAATTTCAGTTGCAGGGTTCGGGTAAAGTCCGAGAATCTGTACGTTGTTCTCAGAAATACCAGGTTGAATTGGGTCTGGATCTGGGTCTGGGTCTGGGTCTGGGTCTGGATCTGGGTCTGGATCTGGATCTGGATCTGGGTCTGGATCTGGATCAACTGGAGCATCACCATCAGAGATAGTAACGTCATCAATCCAGATTTCATACCAATCTTCGTTCACATCATGGAAAGCGATCCACAAACTCTGGCCTGCGTAGCTGCCCAAGTCAATAGAGTGTTCAGTCCAATTTCCATACTTTGCACCCGAACCGTCATGCGCTCCCCCACTCCAAATTGTTGTAAAGTCTGCCTCTGTTGGGGTTGCCGCTGTGGAAATAGCCACCGAGAAATCCTCTGG
>CACYHL010000228.1:0-510 GCA_902774205.1 uncultured Bacteroidota bacterium | reverse complement strand
AATTTTAACATCATCATTGGCATTATCAGCCCAGAAAGTCAGCTTTGTAGTATCAGTAATGACATACTGTTGTGGCGAAATGAGGTAGCTGTCGGTATTATAAGCACCATCATAGTCAACGTATGAATAGCACATGGCAAACCCCGTGCCACCATGAGCCAAAGTGGTGTAATCGTAGGCTCCAGGGTTATTATTGCTATGCAACCAACAACCACCTGTGTCAATAACCTTAAGAACAGTCCAGCCTTCCAAATCATTTTCGAAGCCATAGGTAAATGAATTTTGTGCCCTGACTACGGTCGCCATAGATAATACCACCACAGCGATAAGGAGTAAAAACTTTTTCATAATGACAAAATTTTGTGAATAATAAATTGTTTTGCAAGTTTACGAAAAAAGATTGAATTATATACCAGTCGATAAAAAAATTTTTTTCAGATATAGATTCAATTGGCAAAGTTATCTCTTCGAGGTCTGCTTCATATATAAATCCATATCAATATTGATTCC
>CACYHL010000227.1 GCA_902774205.1 uncultured Bacteroidota bacterium | reverse complement strand
ATTGTGATTCGACTGAGCTTCCCTTATACGGCGGTTCTGATTGATGAAACAACATCGGATATGGTGATCTCTTCTAATTTCGTGGTAATACGCGCGGACAAGCAGAAGATTCTGCCCGAATATCTGGTTTGGCTGTTGAATACAGAGGAAGTACGGCGGCGAACATACGACAACACCACGAGCAATATGCTGGGCGCCATAAAATCCAAGTACTACGCCGAATTTGAGATAGAGCCGATTTCCATAGCTGATCAGCGGAAAATTGCTGGTATTTACGCACTTGCCCAAAGGGAAGTCCGGCTATTGCTGAAACTTGCTGATGAAAAAGAAAAATATTACGCTCGTGCGATTCAACTGGCACAGAGTAAATTGACGAGGAGAAACGATTATGACAACTAAAAGCGACATCGAACGAGTATTATGGAAAGCCTGTGACAGCTTCCGGGGTAAAATTGACAGTTCTCGCTACAAAGATTACATTCTTTCCATGCTATTTGTGAAGTATCTGAGCGATGTTTCCAAAGAAAAACGCGCGCAATACTTGGAACAATATGATGGCGATGAACGCCGCGTGGAACGCGCAATGAGCCGTGAACGCTTTCATATGGACAATGAATCGACATTCGATTATCTGTACGAAAACAGAAATGACGCCGAGATCGGTCAAAAAATCAATATGGCGCTTTCCCACATTGAAGAACACAACAGCGGAAAGCTGCGCAATGTTTTTCGTGCGATTGATTTCAATTCGCAGGTTGACTTCGGCGATGTAAAAGAAAAGAACGCCACGCTTCGGAACCTGCTGGACGATTTTCACAGTCTGGATCTCGGACCCAGCCAGCTTGGTTCTGCGGACATCATCGGAGACGCCTACGAATACATGATCGCCAATTTTGCTTCCGATGCCGGCAAAAAAGGCGGAGAATTCTTCACGCCCAGTCAGGTGTCGGAACTGGTGGCGCGGCTTGTGGCGCCTCAGGAGAACGACCGCATTTATGACCCCACCTGCGGTTCAGGCGGTCTGCTTCTGAAGGCATACAAGAAGGTTGACAGCGGCAAGGTGGCTATCTATGGTCAGGAACTCAATGCACAGACATGGGCGCTTTGCACTATGAATATGTTTTTGCACGGGGTCGATGACGCGCGCATATGGCAGGGTGACACGCTCGCCAATCCCCAGAATATCGAAGATGACGCCTTGATGAAATTTCAGTGCGTCGTTGCCAATCCGCCTTTCAGTCTTGACAAGTGGGACAGCGGATTTCTTTCGTCCGCTCAGTTGGACGCCAAGGGGAAGAAGCCCGAAAAAATGAAAGCGGAGTATGATGCCTACAATCGCTTTGCTTGGGGAGTTACGCCGTCGTCCAAGGGCGACTCTGCCTTTGTCCTGCATATGCTCAGCAGCCTTGATGACACAAACGGGCGCATGGCAGTGGTGCTGCCTCACGGCGTATTGTTCAGAGGGGCAAGTGAAGGAAAGATACGCAGAGAGATTATCGAATACAACCGCCTTGACGCTGTGATCGGCTTGCCGGCCAATCTGTTTTACGGAACAGGCATTCCCGCCTGTATTTTGGTTTTCAAGAAAAATCGCGACAGGCGAGATGTGCTGTTTATTGACGCGTCGGGCGAGGGCAATTATGAAAAGGGTAAAAATCAGAATATCCTGCGTGACTGCGATATCGAAAGAATTGTCACCACCTATCAATCCCGCGCCGTTGTGGACAAGTACAGCTATGCGGCAACGTATGAAGAAATCAAAAGCAATGACTACAACCTGAATATTCCCCGCTATGTGGATACCTTTGAGGAAGAAGCCCCCATTGATATTGATGAGGTCAAGCAGAATATTTCTAATATTGAAGCGGAGCTTGCCGAGGTGCAGGCGCAAATGGCAAAATTTTTGGAGGAACTGGGATTATGAGAAGAATTAACTTGATAAGAAATCAACTTGTAAATATTACTTACAAGTTCAAAATAAAGCGATATGATGAGGAGGATTATTGTGTCAACAATTGGAAATGTGACGTTGCAAAGTGATGAGAATGGTTTAGTTACATTACAATGCGATAGATGTAAATCAAAATTTAAAATGGATTGCGAATATTTAAATGATACATCTGATACAGAGATATGTTGTCCGATTTGTGGAATTGCCAATTCAATCGATACATTTTGGCCTGAAGAAGCGGTAGAAGCAGCTTCTAAAGTAGCTATGATGGAAGTCGAAGAACTATTCGCTAATGCGTTTAAAGGGCTAAACTCAAAACATATTAAGATAAAGCAAAAGTCGGTGAATACCGTGGACAGAAATATCATATTTAAAAATAAAGATTATGATATGGAAGAAGTCATTGTATATTGTTGTGAAAAAAAGATAGCCTTAATGCCGAATGATATTAGTGCTGGGTATTATTGCCCTTATTGTGGGAGGATTGTAAAATGAAAGAATATTCAAGTCAGGAAATTCAGAAGATTTCTTCGGAATTTAGAAATATTGCTCGTCGATTAAGCCAAACCGATTATTCTCAGTGCGACTCAAATTTAAAAAGATTCGTAACTATTCAGTCCTCCTGAGAAATCCACAATTTCTGCACAAAGTTGAAAAATGGAAAAGGGCAGAAAAAAATCAGCGAAATGTCAATATACAAG
>CACYHL010000226.1 GCA_902774205.1 uncultured Bacteroidota bacterium | reverse complement strand
ATGTTGGTCAGCAATAGTTTCAGTGCGCCAAAAACCTGCTCGTTCAAGTCCTGATAGCACTTTTCAATGCTTTGCAGCATTTCGTTGTCGTTCTCAAATTCGTCGGGCAGCCACGAAATGGCGTTGCGCTCGCTCAAAATTTGTTTGAACAACGGTTTCAATTTTGGCAGACGTTTGCTTTTGTCCTTCTGTTGTTGGTTGTAAAGATTCACATATTCGTTAAGTCCTTGAATTTTAGTGCCGTCGTCGAGTGTTTTTCCGCCTATTATGGCATTGTAAACATCGATTTGTGTTTGAGTCAGCACCATTGAAAAATAGTCCAATTTGAACATTTCTGCCACTTCGACGACATTCAAATACGGCTCCATTGCTTTGTATAACTCGCCAAAATGTTGCGCCACGTCGCTGGCCGCAATTTTCTCGAACACATCCATGTTATCGACGAACTTTGGCAGATTCTCCATTATCATCCGATTTGCTATAGATGTGGCTTTATCATCAGCGACATACATGTTTCTCCGATTTTCATAGTAACCTGTAAAATAGGTCGTGAAATCTTTGAATTGTTCAATTTCTTGTATGATTTCCTCTTGAATTTGATGGACTTCATCCTCACTCATTTTTTCATTGCCTCTTTGCGCTTTAATAAAATCCTCAAATCTGGGGGTTGTTACAAACTCTGCCAAATCCTCACGAATAATTTCCTTCCCGAACAACCGACCATATTGTCTGTCTTTTTTAAAACAATCCGAGATTTGTTTCCGTAATGTCTCCTGGACTTTGGCCATCTTAGTTTTTCTGTTTGGGTCGGAAACAGGAAGCCGGTAAAGTTGACAGAAATCTTTCAGCGACTCAGTCCAAATCTCTCTTTCAGATTCGTCCAACTTGCGCTCAAAGTCATTCAAAATGCGCTCAATAAATGCTTTGTGATACTCGTCGATGGCCTTCTTTACAGATTTGTATCCTATAGCGCGCTGACTATCTCTTTCGAGAATGCCATTCTTCTCGATATTATCTTTAGTTTTTCCAATGGGTTTCAGCTCAAAGCGTAATGTCTTTGACAGAGAGTATAAACCGGTGAACTGATCAATAGTGCTCATATTTTCAAATTATTGAGGTTGTTTTTTTATTTTTATTAGAGTGCAAAGATACTGAAACTTTCTGTAAAATCAAATCATTATCTGTGCAAAATTACTAACAATAACTTTTGCCCCACGACTTCTTCAAAGTTTGTATGGAAAAATGTATTATAAAATTTTATATACAAGGATATTGCGGAAAGCCCTGCATTAATTATAGTGGTTTTGTTAGTTAATCGATAGTCACAAATTTTTTTACCGCCGTTTGTGGCGGAATATTGTGTGGGGGAGGGGAGAAGTTTTTGTAAAAAAAAAGTTGTATAAATTGGAAACTTTTTGTATTTTTGCATCGTTAAACCAAATTGAAAAATGTCCATAAATGTAATATATCTTACAGAGGCACAGCAATATATCGCAGAAATGCCAGAAAAAGCAAGGGCAAAAATGCTGTACAATATATCTTTGGTACAATCTGGCGTAAAGGATGTGCGTATTTTTAAAAAGATTTCAGACACAGGCATTTGGGAGTTCCGGGCGAGTAATTCAGGCAATGAATATAGGTTGCTCTCTTTTTGGGACAAAAATAATAAATCTCTTGTGGTATCAACCCATGGTTTTGACAAGAAAACACAGAAAACTCCCAAACAGGAGATATCACATGCAGAACAAATTATGAACGATTATTATGAAGGATAATAAAATGGATGCAAAGAAGACAATGACACACGAAGAGATGCTCGACAAATATATCGGCAAAAAAGGAACTGTCCAACGTGACGAGTTCGACGAGCAGGTTGTAGTTGCCGCACAGGAGTACCTAATAGGAAAGGCAATAAAAGAGACAAGAAAAAAACAGGGGTTGACGCAGGAGGAACTTGGCGAAAGAATTGGAGTGCAGAAATCCCAAATATCTAAAATTGAGAATGGTAAAGGCAGCACATTCTCAACAATTGTCAGAGTGTTTCAGGCTTTGGGTGCCAAAAAGGCAATTCTCGACCTTGGAGAGTTGGGCCGTGTGGCACTTTGGTAATGATTTTTATGGGAATTGTTGTAAAAAAAAAACGCAACCGATTGAAATTCAGTTGCGTCGTATTGTGGTGTTATAAAGGCGATGCCCTCGAGTATCTTATTCTTTCTTTTCCAGACCTTCGTCCTCGAACGGAAGTGCATCGAGGTACCTGTCGAAGTCGCTTTGGAACAGACGGTCCTGAACAATGCGGTATTTCTCGAATTCCGTTTCGGCATGAAGCACAGCCTCTTCGTGGCTCACACTCCCGGCATTGTTGAGCAGCGGACGCTCATCGCTGGTAAGATAGGCGTCGATACGTTTCGCCCAGTCTTCCATCGTCATGGGGATGTGTCTCTTGGCACGTGTCTCGGCAAACTCCAACACTGCAGTAACGATGCGCCCCATGTCTTCCAGTTCCATCTGTTTCAGGTAGTTTTTTGCAACCGTCACATCGGTTTTCACTATTTTTCCGTCGGGGGCGTTCTCCCAAGTGGTCAGTCCCATGTGTTCCTTTTCGGCATCGGCACGGTCAATTATCAGTTCTGCCGCCGTGCGGCCGTGGACGG
>CACYHL010000225.1 GCA_902774205.1 uncultured Bacteroidota bacterium | reverse complement strand
CGGCTTTCACCTCTGTAACCGCCTTGCCGATTTCCATTGTGACAGTACCGGCTTTCGGGTTAGGCATGAGGCCGCGGGGGCCGAGTATCTTACCCAGAGCGCCGATCTTCGGCATAACGCTTGGCATTGTGATGATGACGTCAATGTCTGTCCAACCTTTCTTGATCTTCTCGACATATTCCTCAAGTCCCACATAGTCAGCGCCGGCTGCTTTTGCTTCCTCCTCCTTGTCGGGGGTGCAAAGAACCAAAACTCTCGTCACCTTGCCAGTCCCGTGCGGCAGAGTCACCACGCCACGAACCATCTGGTTCGCCTTTCTCGGGTCAACGCCCAGACGGACGTCTATATCGAAAGAGGCATCGAACTTGGTGTAGGTGATGTCTTTCACGGCTTGAACGGCTTCCGGCAAAGAGTAAAGTTTCGTCTTATCAAACTTTGCAAAAGCTTCTTTGCGTTTTTTTGATATTTTAGCCATTGTGTTTCGTGTTAATAATTCTTTTTAATTGATTAATTTTCAAAAGGATTTGTACCACCCTTGACATTGATGCCCATACTGCGGGCGGTGCCTGCGACCATGCTCATTGCCGACTCAACCACGAAGCAGTTCAAGTCGTTCATTTTGTTTTCGGCGATAGTGCGCACCTGATCCCAAGTGACTGTGGCAACCTTGCTACGGTTTGGTTCGGCAGATCCTTTCTGAATTTTTGCTGCTTCAATAAGTTGGACAGCGACAGGAGGGGTCTTGGTGACGAAGTCAAACGACTTGTCCTTGTAAACAGTGATGATGACAGGTATTATCTTACCGGCCTGATCCTGCGTACGCGCATTGAACTGTTTACAAAACTCCATGATGTTCACACCCTTTGAACCGAGAGCCGGGCCAACTGGCGGAGCCGGATTAGCAGCACCTCCCTTGATCTGTAACTTAATAAGTCCTGCTACTTCTTTTGCCATTTTGTTTTACTTTTTTTTGATTTGTAACTGTTTTTGTTTTTTAGCATCATGCCTTCTCAACCTGCAGGAACTTCAGTTCCACTGGAGTGCTGCGCCCGAAGATTTTCACCGTAATCTTCAAAGTCATCTTCTCGGTGTTTATCTCCTCGATAATCCCGTTGAATGAGTTGAAAGGTCCGTCAATGATTTTCACCTCTTCGCCCGGCACGAATGTCGTAACGAACTTCTCGTCCGCTCCGGAGAACTCGTCAATGTCTGTCAGAAGCCGTTTGACCTCTTCAGGTCTTATGGCAACTGGCGGGTCGGTTTTCTTTTTGCAGCCTACGAAGCCCAGCACACCCGGCACGTTCTGCAACACAGAGATGACCTTCTCCAACATTATCGCCTCTACGTAAATGTAGCCGGGAAAACGGACAATCTCCTTGCTGACCTTCTTGCCGTTGTGCGTAGTCATGGTCTTTTCAGTCGGAACAAGAACACGTGTGACGAAATCTTTCATGTACGAAAGCTCTATCTCGTTGTCGATGTTCTGCTTCACTTTCTTTTCGGTGCCCGTGACGGTCCGAATGACATACCATTTCTTTTCTAATTCTGCCATAGCAAAGTGGGTTGACGGAATGATTACTAATAATATTGAAAGATTAGACAGCCGGGAAAAGGAATGACATTCCCGAGTTGAAGATGAAGTCCATCAATAATACAATAATTATTATAATTAGGGAAGCAATGGACACAACCACAACGCTATTTTGAAGTTCCTTACCTGACGGCCATGACACTTTGTGCGCCAATTCGTCATAAGTCTCTTTAAAATAATTCACTATTTTCATCTTTCTGATATTTTTTCTGGTTAATGTTTCTATTATTTTTTTCTTTTTTTATTCGATTTTTATTCCAAATTGGAAGTTTTTTTTTCTTTTTTTACACCCTTTTTATAAGCCCTCTCCACCGCCTCATTTCAAAGCACAATTTTAAATATCTGTAAATCAATGATTTACATAACATTGCTTTTTATCCGCCTTTTCCGTCAAATTCATATTCAAAAAGCGTGCAAATATAGAAAAAAAGTTTTACAAAATCAATAGAGGAGATTTTTTTCAAATTATTGAACAAATCTCCCCTATTTTTTGAATACAGTGTTAGCCAATTATAACTATAAGTGACCTGCAATTGGGCTTTGCTGCCCAATCACACGTAAACTGCTAATTTTTCAAGCAACGCAACGAAAAAGCGAAATCTTTTGAATCTGTGTTGGCATCCATACTTACATAAAAATCATACAAGTATCTTGTCAATACAGTATATGCGAACATTTGTGTCGCACTCCAGAAATAAGCATCCTCACCAAATCTGGCGTATGTATCTGTTCCGTTACAATCGCCTGCCGGCAGTGCTGTAAATCCTGTGGCATTGTTATTTTCAGGAATATTTCCCGGTGAGCAGGGAACTTCATCATAATCCCAATCTGTTGTAGCACACAGCGCCTTAGCAATGAATGTACTTGTTTGTCCACCACAAATATAAGCATTCTGACTGCTAACATAATCAGTCAATTCAGTCCACTCGGCATCACTTGGTACATGCCAACCGGTCGGACAAAGCCCTTGAACACCACTCGGATTAGTAGCCGAAGAAACCGATGTTCCCATCACAGCTTTCCAATTATACAAATATCCGTATTTCGCCACAGTAGTACTATCTCCG
>CACYHL010000224.1 GCA_902774205.1 uncultured Bacteroidota bacterium | reverse complement strand
CCACCACCATTGAGCAGTTCGCCTATGCCGACACATGGAAGAACGGCACAGTTAGTTACCTGCGTATGCTCTATCCTCGCCTTGTGCTGATGCGCGAGTTGCTGAGTGACCACGGAAGTATTTATGTCCATATCGATTGGCACGTTGGTAATTATGTCAAAGTATTAATGGATGAGATTTTTGGAAAAGGGAATTTTGTAAATGAGATAGTTTGGCATTATCCGTCAATGTCTCGCACCGATTCCAATTTTCCAAGAAAACATGACTCAATTTTCTTTTATGCTAAAGATAAAGAAAACTACTATTTTGATTCACAAAATGAGCTTGTACGCGAAAAATATGCGGAGACAACGGTAGCAAGGAGTCAATATGCAGCTGGTTTTAACAATGATGCAGCAGGATACTTAAAGTCTGACACTAAGTTGTGTGACGATGTTTGGACTATTGGGCATGTGAAGTCAAAAAATGAAATTGTTAATTATGCTACACAAAAACCAGAAAAACTACTCCAACGTATTATTGCGGCTAGCAGTAAAGAGGGGGATTTGGTCTGCGATTTCTTTGCAGGCAGTGGCACCACGGCCGCAGTGGCAGAACGGCTTGGACGCAGGTGGATTGCCTCCGACATTGGCAAACCTGCCACGCTGGTTATGCGTAAGCGCTTTATAGATCAAGAGGTGCAGCCCTTCCTTTATCAAGCCATTGGCGACTATCAGAAAGAGATGATGCACGGCACACGTTTGTTCCGCTCCATAGGCGACCTTTCGCAAGTTGTTATGCAACTCTACGGAGCACTGCCATTTACACCGGACCAAGTTGTAGACCGCAACTTTGGTTATATTAAAGACCAGCGTATGTTGGTTTTTGTGGACAGTCCCAACAAACTTACTGGCCGCGCAACCCTGCGCCGAGCAAGCGAGGCCACGCAGAGCCTCCTCGGCGGCGGCTGGAAGAAATGTGTAGTGCTTGCATGGAATTTTAGCTATGATATCAGTCAGGCAATAGAGGAGTACAAAAATACAGTTGAGGTGCTTGTAATACCGCCCGATTTGATGGACAAGCTCAAAAAGCAAGGCTTCAGCAGACTGATACAGAACGGCACTGTGCGTTTCAGCGGATTGCAGTACCTCTCGCTCTACCCTATAGAGAAACAGACTACCGCCGATGGCGACAGGCTTTCTATACGTTTGAAAGATTATGTGCAATTGTCACCCGAAAACATACCTTTGGATGAAAACGACCGCAATGTTGTGCAGAAAATTATAGCCGAGGATCCGCTTGCTTTGATAGAATATTGGAGTATCGACCCGGACTACGACGGTATTACTTTCCGCAGTTTGTGGCAGGATTACCGCGAGAACACCGCCATCGACCACGACCCTCTGCACTGCGTGTATCGTGCCGATTTAGTAGTGCCGCACAAAGACAACCGAGCCATTTGTGTCAAAGCAGTGGATGTGTTTGGTTTCGAAAGTGTAGTGGTGGAAAGAGTTTAGGGAATGATAGAAATCTCCTAACGGAGAAAAATAACCAATACAATTGATACAGCAATTAAGAGAAAACGCCTTACGGCGTAATGCTCCGTAGGAGCTTTCTTTTAATAATAAAAAGAAATAAACAAGGAAAATACTCCGTAGGAGTTTTCTTATAAAAACATAATAGAAATGCCATACAATCAAGATAATATATCATTGTTGCTGGCTCAGCAACTCAGCGACAAAGTTAATTCTGCTTGGGAAAGCAGTGAAATGATGGAAAAAGTCACACCAATAACTCGCGAATTGTTGCAACATTGGTTTTGTGAGCCTTTTACCACCGAGCGCACAGTTAATTTTCACATTGGTCAGCGACAAGCCATACTTAACACTATCTATCTCCACGAGGTTGCGTGTGTAAAAACAGTAGAGGACTGTTACGCCGAAGTGTTGCCCGACGAAATGGGACAAGTGGATATGGATATGCTTACGCAGGAGAAATATCACCTGCCGAAGTATGCTGTCAAGATGGCCACTGGTACAGGTAAAACGTGGGTTATGCACGCTTTGGTGCTGTGGCAGATGCTTAACGCCCGTCATATTGGCAGCGACAGATACACACAAAAGTTTTTACTAATAGCTCCGGGTATTATTGTGTACGAAAGGCTTTTGGATGCATATCTCGGCAAAATGGAAGACGGAAAAAGGCATGTGGAAAGTAGCGATTTGCATAAGTTCCAAGAACTCTTTTTGCCACCGCAATACCGTGAGGAGGTTTTTAACTTCGTTCAGACCAATACAGTGAGCAAAGAACAGGGTATAGGCCGCAAAGCTACTGGAGATGGTATGATAGCGATAACAAACTGGCATTTGTTTTTGCAAAAAGACAACGATGTTGAAGATGTTGAGGAAAATGCAGACTACAAAAACTTACAAGACGAGTTATTACCACTGCGACCCGGCACAGCTTCGGGAAATGCTTTGGATATGCTCGACCGCCGTTATTTGCGTGGCACCGAAGCGGAATATCTGCACGACCTCGACACTTTGATGGTGATAAACGATGAAGCCCACCACGTACACGAAAACGGCACTGATGAAGACGATGTCCAATGGCAGCAGGCATTGGATTATATTTTTAAAAACAAAAACTGCAAAATACAGGTGGATTTCAGTGCCACGCCTTACGAGCAACGAGGCAGTGGCCG
>CACYHL010000223.1 GCA_902774205.1 uncultured Bacteroidota bacterium | reverse complement strand
ATTGAGAAAACCGGTGCAGTTAGGTCCGATAAGTGAGCCGCCGACACTGTTGATGGTATCGACTATATGTTTCTCAATCTCAGCACCTTCGTGGCTCTCTTCAGAGAAACCTGCACTGATAATAATGAAGCCCTTACAACCTTTCTCTTTCGCCAAAACATCAACCGTCTGGGCACAGAATTTGGCGGCGATACAAAGAATTGCGCAGTCAACTTGCGGCAAATCATCTGCTTTGGTGTAGCATTTCACACCTTGCACTTCTGTTTCTTTAGGATTGACAGCATAAATCTTACCTTTGAAAGGACTCTCCAAAAGATTTTTCAGCGATTTTCCACCAGGTTTGTGAATGTCACTCGACGCACCAACAACAACGATGCTTTCAGGTTTTAATAATTTTGGATTTATCATGATTATATTTAATTTATTTTCTATAAAACTTTAATATCCAACAACTTGAATTATTTTTTATTTTTAATTCTCATTCCATAGAAAGAACGGTATGCAAAAATGAGACCTATTATGAGAAAAACAACAGCAATATATGGGGTGTAATCAACTGAAGCGACAGTAGCTGAAGCCTGTTCACCAAGATAATTTCCAGACTCATCGAGCAGTCCTTGCGCCGACAATTTGATATGAATTGCTATTTCTGTAGCCAACATTCCGAAAAGAGTTGAGAATTTGATAATCGGGTTCATTGCTACAGAAGAGGTGTCCTTATACGGGTCACCGACTGTATCGCCAACGACAGCAGCATCGTGAAGCGGAGTACCTTTTTCCTTCAAATCGACCTCAACAACTTTCTTAGCATTGTCCCAAGCACCGCCGGCGTTGGCCATATACATTGCCTGAAACAGTCCGAAGACAGCTATTGACATGAGGTATGCCACGAAGAAGCAAGGTGAGAAAAATGCAAAAGAGAGAGTCAGACAGAAAACCACAATGAAAATGTTCCACATTCCCGACTGCGCATATTGGGTACAAATCTTAACCACAGTCTTAGAGTCTTCAATATCTGCTTCAGACTTGTCAAGATTAAGGTTCTTTTTTATAAACTCCACTGCGCGGTAGGCTCCAGCCGTAACGGCCTGCATAGAAGCGCCACTGAACCAATAAATAACCGCCCCGCCTGCGACGAAGCCAAGAAACACAGGCGCTTCCGTAAGACTCAAATTGAGCATTCCAACATTTTTAAGAAGCAATATCAGAGCGAAAATCATTGTTGTGGCACCTACAACAGCAGTACCTATAAGCACTGGCTTTGCTGTCGCCTTGAAAGTGTTTCCGGCGCCGTCATTTGACTCAAGATAATATTTTCCGTTTTCAAAATCAGGAGTGAAACCGAAATCTTTTTCTATCTCTTCGTTAATATTATCAATATGTTCAATCTTCGACAATTCAAAAATCGACTGTGCGTTGTCGGTCACCGGTCCATAACTGTCAACAGCAATTGTCACAGGCCCCATTCCGAGGAAACCGAATGCCACAAGCCCGAAAGCAAAAATGGAAGCGTATGTATTGTTCTCTCCAAAAATGGTGAGGTGATCGGTGGCAAGGAGAAATGCAGCAAGCATAAGCCCGACCATCACCAAGCCTTTCCAAAATGCGCTGAAGTTGCCTGCAACCATACCTGACAAGATTGTGAGCGAAGCACCGCCCTCGCGTGAAGAGGTTACGACCTCGTTGACATGACGAGACTGTGAACTTGTGAAAGCCTTCGTCAACTCAGGAATGATTGCCGCCGCGAGTGTGCCGAGACTTATGATCGAAGCCAGCCGCCACCATAGGTCAGCAGGATAAACGCCACTTTCAGCAACCAAAGAATTATCACCTATCAAAAGATAAGTTGTTATAAATGTTACAATTATAGAAAGAATTGAAGTTATCCATACCAAAGATGTGAGCGGATTTTCAAAATTAAAGTTTGAACTTTTGCCATATCTCACAGTTGAAATGCCATGATTGATAGCGTAAGAGACAATAGAAGTCAGCACCATAAGGATGCGCATTGAGAAAATCCAAGTGATGAGAAGGCTCTGCATTGCGGCGTTGCCCACAATAGATTCAGGCAATGCCAAGATAATGAACGAGATAAGAGCGACACCTGTAACGCCGTATGTTTCAAACCCGTCTGCCGTGGGTCCGATGCTGTCGCCGGCATTGTCGCCCGTGCAGTCAGCGATAACGCCCGGATTACGTGGGTCGTCCTCATCAATCTTAAAGATAACTTTCATCAAATCCGCGCCAATATCAGCTATTTTGGTGAAAATACCACCGGCGATACGAAGCGCGCTGGCTCCGAGCGACTCACCCACGGCAAAGCCTATGAGACACGCTCCAGCACTCTCAGCCGGAACAAACAACAATATTATGAGCATCATTATCAATTCAATGGTAATGAGAAGAAGCCCCACACTCATGCCCGCCTGCAATGGGATTCTGACAACCGGCCACGGCTTGCCGCGCAACGAGGCAAACGCAGTGCGCGAATTGGCGTACGTGTTTATACGTATCCCGAACCACGCCACCGCATACGCACCGCCAATTCCCAATATAGTCCACAGAAGAATCAGCGCGACCACTGAGGCGTTCTTGCCGCTAAGATAACCACTACCCCACAAGCGGATAAATTTGCTATAATACGTGTCAGTTGAAGTACAAATATCTATATCAGGACAGCCAGAACGTCAGTCACGAGG
>CACYHL010000222.1 GCA_902774205.1 uncultured Bacteroidota bacterium | reverse complement strand
TGCCGAATACAATTTGCGGCTTATGCTGCTTATAAAGTCCCCTTTGGATAAAGAATCAGGCTTGCGCTTTTTTACAAAGGCCTTGCTTTTCCATTTCCGGAATAATCCCGTTGTCTTCGCTTACGATTTCATGAATGAGCCTCTGTATTTTGACCCGGAAAATTTCAGGCACAAATCCTCGTCTTTGAAGATCGTTAGAGATTGGCGTGAAATGATGGACGAATATGCGCCACATCAGCTGTTTACGATTGGCTTCGCCGAACCGATAGAGGTTTTTGAGTGGGATTGCTCTATGCTGCCGGTGGATTTTGTTGAGATACACACATACAACCCTTTGCGGATTCCAAGTGAAATTTACTGGTACTCAAAATATTGCGGCAAACCATGGATGATTGGCGAAACAGGACTGTCTGCAGATAATGTTAAAGTGCCTTACGATGAGCAGGTTATCCTTATCAGGGAGGCTTATAAAATTGCGCGTGATGGCGGTTGCTGCGGTTTCGGAATTTGGCAGTTTTTTGATGATTTGTCCCTCTCTTTTGAGGGCTCGTTCACAGGGCTTCTTGCGCATGGCGGACATACGGCGGTGAATAATGGCTCGTTTGTCGTCAATGGATTTTTGAAGCCTGCCGCAGCTATTGTGGCCTCGCTTGCCGACAACTATTCACCGGATACTCTTCATCGTCCGGTGAATTATTATAATATGCTGGGGTATAAGAATATACGGATAAAAGGCAGGGTTGTGGATGCTGAAACAGGTGATGGCGTTGATGGGGCGGCGATTCGCGGCTGGAACGACACATGGAAGATCGGTATGAACACATATAGTGATGGGAATGGTTGTTTTGAACTCTATTGTAATACCCCATGCGCACATTTTGAGATTTCAGCTGCTGGTTACACAAACAGCAAATTCGACACTACGGTCGTATATGCCGCCTTGTCGTCAGGTGCGGGCACAATTGCCGGTTTGCCAGAGCAAGATGTGGAGTATCATCAAATTGACTACCACTGTTTTTTGAAAAATCAATTTGATGGCACTTCTGATTTTGAAATTTTTGATTTTGACTCAACGCTGTTTGATAAAGCGGAGTGGGAGGGGAATTTGGGGACGGTGCGTCTCCTGAAAATGAGAAAATAAAAAAAGCACCCCGAATCTCGGAATGCTTTATGGTTTGATTGAACTCTACACGGATTATTTTCTCCCCATGCTTTCGTCAGAAACTGTGAGTTTGTATCTGCCTTTGGCGCGGCGGGCTGCAAGTACGCGGCGGCCGTTTGCCGTTGACATTCTTTCTCTGAACCCGTGTTTGTTCTTGCGTCTTCTGTTTGAAGGTTGGAATGTTCTTTTCATTGTTATTGATTTTTATATTTATTATTCCTTTTAATTTGAAAGTGCAAAGATACAATTTTATTTTAAGATTGGCAACAGCTCCGACAGTTTTTTTATTATATTTCTATTTTATTGTCAGACAGATATTTATCTATTATAAAGTCTGCGTTTTTTATTGATTTTTGAAGCCACTCGAAGTATAATTCGCTGTATTCGTCATCAGACAGCTGCCATTTCACCTGCGAATGCCGCACTCTTTCCACGAAGGACGACAGTGTTATGGCGGCTGAGTTGGATATGTTAAAGCTTTCGGTGAAGCCGTACATCGGTATTTTCATTGTCTTGTCGCACATTTCCACTGCCTCTTCGCTGAGTCCGGTGAGCTCGGTGCCGAAGACGAATGCGGTGGGCGTGTCAATGGGGAGCTCGTCAAGGTAGAGGCTGTCATCGTTGGGAAGTGTCGCCACAAGTGTGTATCCTTTCTCTTTCAGTGTCTTGAGGCAGTGTGCTGTGTTGTGCTCCTCGTTCTTGTACCTGTGAATTGTCAGCCATTTGTTCGAGCCCATGGATATTGCGCTGTGAATCTGGAACTCGTTCTCGTTTTCAATCACATGCACGTCTTGCACGCCGTAACACTCGCAACTGCGCAGCACCGCGCTGATGTTCTGCGTCTGGTACAGGTCTTCCACCGCCACTGTGACGTAGCGGGTGCGTTTTTCTAACACCTCTCTTATCCTGCGGTCGCGCTCCTCGTGTACAAAACCGCGCAGATACTCGCAAAGCTGGGGTCTCAGTAGTTTGTCTGCTGTTCTCATTCCTGTGGTTTTGACAATAAAAAAAGCCCAGAGTGTGGGCTTTTTTTATTTTGTTGGGCAATGCCTTAGATAAGGTCAGCGCTTGCTTTGAATTTCACAACATTCTTTGCAGGAATATTGATGACGGCTTTTGTTCTCGGGTTGCGGCCTTTTCTTGCAGCACGTTTTGAAACTGAGAATGTTCCAAATCCGATTAATGAAATCTTACCGTCTTTCTTTTTCAATTCGTCTTTTGTGATTGCGAGGAATGCTTCCAATGCGCTTTTGGCTTGTACTTTTGTGCATTCAGCTTTTTCAGCGATAGCGCTAACTAATTCGGCTTTGTTCATAATGATTGTGTTTTAAATGATTAATAATAATGTTTAATTAAGTTTATGTTCGTTCAAATAACGTAACTTGCAAATTTAGTGACATTTTCAAAATATTCGCCACTTTTTTCTCAAAAAAATTAAAAAAAAATAATAATGTTGATAAAATATCTAAAAATAGCCTAAAAACTACATTAAAACAATAAATTAATGTATTTTTCTATGTGAAATCCGCGCAGAAAATC
>CACYHL010000221.1 GCA_902774205.1 uncultured Bacteroidota bacterium | reverse complement strand
ATTAATTGAAATACAAATTGAAAGTTATGGCTAACTCGAAAAACAATAATAAGAAAGATGTTTTTGAATACAAAAACAATGAAAATCTAAATTTAAGACCCATTAACTTTGAAGAAGTCTTTGAATTTTCAAAAGGACAATCGTATTACAAAAAACTAAGGGATTATCAGCAAGAAAACAAAGAAAAAATATATGATGCATGGGCAAGAAATAAAAGCAGCATAATGCTTCAAATGCCAACAGGAACCGGCAAAACACATTTATTTTCCTCAATAATCAAAGATTTGCAAGATTATTTTTATGAAAAATTAGCCAGAAAAGGATTGAGTGGAACCGAACGTGAAAAATACAAATTGCCAAAAATATTGGTTCTTGTTCACAGAAAAGAATTAGTGGAACAAATAGAAGAAACACTTACAAATCGTTATAAGCATTCATGTGGGATAGTTATGGGTAGCACCTTGATTGGGGAAAAACGCAATGTAATAGTGGCATCCGTCCAAACTCTTAGCCGCAGAAAAAGACTGCAAAGTTGGGAGAAGAACGTTGATTTTGACTTTATCATAGTTGACGAAGCACATCACTCCACAGCAGATAGTTATCAACGCATTCGCATGTCCTGGCCTAACGCTAGATTATTAGGTGTAACAGCAACTCCTTATCGTCTCAACCATCAGCCATTCACGGATATATTTGACTGTCTGATTGTCAGCAAACCAGTTTTTGAATTTATAGATCAAAATTATCTCTGCAATTATGAGTATTATTCCATACGCCCAGACTCTCAAATGCAACACAACATTGATAATTTGAAAATTGGATTCGATGGCGACTATGACGAAGGCGCAATGGAAACTCTTTTAAACAATGATGGAATTAGAGCAAGCGTCTATCAAACGTACAAAAAATATGCTGATGGTAAAAGAGGCATAGTTTATACCATTAATCAATTACACAACAAGTTACTCTCCGGCGTTTTCAAGAAAAATGGTTACAAAGTAGCTTATATCGACAGCAAAACACCTAAAGACGAAAGAAGTGAAACTGTGAATAAATTTCGGAATGGTGAAATTGATATTATTTTCAATGTAAATATATTTAGCGAAGGTTTCGATTGCCCTGATTTAGAGTTTGTACAATTAGCACGTCCGACAAAGTCTTTAGCAATGTATTTGCAACAAGTTGGAAGAGGTTTTCGTGTGTCCGAAGGGAAAGAAAAAGTTATTTTTCTTGACAATGTAGGACTATATAATAGGTTCGGTCTACCCTCAGCCAGAAGACATTGGAAACACCATTTCGAAGGAGATGAAAATTGGGAGGATGAAGGCGGTAATAACAAAGAGCCATTGGAAGAACACGCTTATAATCCATCTGATTTGACCGAAGGCGATGAGGAAATAACAAAGGTCTATTCCTCGCTTGATGATAAAGAAATAGAGAAACCCGAAGAAACATTAGAAAACACACAAGTCTATTACGAACCAATACATAATAATATGACAGACGATGAAATCATCATAGAGATAAACTCTATAAAGTATCAGATAACAAATGCTGAAAAAAAGGATGTATTAAAGGTCCTCCTATTAATAGAGGACCGCAAACTCACAGGATTCATTGACACTTCAGGCATTGGTGGTTTTTTGGAAAAGGTCAAACGAGAGAAAATAGAGTCTTTTATAACAGAGTTATATCAAAAAGGATATACTAAAAACGATGTGTTTCAATTCCTTATGGATGAGTCTTCAAAAATAGATGCAGATAAGCTGATAATAACGGATAACAACCCAGCTTCAGAAAAAAAGTATCCCCCTCTAAAAGAAGGATTATACATTTACACAAGAGATGGTAGACAAATCCAAGAAAAAAGCAGTAGGCAAACATTTCTGAAAGCAATAAAGGAAGCTGGCGTCATACGCGTATTCGAACTAAAAATAGAAACACTTGACGATTATCTTGTCAGCGAATGGCCAAATCCTAATTATCCTGAAACAAGTTCATTTCAAGTTGGAGGTTTTTACATTACCATACATCATAGCATAGATCAAATGATAAGATTATGTGAAAAAATCAATGATAAACTTGACCTTGGATGGACTATAGGACGTATTTAATAACAAAGAAAAACTCAACAATATGATTTATAAAATAGACGAACTGTCAGAATTAGAGACAATGAATTTGTTAATCAAAATCGAAGAACAAACACACACGGGTTTTATAAAGGTCGATGCGATTCGAGAGGCTTTAATTCATATTGACGAAGAACGGAAACGACAAGAAATTTCTCAATTAATTAACGAATCAGGTTTTTCTCGTGAAGATATAATTAGTTTTTTGTCAGAAGAAAAAAAAGATTTCTTCTGATGAGAAGCGTGTTCTCGAAGAAAATTTATACAACGACAATATCAGAAGACTAAAAGAAAAATACAAAAAAAGCTAACATCCAACTACAAACTTCACACTCCAAACCACAAACTAATTCCGAATTCCGAAATGGCTACGCCGAGCCAAAGGTTCACAATTCCGAATCCCCGGCGTGTTTTTGTTTTCGGGTGTAGATTTTGCGGTTGCGGCGGGTGCGTGTGCGGCTGTGGAAGCCGTCGCCGAGCAGTTCACGTTCCAGAAGGCGGTTGGCAATGCGCGCCGCAAGCAACTCGGGAGGAATTTTCTTTTTACGTTTCTTTTTCATAGATCACCAATCACTAAGTACTATTTCCTGCTTTTCTCCAATTTCATGCTCAGTCGCAGCGACTTAACGGCCATCTTGGTGAGGTCGGTTTGGGCAATGCGGTCACCGCTTTTGAATTGGAAGCAGAGACGTTTGCCCTGCAAGAAACGTTTCACCACTACGCAAGTCGCCACGCTGGGTTCGCCGAGCTTTGCGCCCCACGTAGCCAATCGGCAGGGGAATTCGAAGGCCGTGCCCTTTTCCATGTCGAACAACGTCAAAAGGGTGTCGAGGTAAGCGATGGCCTCTTCGGGCGTTTGGCCGATATTCAGACAGAACTCGTCGATATGGTCGAGGGTGAAGTTGCCTAAAATGCCGCCTTCCACTTCCAAAATGTTGTACTCGCGGCCGAGACTCATATAGTAAGCCACCGTGCCGTCCTCATCCTTATAGGAGAATATGGAATATGTGTTGTCGTCGCTTCCGCACTCCGCCACCTCCATACGCATCCCAATAGGCATATTATCCTGAGCCACAGCCGTTTGCATAGACAACAAACAAATCGCTGCTAAAAAAGCAAAAACAATCTTTCTCATATATTACTGTATAAAATTGACTATCAACTAATTACCAATTACTAATTACCAATTAAAAGAGCTTCCGCGAAGCGCATTCCGTTGACGACTACATTAAGCACATAGCCACCTGCCGCCAGACGACTCACGTCGAGTCTGTAAGCGTCCAATCCCAACAACATACGTCCCGACTGCACTGCCACGCCCATTTGGTTGTATATAGTGTATTCGGCTATGCCCGTCTCGGCAAGTTCGATATTCACAAAACATTTGGCCGGATTGGGATAGAGCGTCATGCCGCCGGTGGTGGTGGCTTCGGGAGTCGTAATGCCCACGGGGTCGGAGGCGTAGCGACCTTCGAGGTAGCTAACGTTGGAACCTGTAGGGTCGAGCCAGTCGGAGAGGCGTGTGGATGAGGTGTTGCCGCCCGTCCACGAACTGTAGAACTTGCCGTACCAGTCGGTGCCGTCGAGGGTGTCGCAGAACGAGAGTCCGGCGTAGAGCTGACCTATGATACGTTTGCTCGAGTTGAACAGCGGCGAGCCCGACGAGCCTTGCTCGGTAACGCCTTTGTTGGTGGCGGGGTTGGTAATCCACTGCACCTCCCACATGGGAGTGCTGGATCTTTGCATGTAATAGACCCTTTGCGGGATGCTGATTTTCTTGATGTCGCCGCCGGGGTGGTGTATGCACGATCCCACCAGTCCGGTATTTCCGTTGGTGCGGTCCCAGCCGTTGTAATACACGTTGAAAGTGGGGTTTATGGTCCCCGTCACTTTCAGAAGCAGGAAATCGGAACCATTTATCGACCATCCTGTGGACGCGGCTTTTTTGGCAACAATTGTGGCACCAATGGCTGTTTTGTTGATGGGGGCCGATGTCCCTCTGCAAGTGGAGGCTTGGTAGAGGAAATAGAAAGTCCAGCGGCGGACATTAATACCTTCCTGACAGTGGTGAGCCGAAAGCAGGTACTGTGTGCCGTCGTTTAAGGTGTTGTTTATCATGGAGCCGGAGCAGCTGTAAATACCGTCGGAAGCGGTAATCTCTATTTCAACCACGCCGTTAATCTGGTCGCGCCAGTCGTCGCCCTCAGGACAGGCCACGTTGATATGGCAGTTGCCCTCGGCATTGCCCAACTGACCTTTGGCATTGTCGCGCATGGTGGCGAAGGCGTCGCGGTGACCACGGCCTATCTGGTTGATTGTCAGCTGTCCGTGGAAATCGGCATCGGCAGGTTCGTAGTACTCGAAAACGAAAGTCTCACCGGGGATAATCTGTGTGTGGAAACGGCCTTCGTCGGCATTTTCGTTGGTAAACTTGCCTATCACGAAATCCTGACTGGGATTATAGACGAAGACCTCGGCTCCGTCGGGGATGACGTAGGTGTCGAGGATGGGACGCACGAAGGTGGCGCCTTTCGACGTGACGGCCACACGCCACAGGCGGTCGCCATTGGGCAGGGTGTCCCAAACGCCGTCGGTGGCGTTGCTGATAAGCAGGTCGTGCACGGTGCCAATGCGGAACGGACGGCCTTTGCGGTTAAGTTCCTCGTCCTCAAGCAAAAGCGCCTGGTTGTCGATAGCCGGAAGTTCGTACACTGGAAGGGTTTTGGCATTTTTCAGGTCGTTCACGTGCGGCTGTCCGCCGTAACTCATCTGTGCCGAAACATGGGATGCTATCAGCAGAAGTCCCGAAAAAGCGAAAATTCTAAATATCTTGTTCATTATTTTTGTTGTAATTCGTTAAATATAAATTCATTGACTAACAAGCAGAAAATTATTTCCGCTTTTCAAAAATACACTTTTTTTGTCAATAATTGGAG
>CACYHL010000220.1 GCA_902774205.1 uncultured Bacteroidota bacterium | reverse complement strand
GAGTCCGAACTGTTCTCCGTCTGTAACTATGTCACCTACAATGAGTTGCAAGTTCGGCGCATTTGTTTGCGAGTTCGCGTTGATGTTGGCTTCGTGAAGTTGTGAGTAGGGGTACAGTTTCGGAACCGACAGTACCGAATCCTTGAATATGCAGGTGTAAACCCCTGAATGAAGGTTGTGGTTCGCGTTTTTCTTAATGTTGTCGTAAGTGCCTATTACAATGTAAGATACGCTATCAGCGCGGGCAATTCGGGCTGAGTTGTAAAGTCCGTTGCTAAGATTCGGAAATTCTATCTCCCTGTGTATGTTGCCGTCTTCGTCTGCCGTAAACATACTCAGCACAGAGTACTTTTCATATTTTAAAATTAGTCCGAGAAATACTTCAGCAGGCTTGCGTAACGTGTCTGTTTTTATAAATTCAACAGAATATATTTCAGCATCTTTGAAGTATAACTTATTGAGTGTATTGTCTTTAAGATTGTAAAAGAAGATATTTTCGTGATTCTTGTCAGCAGTGCAGATTATAAGATGCCCATTATAAACGGAAATGTGGAATACCCCATTGTTTGAAAATCCATTAATTTCTTGAAATTCAGACTTATATGTTTCATAATTGATGGTTGCCAAGAAAGTTTTGGGTAACTGTTTCTTTTGTCCGTCAGTTTGAAGAAGAACGTAAAGTTCAGGATATTTGTTTAAAGTGGCGACAATGTGCACGTCGTGAGGGAGCGGCACAATTGCATTTTTCAATTTGATAAGGTTTGTGTCGTAGTGCATGAAAAGCCATGCCACCGAATCCTTGTTGATGACGTTGCCCTCATACATTACCATGCAGCCGTTTTCGCCGAGAGATTTGAAAGTGTAGTCTTCGGAGTCTTTGGCTGTGGGGATTTCAATCCTCAATGGGTAGTCGTATTGGGCGAAGAGGAGGGTGGGTAGGAGCAGACAGAAAAAGAGACTCTTTTTCATGGCTTAACGTCTTGTTCCGCGCTGGTTGAGCTGTCGCATGAGATTCTGTGCCTTGCCGTTGTTCACCATCTTCATAACCTTGCGGGTGTCGTTGAACTGCTTGATGAGTTTGTTCACGTTCTGTATGTCGTTGCCGCTGCCGAGCGCGATGCGTTTTTTGCGGCTTCCGTTGATGATGTCAGGGTTCTTGCGTTCCTCAGGTGTCATAGAGAGAATGATTGCCTCCACGCCTTTGAATGAGTTTTCGTCTATGTCCATGTCTTTCACCACTTTACCGACCCCTGGAATCATTGACATGAGGTCTTTCACGTTGCCCATTTTTTTGATTTGGGCTATTTGGGCGAGGAAGTCGTTGAAGTCGAACTGGTTCTTGGCGAGTTTCCGTTGGAGTTTCATCGCCTCTTCCTCGTCAATCTGCTCCTGGGCTTTTTCAACGAATGAGCGGATGTCGCCCATGCCAAGGATACGCTCCGCCATACGGTCGGGGTGGAAGACGTCAAGGGCTTCCATTTTCTCACCCACGCCGATGAACTTGATTGGCTTGTTGACCACAGCCTTGATGGTCAGTGCGGCACCGCCACGGGTATCGCCGTCCATTTTGGTGAGGATCACCCCGTCGAAGTTGAGCTTGTCGTTGAAAGCTTTCGCAGTGTTGACAGCATCTTGACCGGTCATAGCATCTACCACAAACAGAATCTCTTGCGGGTGGACGGCATCTTTGATGTTGCCGATTTCGTCCATCATCTCCTCGTCAACGGCGAGACGTCCGGCGGTATCTATGATTACGACATCGTGTCCCCAATTCTTTGCATGCTCAATGGCGCGTTTCGCAATGTCAACCGGCTTTTTGGACTCTGTGTCTGCAAATACATCGACAGCTATTTTCTCACCGAGCACCTTCAGCTGGTCAATGGCTGCGGGGCGGTACACGTCTCCGGCAACGAGCAACGGCTTCTTGTTGCGTTTGTTCTTCAGAAGGTTCGCCAATTTTGCTGCGTGGGTGGTTTTACCCGAACCCTGAAGACCTGCCATCAATATTACAGCCGGATTATCTTTGAGGTTGATGTCCTCGACATCTTTCCCCATCAGCCCGATGAGCTCGTCGTAGGTGATTTTCACCATTAACTGGCTGGGTGACACCGACTTGAGAACGTTCATCCCGAGTGCTTTCTGCTTAACGGAGTCTGTGAACTCTTTCGCGATTTTGTAGCTCACATCGGCATCGAGCAGTGCCTTCCGCACCTCCTTCATCGTCTCGGCAACATTGATTTCGGTTATGTAGCCGTGTCCTTTCAGAACCTTAAACGCCCTCTCTAATCTGTCGGTCAAACTGTCAAACATGTTTTTCTTCTTTTAGTTATGATTTTATTTGAAAAATGCAAAAGTACAAAAAATAGTGAATTTATCGGAAAATTACTGCATTTTTGCGATGTTCACCACAACATGCACCGCCTTTTCCATTGATTCGAGCGGGACATATTCGTATTTTCCGTGGAAGTTATGTCCGCCAGCAAAGATGTTGGGGCAGGGGAGACCTTTGAACGAAAGGTTCGCTCCGTCTGTACCGCCGCGGATCGGCATGACTTTAACTACCACGCCAGCCTCCTCAATGGCTTTCTTCGCGCGCTCCACAACGTAGAACACCGGCTCAACTTTCTCTCTCATGTTATAATATTGGTCTTTAATTTCTATTGTAAGACAGTTGTTATATTTTTTGTTGAGGAATGCGGCGATTTCGCGCATCAGATCTTTCT
>CACYHL010000219.1 GCA_902774205.1 uncultured Bacteroidota bacterium | reverse complement strand
CGGTAACGTTCAATCTAACTACTGGCTTAGCTGCATGATTATTCGGAAGGAGGCTATGGCACCGATGGTTCGGGGAGAGCAGCATTATCTGTATCGGTGTTTCATCAAGGTAGTGAATGGTAAAATCGGTTATGTTTTCGTGAGTTGTGATGCAGGTGGCGCGGCACATTGACTCAGCCTTAAAGCCATAAGTCAGTGTGTTGCTGTGCTTTATGAGCGGCGCAATGTTTTCGTTTGCTATTACTGTGCCGCTGACTTGCGCCGCGAAAAGATTGAACGACTCCTCAAGTTTCGTCTTTGAACCGTAGATGTCGAGATGGTCGGCATCCATTGATGTTATTATTGCGACAGTGGGGTGAAGTGTCAGAAAAGAGCGGTCGAACTCGTCTGCCTCCACCACGGCGATTTCGGGGTGGGGGTGGAGTACGAAGTTGCTGTCGAAGTTTTTAGCGATGCCGCCGATGAAGGCGATTGTGTTGCGTTCATCGTTCAGAATGTGCGTTAGCATTGAGGTGGTTGTCGTTTTTCCGTGTGTGCCCGCGACCGCAGCGGTGCGGTATTTGTCGGTTATCATGCCTAACACTTGCGCCCTTTTGTAAATAGGAATATTCTTACCTGAAAAGTAAACATATTCCTTGTTATCTTTACTTATCGCAGGTGTATATATTACAAAATCAATGTCTTGCGGAATAATGTCAGTATTCTCTTCAAAATGTATCAGCGCGCCTTCGGCAGTGAGTTTGTCGGTGATGGGGGAGGGGGTCCTGTCGTAACCATAGACCTTGCAGCCTTCAAGCAGGTAGTAGTGCGCCAGCGCGCTCATTCCGATTCCGCCAATCCCGAGAAAATATATGTTTTTAGTAGTTTTCATCATTGCAGTTTGTTCCAATACATACTTTTGCCTAAAGCTGGAATTCCAATATAACCACGGACTTTCAACTTTGTGTCAGACTCGAATTTTAGGTAGCACGAGTAGGTTTTCCCGTGTACGGGGTCGTAAATTGTCCCGCCATTCCACTCGTCTTTTGAAGCGTTGTAAGAGAAGCCTTTCATCAGCATTATCTTGTCGCCTGGTGTGTTTCTCAGCTTCGGGTCGGGATTTTTGATGTCCCTTTTAAGTGTGCCGTCAGGGAAAGTTGGCTTCTTCAGCCAGATTACCTGGCCGTTGTATTTTCCGTCTTCTGTCTTGAAAATCTTGACTTTAGACTCCTCTTTCGTATCCAATTCAATTACTGAATAAACACCGATAATCCTGTCAGCCTTGTTTTGTGGCAGTACTTCAATAGTGGATCAGAAACAGAGTATGAAGAGGACTACCAGTTTTTTCATGAGTCATATCTGTTTTTATTGATTCAAAAGTTTCAGACAGAGAAGAGTGAGGTCATCGTTTGGTGAAGCTCCGTTGCGATGTTTTGCGACAGTTTCCTGTAACATGCTAATGACTTCCTCAGAAGTGAGATTTTGTGTGTCAGCCATCAGTTCAAGCAGCTTGTCGTCACCGAAGAGCTGGTGATCCAAGTTCTCGGCTTCGTTGAGGCCGTCTGTGTAAAGGAGGAACTGCATGTCGTGTATGTCATCAATGCTCTCCCCAAAGAAATCGCCATCTTCCACGATTCCAAGAGGTTTGTTGGTATATTTCAGTTGCATGAACTTGCCGTTTATCAGCGGGGCGTTATGTCCACAGTTGCAATAGTCGAGGTGTCCTGTCTTGAGGTCAGCGCAACCAATGAACATGGTTACAAACATGAACTGCTCATTGTCGTGTGAGAGGATGTTGTTTATCTGCGTCGCAATTTCCGCGGGCGTGTGTCCCTGCTGGGCGACTATACGGAATAGGTTGCGGGTCACCGCCATAAAGAGTGAGGCGGGAACACCTTTTCCGGAGACATCACCGACACAGAAATATAGGTGCTCGTCCTGAATGAAAAAGTCGTAGAGATCGCCGCCGACTTCCTTCGCCGGAGTCATTGAAGCAAACAGGTCAATGTCTTTACGGTTGGGAAACGCCGGGAATATGCGCGGCACCATCGACATCTGTATGTCACTCGCGACCTTGAGCTCGTTTTCTATTGAAGCCTTCTGGGCGGTTGTCTGTTTCAGTTCTGAAATATAGTTGACCAAAGAATTCTGCATGTTGCTGAAGGAGTGGCTGAGTTGACCTATCTCATCGCTACGGCCGTCATCTGGCAGAGTCTCGTTGAAGTTTCCGTTTGCAATTGTCTCAGCTTGTGAGGCAAGATGTTTCAGCGGACGTAATTCTCTGGTAATGATACGGATACAGACAATAAGCATCAGCAGAAGTCCTGCGAGCACGGCGTATGTCACAGCGCGTCTGAGTCGGTTGAACGAGCCGAAAATGTCGCTTTCAGGGCAGACGATAGCAACACTCCAACCTGTGTTGCCGAGCGGCTTGTAGAACACAAAACACTCCTCTCCGTCAATCTTGAGTTGGCGCATCCCCTCCTCGCCGCGCTGCATCGCATGACCAAGAGATGTGATTGCGGTGTCAGGATTTTCAAGTGTTTCCGTAAAAATAGTCTGATAGAAAAGCTTTGTTGTGTCGGGGTGTACGAAATAGGTTCCGCCCTGACCGATCATTATGCTGTAAGAGTTGGGATATGGCTTTACTGCTGAGATTGTCTGCGAGAGCCAGCTCAGTGAAATATCTACAGAAATGGTTCCGATGTATTCACCGTTCTTGTCTGTCAAAGGTTGTCAGTAAGAGTCGA
>CACYHL010000218.1 GCA_902774205.1 uncultured Bacteroidota bacterium | reverse complement strand
GCTTCTTTTTCTCTTGAAATATTACTTTTTTAGTCATGTATTAAGTTACTAAAAATAAAGGTTATATGGTATTTATCATTCAATTAATTTAATTGCATTTTCTCAAAATACAATCTTTTAGCAAGACTTTTTTTACATATTGGCACAAAATATTGCCATGGCGCGATTCCAACGAAAATTATGAAAAATGCAAAAAATGGAACAAGTTCCATGGTGGGCGTCGTTGATTTTCCGCCATAAGCAAAGATATTATAAAAGGATAGTCATTTGAAATCACAATCAGGAGCATGGTCCGTGTCGGAAAACAAAAAGGAAATGGTAACTTGCCCGCATTGCGGGCATCGTATATCGACGCAAATCACCACCGTCGATATTACCATAGACTGCTCTTAGTGGTTTGATGGCAGCAAGACGGTCAGCAAGTTCCATCGTCCCTATATCACCAGCGTGCCATATCTCGTCACATTCCGAGAAATACTTTACATAGCGGTCGTCCCAATAGCCATGTGTATCCGACAAAAGACCAATTCGTTTCATTTCAGAAGGGGTTTATTGTATATTAACAACGCAAAATTAAGTAAAAAAATAAACATACACAACACAATTGCAAAGTGGTGTTTACAAACAGAAGATATTTTACTAACAAAATGCCACTTCAAATAAAGATTTTCAGCAAAAAACTTGCTCATACTCCACACTTATATAACTTTGCATATAGAATCAACTAACAAAATGACACTTTTAATACAACTATCCTAAAAATAACACCGTTTATGAAAATTGAAAACATCATGGCTCAGCTCGAAGCCAAACATCCGGGCGAAAAAGAATACCTTCAAGCCGTTCACGAAGTGCTGCTGTCAATAGCCGACGTCTACAACCAACATCCCGAATTTGAACGTGCAAAACTCATCGAACGTCTTGTAGAACCGGAACGCATCATCACATTCCGCGTTCCTTGGGTTGACGACAAAGGTGAAGTTCAGGTAAATCTCGGATATAGGGTTCAATTCAACAGCGCCATCGGTCCGTATAAGGGAGGACTTCGCTTTCACGCCTCTGTAAACCTCTCCATACTGAAATTCCTCGGATTTGAACAGACTTTCAAGAACGCTCTCACCACCCTGCCCATGGGTGGAGGCAAAGGCGGCAGCGATTTCTCGCCACAAGGAAGGAGTGATGCAGAAATCATGCGATTCTGCCAGGCTTTCATGAACGAACTATACCGTTATATAGGTCCGGAGATTGACGTACCAGCAGGCGATATAGGTGTAGGTGCGAGAGAAGTAGGTTACCTCTTCGGACAATACAAGAAACTCACCCGCGACTGGAGCGGCGTACTCACAGGTAAGGGACTCGAATACGGAGGTTCGCTCATTCGTCCTGAAGCAACAGGATTCGGAGGTCTCTACTTCGTCAACGAGATGCTCCAGACACGTGGTATAGACATCAAGGGAAAGACTGTTGCCATCAGCGGATTTGGCAACGTAGCCTGGGGAGCAGCAACCAAAGCCACACAACTCGGAGCAAAGGTAATCACCATCAGCGGACCTGACGGATACATCTACGACCCAGAAGGCATCAGCGGCGAAAAGATTGACTATATGCTTGAACTCAGAGCCTGCGGAAACGATATCTGCCAGCCTTATGCCGATGTCTTCCCATCAGCTACCTTCGTGGCAGGACGTCGTCCTTGGGAAGTTAAGTGCGATATTGCTCTGCCTTGTGCCACTCAGAACGAGCTTAATGGTGATGACGCCAAACAACTCATCGATAACGGAACTCTCTGCATCGGCGAAATATCCAATATGGGATGCACACCTGAAGCAATAGACGCCTTCATAGACTCCGAAATGCTTTACGCTCCAGGAAAGGCCGTAAATGCAGGAGGTGTAGCAACCAGCGGATTGGAAATGAGTCAGAATGCCATGCATATATCATGGTCGGCAGACGAAGTAGATAAACGACTTCACCAGATCATGCATGCCATCCATCAGCAATGTGTAAAATATGGAACTCAACCCGATGGCTACATCAATTATGTCCGTGGTGCCAACATCGCCGGTTTCATGAAAGTTGCTAAAGCAATGATGGCACAAGGAATTGTGTAAGAATTGCGAGGAAAACTTCGGCATAGCGAAGCGAAGCCAACGTTTTTTCGCTGATGGCACAAGGAATTGTGTAAGCATTGCGAGGAAAACTTCGGCATAGCGAAGTGATGCCAACGTTTTTTCGCTGATGGCACAAGGAATTGTGTGAAATATAAAAATCGGATGCATCGATGATGCATCCGATTTTTATTCTTCTAAGAAAGTATTGATTACTTCTTACCCAAAACCTTGTAACGGTTCATGAACTTATCTACACGTCCAGCAGTATCGACAAGCTTAGCCTTACCTGTGTAGAATGGGTGAGAACTTGAAGAGATTTCAAGTTTGATTACTGGATATTCAACACCTTCATAAACTTCTGTGTCGTTCGACTTAGCAGTTGAACGGGAGAGGAACATATCGCCGTTAGACATATCCTTGAAGATAACTTCACGATAGTTCTCTGGATGTATACCTTTTCTCATTGTTGTGGATTGATTCTTTTAATTCAAAGTGATGGTAACACTTCTATTGTGTAATGGTTGAGCGGAAAACGAGACTCGAACTCGCGACCCCAACCTTGGCAAGGTTGTGCTCTACCAACTGAGCTATTTCCGCAATTCTTATTCTAAGAATTTCGA
>CACYHL010000217.1 GCA_902774205.1 uncultured Bacteroidota bacterium | reverse complement strand
ATTCATTTTGACACACCCTCTTGTCATTTGCCACTTGTCCAATCCATCGCCTGAGAATAAAAGAAAAACCTTCTTTTTTCTGATTCCCGCATTTTCCAGCAAAAATCTTTGCAGTCTCAGGAAATAATCCTACCTTTGTAGCGCATTCTGCAAAGAAAGCAGACATCTTTGTCGTATGGAAACACAGCAAATGATACAACAGATAGCTGAATATTTCAAGACACAACCAGTCCTGAAGGCATGGCTCTTTGGCTCCTATTCGCGTGGTGAGGAGCGGCCAGACAGCGATGTAGATATACTTGTGATGTATGATAGAAGTAAGCCGATAGGGCTTTTCAAGATTTCAGGAATTCATCTTGATTTGGAGCGCCTTTTGGGTAAGGAGGTGGATTTGGTTGAAGAAAAGATGCTCTACCCTTGGGTGTCGGAACGTGTTAATCATGATAAAAAACTAATCTATGAGAGAGCCCATTAGAGATAAAGGACGTTTGTCGCATATTATTGATGCCATAGATACTATTTTAGAACGTACCAAGGAAATGACCTATGAGGACTTGATCGCAGATAAGATCATTTTCGGAGGTATTGTGTATTACACAATGATTATCGGTGAGGCGTCCTACAAATTGAGTCGGTTATTCAAAGATACATTTACAGATACGGATTGGGATGTCATTGCCAACATGAGGCATCATATCGTACATGGATATTATCAAGTCAATCCCACCGATATATGGTATGTTATTCAGAATGATTTACAGCCGCTCAAAGAACGAGTTGAGAAAATACTCACCGATACCAACTGGGACGAATGGGAACAGCAATAATTGTTAATTATCAATCTTCACCCGAATTCTGCCTATGAACTAACCAAAAATTTTTAGACATACATAGCTTAGATTTAGCCTTTCCGCTCGAAGCAGAAGGGCTTTGCTTTTGATAGGATAGAGAAACCCGACCTCCGGCTGAGGGGTCGGGTAAGTCTGCCGAGTGGCTTCAGAACGGGCCGTGACCCATGCAGGAGGTTGTGCCCATAGCGGTCAGAGCCGCCGTCAGGATGCTCACAATGAGCTGGATGATTGCTTTCCAAGTTTCTTTTTTCATAGTTGTGAATGGTTATTGTTTTTTGGTTAATGTTTGAAGTTTAGTTGTCATAGGGATTAAGAAAAAGTGAAAAACAAAGAAAACCACTTTACAACGAAAGATTTTAGGATTATAAGATTATAAAATGAGATGGTTTTTTATGTTTTTCTTTTCTGTTGTTTAAGCCGTGAGGCTGTTTTCGATATGGCTGGCAGAGAGGGCAAGTTTACTTGGAATCTCTGACGGACAGATTGAAAACGTATGAGTGAAACTCATAAACAACAGAAAAGGGTTCTTGCACGCTTTAGCGGCTAGGCGCGATTGTAGTCGCGGACTTCTTGGTTTTCTTTTTGTTTTTATTGTTTTTTTTATAATTAACTCCGGAAACTTCAACTTCTTATTTTCTTAATTTCTTATTCTCTTTTTTTCCAAGTGTTTTCTTAATCTCTTAATTTCTTATTTTTTTCAGGTCGGGCCGAAGCCCGACCTGAAAAATCAGTCTTCGCTGTTCTCGGGATCGTCTGGGTCTGCACCGCCGCCGCCAGTGTTGCCGCCGGGAGTGTCGGAACCGCCAGGAGTGTCGCCGGTGTTGTCGCCAGTCTGCTGACCGCCGTCGGTCGTCTGGCCGCCACCGTTGCCGCCGTTGCCCTCGGTGTCCACCACTTCCTCCTCGGTGTTGTCGTCGGTGACGCGCTTCACCTCCTTGCCGTCCTTGTCGTAGCAAGTGATGGCAACCTTCAGCTGCTTGAGCTCGTTCTTGATGTCCACGCTCGGCGTGAAGACCACCTTGCGGCTGCGGATGAGGCTCTTTGCCACGTCGTTCACGTCGGCCACAGCGTTGGCATTCATGCTGAAGCGAAGGCTGCCAAGGCCGGGGATGGCCACGCTGTGACCCTCCGTCACCCATGCCTTGATGACCTCGCCGATGGCGTCCCAAGCACCTTTGAGGGCGCCGCGCTGGATGCCGCTGCGCACGCTGGCCTCGCTGATGACCTTGTTCTCTGCGAGCTGGCTGTAGGTCTCGGGGCGCATGACGTAGAGGAGCGTTCCTGCGTCGGCCTTGTTGAACTTCACGAGCGTCTGTTGTGCTTTAATATGTATCATTTTTTCTCTGACCTGCTGTTAAGGCAATCATGCCCGACCGTTTCCAGGCTTGGGTCTGGTTTTAGTTTGAGTTTTTTGTTTCACTTTCACCCCTCGGAAGGGATCGGGGTCAGTTTTCTGCTGCTCCGCCGAGCGGCATTTTCTCCTTCGCCGAGGAGTAAATCCTGCCCCGTCTGCGTGTCGTTCCGGATTGACGATGCAAAGGTACGACAGTTGCCGGAGCCATTGTCCACTTTTGTCCAGATATGTCCAGATAAGTCCAGATAAGTCCAGAAAATAAGCGGAAATTTGTCGTGACATTTCTTGTGAATGTCGTAAAAATGTCGTACCTTCTTGCGCTCCGTAGGTGCTCAGGCGCAGGCGGAGGACATTCGTCGAGCTACTTGTGCGCTCGGAAATGAAAATAAAAGCATTTTTATTTGCATTTCTCTCGCTTTTTTCGTACCTTTGTAGGGCAATACAAAACCCCCACACACCCATGAAATCCGCCTACAAATACGAGCTTGCCGAAGCCGCCGGAGTGAATTACAAAACCTTCCAGCGTTGGATGGCAAACAACCGTACAATC
>CACYHL010000216.1 GCA_902774205.1 uncultured Bacteroidota bacterium | reverse complement strand
TCATTGGGATTAAATTCGCTGAAGGCCATGTTGCTGACCAGTCGGTTGAATAACGAATTGCGTATGCGGCTGCGGGTATCGGATATCATGCGTTACAAGACAATTCGCGGCTTTGTCAAGGGTAAGCGGCGTTATTCGTGGCTTTATGACGAATATGACGAAAAAAAGCCGGTACTGGTATTTGTGCAGGGCATCGTGACGCTGAACGATACGGCGCATTTGCACGCGCTGTTTGACGAGTACTTCAATGTGTTTGTCATCGAACCCATTCAGAACCATTATGAAAGGATATTCGTATATGAGCACTATGATGAAGTGGTGGCGTTCTATCTGACTATCGCGCAATTGACTTTGCCTGAAGACGCAAAAATAGTCGGCTTTATTGGCTTCAGTTTTGGCGGAGCCATCGCTTACGGCATGGCTGCCGAGTGGGAAAAAATGACCGGGGAAAAACTCCCTGTGATCATGGGTGACACTACTCTGCCCACCGCTGGCAAACGCGCTCCGCAAGAAGTCAAAAAAACAACCGTTCAAGATTTGCGGAAAATGACGGAAGCGTTTGAGGTCAAAGAACACGAGTATACAGATGAAGAACTGCAAATATTTGCGAATCTGAATAACATGGTCAGTACACTAAATTCGCAGAATTCGCTTGCGCCTTATGATGGTGAAGTAATCTTTTTGAACGCGCACCTCAACACTACGGAAAAAATGATGCGCGAGAAAATGGACGCGTTGCACAAAAATGCGCCGCAGGCGGAAATTCACGATTTTGTCGATTATTCTCACAGCTCTATTTTCGTCAAGGAGGAAATGCACTCCTTCTACCGCAGAATAGCGCAAAAACTGCTTGGAAAAGGTGTTGATTTTGGATCGTAAAGCTTATTTAATCAATTACAGTTTCAGGTACTACATGATTGCGGCCATTATGACCATGGCCGCAATGAACCTGAATAGCATCATAAACGGCATCCTTATGGGTAATCTGTTGGGTGCCGATGCTTTCTCGTCGATAAATGTTGCCATGCCGGTTGTAATCTGCATCAGCGCCATTGGCGCATTGTTGGCGCAGGGGCCGGCTAACCTCATTGCCCAGCATCTTGGGGCGATGGATAACAATCGCGCCAATCAGGTATTCACGGTCAGTTTTGGTTCTATGCTGGCCGTGTGCCTGACTCTGAGCGCAATCGTGGCGGCCACGGATTTTTCCGCCTTTGTGGTGGGTTTGCTGCCCGTTGACGCAGAGCTGCTCCCGCTGGTGAGTAAATACATCGGAGTATTGATGATGGGCTGTATGGTGATTGTTTTTCAGAACGGACTGTCATTGCTGGTTGACGTTATGGGCAAGCCTAAGGTTGTGACTATCGGCATGATTGCCGGTATGGTTGCTAATGCTGCTTTTGTCGTAACGAGCGTAAAAGTGTTGCACATGGATATTGTAGGCGCAGCCTATGCTACCTTGTTCGGTGCTTTGGTCTGTGACATGGTTCTGCTAGGTTATATTTTCAAGTATAGCGGAATGAAACTGTGTCGTTGCCCGAATTGGTGGAAAGACTTCCGTAGCGGTATAGCCTATTCTTTGCCCAGTTTGGTGGGGACAATATCAGTCATAGTTCTCATGCTGGTTTGCAACACATACATTATGGCCAATCAGGGGGCAAATGGCATGTTTGTCATGTCCATCGGTTACAGCATCATCTCCATCGGTAGCATGATTTCCAATGGTGTGGGAATGTCCTACACGGCCATAGGCGGCATGATGATCGGGCAGGGAGACTATCGCGGCGTGAGGTTGTTGTTTGCGCGGGGAATGTTTGTCACTTTGCTGGCGCCGATTTGTTTTAACATTGGAGGACTGTTTTCCCGAAATCTGGCCTCCCTCTTTGGCGCCAATACACCTGAGCTGATAGAACTGACCGGGCATGCCCTGCCCATGATTTGCGTGATGCTGTTTTCTCTTGGGATTGTATCCTCGCTGACGTTTTTGCATGTGGCGCTGGGGCATCGGGTGATTTCCAGCGTGAACAGTCTGATGACACTGGCTACGATTACCGTTTCCTTCATGTTTTTGGATTATATGTTACCGCCGGATCAAATTTGGTGGGCGTTTCCTTTGGCTACGGCGCTAAGCCTGCTGATTATTTTGTCGGACACGATGGCGGTTAGTATGCGTTCACAGGGTAAATTACAGCTGGTTTCGCTGATACCCAAAGATGACCCGGAACGGAAAATGCTTGATATTTCGGTAGAATGTACCGCAAAAGAAGAAACAGCGGCTATTGATTCGTTAATCCGGTTCTTGCGGGAAAACGGCGCAAGCGATTGGGAAAATAGCGTCGTTCACTGTCTGGACTAGCTTATGTTGAACATCTTGAATCATTCTGGCTGTGGCAGTGGCAGTTACATGGATTTGTCGGTGATGCTTCAGGAAGATAAGATTGCGGCTTATTTGCGGAGCGAGGGCAAGCCCTTTGATCCTTTGAAGGTCAAAAAAGACGACCACAAGATAGGCATGACAATTATATTTCACTATTGCAGTAGCTTGGAGTATCGCTATTCGTACAGTCAAAACATTGTGTTGGTAAGCTGGGATATTGTGTCATAAGGAAGGCAGAAGCCGTCCCCCACTTATGGAAGTGGGGGACATCTTCTGCCTTCGTTATTTTCGGGATTCGGGAGCAAACCTTTCGCACAGAGTTTTTACCATGGAAATATATAGCTCCTTGCAACGGGAGTATCAATAAAAATTTTATTAATTCATTCAA
>CACYHL010000215.1 GCA_902774205.1 uncultured Bacteroidota bacterium | reverse complement strand
CTACCACATGCAAGAGGCAGGAGCAACCTGCGACATCGAGCTGGCTTACACTTTGGCAGACGGACTTGAGTACCTGCGCGCCGGTGTCAACGCTGGCATGAGCATAGACGACTTCGCGCCGCGGCTCTCTTTCTTCTGGGCTATCGGCATGAACCACTTCATGGAAATCGCAAAAATGCGCGCCGCACGTATGCTTTGGGCAAAGATTGTGAAACAGTTCAACCCGAAAAACCCGAAATCTTTAGCTCTGCGTACCCACAGCCAGACCTCAGGATGGTCGCTGACGGAACAAGACCCGTTCAACAATGTCACCCGCACTTGCGTTGAGGCTATGGGCGCGGCACTCGGTCACACGCAGTCGCTGCACACAAACGCCTTGGACGAAGCCATCGCACTGCCGACAGACTTCTCTGCCCGTATCGCGCGTAACACACAAATATACATTCAGGAAGAAACAAAAGTCTGCAAGTCGGTTGACCCGTGGGCAGGCTCATATTATATTGAAAGTCTTACTAACGAGATTGCCCACCGTGCATGGAAACATATTCAGGAGGTGGAATCGCTTGGCGGCATGGCAAAGGCTATCGAAACCGGCATTCCGAAAATGCGTATTGAAGAGGCTTCAGCACGCAAACAGGCACGCATTGACGCCGGGCAGGAATCCATAATCGGAATCAACAAATACCGTCTTGACAAGGAGGCTCCTATCGAGACCTTGGAAATTGACAACTCGGCGGTGCGCGAAGCCCAAATCAAGCGGCTTGAAAAACTCCGCTCCGAAAGAAACGCTGACGAGGTTCAGGCGGCGTTGGACGCTCTCACAAAATGTGCTGAGACAGGCAACGGTAATCTGCTTGCACTGTCGTTAGACGCCGCTCGCAAACGCGCCTCCTTAGGCGAAATCTCATACGCATTGGAAAAAGTATTCGGACGTTATAAAGCAAAAATTAATTTGATTACAGGCGTGTACAGTTCAGAACAGACAGAAAACGAAAGTTTCAAGAAAGCGTGCGCCATGGCCGACAAGTTCGCTGAGCGCGAAGGCCGCCGCCCGCGTATTATGATTGCGAAAATGGGACAAGACGGTCACGACCGCGGCGCGAAAGTCGTGGCTACCGGCTATGCCGACATAGGCTTTGACGTTGACATGGGGCCGCTGTTCCAAACCCCTGCCGAAGCCGCGAAGCAGGCTGTGGAGAACGACGTCCACTTCTTGGGGGTCTCGTCTCTTGCTGCCGGGCACAAGACTTTGGTTCCGCAAGTCATTGAAGAGCTGAAAAAACTTGGCCGCGATGACATTTTGGTCACTGTTGGCGGTGTCATTCCTCCGCAGGACTACGACTTTTTGTACAAGGCAGGCGCGGTCGCAATTTTCGGCCCCGGCACCATCATCAGCGAAAGCGCAATCAAGATGCTGGAAATTTATGAGGAGATAGGAATGAGGAATGAGGAGTGAGGAGTGAGAGACATATAATTATATTGTATAAAATTTTGGAGAATGACATAAAACAATAGAACATATAAATAAAACGTTCAGCCAATCGGAATTTCTGAAACTTCGACACTTTCAAAAATCCTTCCCGACAAAAGTTGTAACGTTCTCGCATTAGGCGTGGACTTTATTAATTAATTTGGGAAGAATTAGGTAGTCGAAGACCTCAGAAATTCCGAAGAAACAAAAAAGTTCACGCTTTTTAATTTCATGAAACAAACATCAATCAAAAATAATTATTAACCCATAAAAAACAAAATTATGAAAAAATTTAAAGTATTAGTCTCTTTTTTCGCAATGCTTTTGCTGATACCTTTTATGAGCAAAGCACAAGAGCCAACCACCCCGGCTTCTGACGCCGACAGTATCACATTTGTCAAAGCAGCTCCTGTTTCGGTGAATGCAAATGCCAATACTGCCAACATCGGTATCACAATCACAAAGAAAATCAAAAAAGACAAACAAAAAAATGAAATAGGGAATGCTGTAGTCAGCCATGATGTCCTCAAAGGCGGCAAACTTGTAATTGCAGCAGGAACACCTGTAAACTTGGACATAACCTACGAAAAACGCCGTGGTTATGGCAAGCCCGCCACCATACAAGTAAAACCTGTATCAACCGTTGATGTCAATGGTCAAGTAGTACTTTTGACAGGTGAAACAAAAAGTAAAACAGGTAAAAACAGACGAGGTGCGGCAATAGGCTGCGGTGTGGCTTTCGGAATCATATTCTTCCCTATCGGTCTGTTTTTCCTATGCATAAAAGGAGGACACGCTTCAATACCTGCCGGAGCTAACATGGTTGCCACAGCCACGCTCAACTAATCCCAAAGTCTTCTGAACAAATACCACACTATAAAATGAAAAAAATTGCAACCGGTATTATTGTGGCTGTTTTAATGATTACAGCCATAAATGTGAAGGCGCAGGAGCAGACACAGCAGGGAAACGCTGCCGCTGATGTTCCGACAAATACAACAGCCGTACCAGACCACGAAAACATGTATGTGTGTGAGACAGACGAACCTGTGAAAATGACACGGAGCGCGGCTGTGGGAATATGCAACAGGAAAGGAGACGGCTGGCGCCTCCCGACTGTTGCTGAGATGAATATCTTTTATGCGTACTATCTCTATTTGCAGCTGACCGAAAACAGCTACTGGACTCAGGACAGGGATATGAGCAAACTGAAATTCTTCACATATAGTTTCAAAAATGGCAAAGCCAAATTGGCAAAAAGCGACGCTTCCTGCCTTGTCCGAAAAAAAAAAAAAAAACCTGTAAC
>CACYHL010000214.1 GCA_902774205.1 uncultured Bacteroidota bacterium | reverse complement strand
TCTTCATAATATCGAATTATTTTTGAAATTCGACATCAAAGTTAGGACAACACCAAAATGCTGTCAAGAAAAACAGGGTATGGATTGGTATGGGTTTTTAAACTAAGAACTTGATTGTAAATCAAATACAAGTGTTTTGCTATGGAATGTTGCGGAGTGTAAAGTGGAGACTGTTTTCTTCATCAACAATACGCCTTATCTTCCTTTTTCGTTCGCACACAGTCGGATAAGCCCTCTGAACCAAAGCGGCAATATCGGCATCGGAAAGACCGAGCAGATATAGGCAACAATATGTGATATCCTCATCCGTCAGGCTTGGGAATTGCTTTTTTAGACGAATTGTAAAGTTGTCCATTTTTTCATCGGCAGCAACCCGTAAAGCTTTTATCTCTTCTTTTTGAAGTGCGTATTCCTTATAAAACCCATAATCTATTTTTGACTTGAATTTTTGCCTGTTCACTGTGTCGAGAATATGACAACAGACAGGGGTTTTCGCAAAAGAAACGTAATCCCTAGTTTGGATCGGTTGTTTTTGGAACTCTTTATTGTTGAACTTTTCCAACTGCTCTTTCGTGTCACGTAACGCTTCATTGCTTTTCTTTAATTTGCCAGACAGAGCTTTCTGCTGCATTTCGTGCGCGTAGTGTTCATCCTTGATTTGGCTTTTAAGGAGTTGTTTGCTTGTTTTGTTATAATGATTGAGAATGACAACTGTCATTAATACAACCAATAAGCAAACAAAGGCTGTCATGGCCCATTTCAAGTTCTTCTTTTTCTCCAGTTGATGCAAATGATTCAGTTTTTGTTGCCCAAATCCTTTGTACAGCTCCGCCAACTGTGACTTTATTTCACTTTTATCATTCTCTTCCAAATTGGAAAGGGGAACCAGATAACTAGCGTATACAAGAACTTCAGACTCTTTTCCGGTTTCCTTGCAGATATCCACCAACCACTCTGCAGCCTGTTTCTTAGAGTTTACACTTGTGTTTCCATAATAGACGCTTTCCAAATAAACCTTCGCAGAATCATAAAGTTTATTGTCATAATACAACTCACCAATACTCAAACACCGTGCTTGTTTTTCTGAATCAGTCTCAGACTTCGAGAGCAACTGGTGAAGACGGCTTAATGCATCATCCGCTTGGCAACTATCTTTTTTATACTCCAGATAGGTTTGATGAAACGCAATGTCACGATACAGGAGAGTGTTGGTGTCGCCCAAAACAGCGATGGCTCTACAGTAATAATAGTCCGCGCTGTCGAATTGTTCCATCATCTCGTATTGAGCCCCGATTTCGTTCAATAAAGAGGACAAAGGTGCAGATGACGATCCGAATCGATGGAAACAACGCAGGGCATGTCGTGCAAAATAGATGGCCTGCTCATGGAGATAAAGGTCGGAATACACATCGGTCAGCCTCGAGAAGGCATACGCCATGAACAGGGCCCTATGCCCTGTCAGCTCCTTTTCCCCGAAATGGCCCTCCATGATCTCCAGGGCCTTCAGGTATTCGCGGCAGGCGGGCACGAGGCTGTCGCCCTCGTAGTGGCCCACACCGTCCATGTAATGGGCGCGGGCGGCGAGGAAGGAGATGTCGTCCTTTGTTTGAGGAGATTGCGTTCCGCATTCGCGGAATGAGGGTCCGCAATGACTCCAGGGGATACGTGAATGATTGTTTATGATGAGTGAAATACTGTCGAAATAGGCCTCCGCCTGCAGCAGCTCGGCTCGGTTGGTCTGCTCGTAATAGTTCTTGTACAGCAACTCCGACAAGAGGAGGTGGGCGTAATGCAGGTCAAACGTTGTGGAGTCGTTTCCCGAAACGTCTCCACACGAATCGAACCATGGCAACAACAGCGTCAGGGCACTGTCGGGCTGCCGCCACATCAGGCTGTCGACGGCTACCAGTTCAGGGGACGGCCCTTCGATGCTTCGACTTTGCTCAGCAACCTCGAGCTCAGGGACCTGGGAAGGTCGGGCGCAGGCGGCCATCAGGACAAGACCCGATATGATTCCTATGACAATTGCCAAACGTTTCATGTCTGCAAAGATATAGAAAAAAAATAATCTAGCGTGGCAACCCCCAAAGCCCGTCAATGAGGGAATCGTAGGCATTGCGTCCCAACAAAAACGAAAATGTAAAACGGATATGGAAATTGTTTTTGCCGGACACAATGCCCGATCCCTTTTGTGTTTTGCCCTCAGCCCATAAGCTGCGAAGCCGTGTCAGAAACAGCATCGGCAATCAAGGCATGACCTCGCTCGTTGGGATGGATACCGTCGCAGCAAAGGTAATCGCCATAGTTGACCGTTTCGAGGAAAGGTGTGGTGATGTCGATGATGGGCACCCGCAAAGCACGCGCCATTTTGAACAACTCAACATTGTACATCTCATGCCATTGGTAGATGCGCATCGTCTTACCTCCCAACCAACTGAGGATGTTGTCCTTGTTCAACCCTATCGACAAAAACTCAAAGAAACGGTCAGGGTCGCTGCGCAGGGCAATCATTTCGTTCTCATTGTAGACCTCTGTCCATCCGCTGCCGTTCCAGGTGCTGTCCGAGAGGGAATCGTCCTTTTTCCCGAGATAATTACCCTGCGGATAACCTTCCTGGTTCAGACCGGGTCGGTTCAGGTCATATATGAATGTATAGGTGTACAATGGTTCCCAGATCGCATAAATCTTCGCGCGGAAGCAGTCGTTGTCCGGTATGGTGCATCGGCTCAGATAAACCCAGGGATCGCTCTTGCGCAGATCGGAACAGAACGCGCCGTCTTCG
>CACYHL010000213.1:1785-4612 GCA_902774205.1 uncultured Bacteroidota bacterium | reverse complement strand
GTTCGTCATTTGGGAAAAGCACGGACTTGATTAGCCCGGTGATACCCGATAGTTCAGCTGTGCCGCGGCGGTAGGTGTGAGACGCCTCGTCAAACACCACCGCCGACTTGTTTAATAATGTTCCTAAAATCATGGTCACTGCTGTTTTGGATATTTCTCTGCCGCAGCCTTGAGTACGGCCATGAATGCCGAGCCCTCATGCGTGGGCACGACCTTAGAATATTTCCGCCAGCACTTCTCCAGTTCTTCGCGGCTCTGTACTGCGCTCATCGCTGCACATGCCTCTTCTATGCGACTCTGCTCAGCGTCCTTTGCGGCCCTGGCCTCCTCTTCGGGCAAATCCTCACCGGCATAGATGTAGAGTCCGAGACCGAACATCGCCATGTTCTTGGCAAGGCAGCGCATGATCGCCTTGTTGATGTCGAACATTGTCGCTGCTTCCACGGTCTTGTCGCCGTACTTGGTCTTGTAGGTGTACGGCTGTTCCTTCATCGCCTTGTTCTTCGAGTCCATGACAGGCAGCCACATGGAGATAGTCTCGCCGTTGATGGTGACCGAAGTCTCGACCATGATGCCGAGTTGTTCGTCGTTAAGGTACGGCTTGCCGTCCCAGTGACGCACAACATAGTTTGCATCGGGATAAAGCTGCTTGACTTGTCCCCATGCCCACACCCATGAGAGGTATGTCAGGAACTTTTCACTGCCGTCGGGGTTTCTTTCCCCGGTCTTTTTCTTTTCAACGTGTTCATTTACGTTGATGGCGTTCAGTGTATCGAACACACTTTTCTTGATTTCTGCCATAAAATAAATAAATTAAATGTTTGACTTGTTTAACATTGTAAAGGTAATCATTTTTTACTTGATTTACAATCGTTTTGCGCCGTTTTTTGACGCCTTAACGTTTGTAAACAAGTGTCATGATTGCCCGTCTGGCAGGAGTCGAACCGCCAGCTCATCTCAGGAGGTAATGCGAGGTATCAGAGTAAACGGGACTTGCTGCTATGCGCCCTGATATGTATTTCTCCCCTTGCGGCATTGCTCCACTGTATTGCCGCTTTTCTGACCGATAGCACTGCGGCCTTCACAGGCAGCAGTGAAAAAAAACAATGTTTAAAATAAAAAATACATGAGGCGGCCACCGCTGTGGCCTTAGATATCCAACTTTGCATTACCATAGGTGTAAGTGCCCTCACGGGCTGAAAACAAAAAACACCAACAAAATGAAATGTTAACCTTCTGATTTTGATAATCTAATGTCAAACCTCTTCACAGAGGCAGGCAAAAAAAGAGAAAAACATTACAAATGAAAAGAATAGCATTATACGTATGCGAACGACCCTCACGGGCTTTCACCTAACTATAAACCAATAACTATGATGATAAACTATGCTGTACGTCACAGGCAGGCTCCGGCGGCACCGGGATGGTTTGCGGAAGCCCCCTGCAATGCCTCACGGCAGCGCAGGGAATGGTGATTGATTGTGTTACAGACCCGAAAGCCGGCCGTAACCTGCCAGTTCCGTATATGTCATGCCCTCCGTCTCTTCTCTTCCTCACGGTGCAGCCACTGCACCATGACTATGAGCCTCACTGCTACCCATCCGGCTGCGAGCGTCCAGCCCATCCATAGGATATTTTCAATTAGCGGAGTTCCCTCGGCCGACATCATTGCCACGATGGACAAGAATATGGCCGCTATTATGAATAGAAGTACTTTTTTTTTTTTTTTTTTACTGTTTGACTTGAGTGGTTTCTTTTTGTTTGACTTGAGTGGCTCTGCAGTGCATGAGTATCTCTGAGAGGTTATACCTCCATTTCCCGTTCTGCGCGTTCACCTTGTCCTGGCATGTCACTTTACCAGAACGGTGGAGGCGCTCCAGCTTTCCCTTGCCGCCCACTATACGGGCGGCCTTGGTCTTGCCTATCGTCATCGTCGAGGTCACTGCGAGTATGTTCGCCAGCAACCGATTTTCGATTGCCTGCCGTTCCATTACGCCGTCCTCGTTACGATTGTGACACCATTTTCCATGTCCAGGTTCACCGTCCACGCTTGACCATCCAACCTCTCGTTGATGAGACGCTGACTGACGAGGTTTCGCAGGTATGGTGAACGCCCGGCAGGAAATTCCAACGTTTGCCCTACGTCCATTTGACGCAGTTGGTCGATTACCGACACTTCTTTTTTTAATGTGGTTTCCATTTTTGATTGCGGATTGATGATTGATTTGAGGCGGCGACAGGAGTCGAACCTGCGAAGCGGAAATTACCGCAATGGCCACATGGCCGTGACCATGACCTTAACCTCTTGGTTGTACGCCGCCATCCCTGTATTATTGTTTGTGACACCGGGCGGTCCTGTATGCCGCCGCCCCTCGGCACCAGCCTTTGGCATGACTGGAATTGCGCTCGCACGCTTCCCCGCTGGCTCGGGATTGCTCCTTATTGCCTGTTCAGCTCCCCTTGTCCCCGCCTCTCGCAAGGCGCGGCGGCTCATGGCTATGGCGGTACTCGCATGCTCGCTCATCGTGAGGCTTGCCGCACTACAGCCTGCGGCAGTTCCTCCGGTAAAAAGTCCCAGCAAGTCAAAGACCTCTTGCGCCCCTGGGGGCGCGATGGCTTGTTAGACCATATCGCAGATGCGCTCTATGACCGCGCTGATGCTCTCGTCACACTTCATCGCCTTGATGATGAGTGCGAGCGAGCGCACCTTGTCTTTTTCTTTATTATATTTTGAATATACCCAGCAGGCGTCGTCCTTGACGTTGCCGAGCTTTTTCTCCAGCTCTGAAATTTTTTCCTGGAGTTGCTTGCGCTCCTCCATGAGGTT
>CACYHL010000213.1:0-1721 GCA_902774205.1 uncultured Bacteroidota bacterium | reverse complement strand
TTTACTCATAATTTTTCTTGTTTTTAGTTTGCGGATTTGATATTTTTGCACTATATTTGTGCTGTGATTGATTGATGATGCAAAGATAATACTATTTGTCAATAATACAATACCAAATGGTATAAAAAACATTTGCATTAAGTTATTTTAACAATATACCCAGTTTATCGGGTAAAAAGTTTGCGGATTATGATACAGGACAGAGTTAAGGCAATTATCGCATACAGCGGTCTCAACGACACTGCTTTCGCCAAAAGAATTGGTGTGCAGCAAATTACTTTGTGGAGGCAAATCAATGACCAGCGCAAGGTCAGTCTCGAAACCATTATGGCTATCTCAGATGCTTTTCCTGAGATTGATGCCAATTGGTTATTACGTGGCAATGGTACTATGCTTTCTGACAATAGTGCACAAGTCAAGCGTCTCGACAATCTTATTGATGTTATTGCTATGCAGCAGGAAACAATAAAAAACCTACAGGAGAAGATAAAACAACTACAAAATCAATAATACTATGAGAAATCTTTTTGTAATTATCATGATGATACCCATGATTGCATGGGCACAGGTGAGGGTTGCCAAACCAGCGGAGAGAGTAGATGAGAAAGTTGTCCCATACGACAGCACTGCAAACTATTTGGACGCTATCGGTCATAGCGAAATTCTGCGTGGTTATATTGGTCAGGAGTTTTATGTGTTGCCAAAGAGCGAGGCGTTTCAAAAGCATGATTACAGCAACTTTTCAAGGGAGAAAACAGGTTATATATCTGGCAGAATACCTTATGCAGAATTAGCCGAAAAGACTCTGAGAGTCGTTGATGTGTCGCATGGCGGGCGGACAACTTACGACAGAAACTATTATCTTACCCTCGTTGATGACAGTAATAACGATACATTATATTTTCAATATCCAGATTATAATACCTATTTCCCATTTTTGGTGCTCGGTTATAAGAAAAAGTACGAAAAAACATTCAAAGGCAAAACATTCTTGTTTACGGGTGTCGAGCGCGATGACTTCTCTGATTTTAATACAGGCAAGTCGGTACATTTGAAACCAGGCGACCACTGGGTGTTCAACGAGATTATTGTTGTTCCACAAACGGGTCACAGCGATGAAATTCGCTATCTTTTCTCTAACTCAAAAGGCGAACATCTTGCGCTAAACGAAGACAATATGGTCAGTAAAGCGAAGATGGATCGATTGTCGAAAAAATATGGTCAACGGTTATGCAACCGTGCATTAAATTTGAAAATAGAAATAGGTATGCCCAAAGAACTTGTCGAAATTGCATGGGGAGAACCAAAAACCATCAACCGTTCAAGCTACGGCGAGCAATGGGTTTATGGTGAGTATGGCGACAACTGCGTGTACTTCAAGAGCGGCAAGGTGACTGGTTGGAATTGAGAGCAGGAGATACAAGAGAAAATCAAACAACTCCAAAATCAATAAATTATGAAAAAAGTATTAGCATTTTTTATGTTGGTGTCCATGCTCGGAGCATGCACTAACGGCAAGTCGTCACAACAATCGACATCACAGGACAGTGCGGTTGCTTATGTCGATGAAGTTCCAACGAGCGAGGCTGCTGCACTGATTGAGCCATTGGTGAGTAAATACCCAAATTACGAAAACAATGAGATTGCACAAGAAGAAATGGCAAAACCACTGGAGGAATACTTCGCTTCTTATGTCGGGAAACCATTCCCCTTCATTGCTG
>CACYHL010000212.1 GCA_902774205.1 uncultured Bacteroidota bacterium | reverse complement strand
TCCTTGAGTATGGCTCCGGCTCCACGCATGGCCTCGGTGATGAGGAACGAGGGCGTTTCGCCCGGGTTGTACAAAGTGGTGGGATGGAACTGCACAAACTCCATATCTTTGATGCCGCCGCGCGCGCGGTGCACCATAGCCACACCGTCGCCGGTGGCGGTGATGGGGTTGGTGGTGGTCTTATACACGTTGCCCAAGCCGCCGGTGGCCAGTATGGTGGTCTTGGCCAGATAGGTGTCTATCTGCTGGGTGTCGCTGTTGAAGACGTATGCCCCGTAGCACTCTATGTCGGGGGTGTGCTTGGTAACACGCATACCCAGATGGTGCTGGGTGATAAGGTCGATGGCGTACTGGTTTTCCTTGAGGGTGATGTTGGGGTGGTTGTGCACGGCATTGAGCAGGCCGCGCTCTATCTCGGCACCGGTGTTGTCCTTGTGGTGCAGTATGCGGAACTCCGAGTGTCCGCCCTCGCGGTGCAGGTCGTAGTGCGAGCCGTTTTTGTCGAACTCCACGCCCCACTGTATCAGCTCTTTCACACGTTCGGTGGATTCGGTGATGGTCATACGCACCACCTCCTCGTCGCAGATGCCGTCGCCGGCCACAAGGGTGTCGGCAATGTGTTTCTCGTACGAGTCGGGGTCGTACATCACGGCGGCGATACCGCCCTGGGCGTATTTTGTGGAGCCTTCCGAGGCATCGGCTTTGGTAAGGATGCACACCTTGCCGTGACCGGCCACCTTAAGGGCGTAGCTAAGTCCGGCAATACCCGAACCAACTACCAAAAAATCAACTTTATAGCGCATATTTTGACTTTATTACTTTGTTTAAACAAAACTAAATAACTGCAATTATTAAGTTTTATTGCAATTGAAATATCTGATTATCAAATTTCAGGACTTTATTTGTGGAAAACATACACTCCTTCAAAAATTACACACCGTCCTTTTCGTCCAATTGGACATTCTCTATCTCAGGCAATGCTTTTTGAACTTCTTCTATCAATTGTTCAAATTCATATTCGGCAACTCCCATCGGCTGCGTAAAGCCTCTCAAGGAAAAACGGACTTTTTCATCACTCTTGGTAGGACACAAAAGAAAACCAATAGTCGGATTATCCTGAGGGGTTTTGACATATTCGTCAACGGCCGACACATAAAAGTTCAGTTTGCTGACAAATTCGGGAATAAACTCAACGGCCTTAAGTTCCACAACCACATATCGGTGCATCTGCAAGTGATACATAAGCAGGTCAATATAGTAATCATCACCGTCAACTGTCAGATGATATTGCCGTCCCACAAACGCAAAACCTCGCCCCATTTCCATCAGAAATTCAATGACATGCTCTGTAAGTTTCTTTTCAATCTCTAACTCATTTTTGAGTGAGATTGTACCTACAAACCCAAAACAATATGGGTCTTTGAAAGCGTATCGTGCAAAATCGGAATGAACAGGGGGCAAAGTGCTTTCAAAATTATTGACTTCCTTGCCCTTTGTATGATAATAATCCAACGATATATTCTGCAACATAACATCGCGGCTCCAGCCCTGATGTGCCGTTTCCATGATATAGAAAGCTCTTTCCTTGATAGATTTGACTTTGGAAATGAGAGATATATGATGGTACCATGTTATTTGTGCAAGGGGCACTCGTACAAATTGTTCTCCTCCTTTTTCTATTTTGGCAAGCGGCACTTGCCAAATTGGAGTGACATTATTTTCTCCAAGTGCCACTTGCAGAATTTCATCTTTTTGCATTTCGGCAAGTGGGACTTGCAGAAATGGGAAGTCTGGATATTCCTGTGCAAAACGCTTCATATTCCTAAGGTTACGTGCCGAAAAGCCTCTATCGTCCGGAAAAGTTTGCGAAAGGTCTGTTGCTAATTGCTCCACAATCTGAGCACCCCATCCTAATTGTTCCTGCTTTTCCAAAATATCACTGCCAATCTTCCAATAAAGAGCAAGCATCTCTTTATTCACATTCAACACAGCCTGCAACTTCGATTGCTCTATCAGCGACACTATTTCGGTGCGCCATTGCAGATAATCTTGCTGAAATATAATTTTGCCAGAAATAGAATTATCCATCATTTATGCCTCTTGGTAAATACCCATTACTTTGTTTAAACAAAAAGAAATAATAATAACGGCAAAAGTGCGATATTTATTGTACGCACTTCACTTCGCTTTGTATTTTCTTACCCAATAATTAGTGGAATCCAGCCTAATGTACTTGGCATCTTCTTCGGAATAGCAATCATTCAAATGTTCTATACTGTTCAAAACACGTTGGGATGCATACGGTCTGAAGGTTATCATATCCCAACCATTATAACTTGAAAACACGCAAATACTTCCTTCAAAAAATGATATTTTATCCACCTGATATCCAGCAATTATCGTCCAAATCATAGATGCTATTTCATTAACATACGAATGGTATTGGTTTGTGTCTATTTTCCAGAATTTGTGCAATATTACCGAATCAGCTTTATTGTCTTCCCAATACCATTTTAAAGTCTTCAAGTTTTGCAAATTCCAATATTTAACACAAACGACAGAATCATCATCAAGTGTGTCTGCGTAAAAACAAAATAAAACAAGATCCTCAAAGTCTGTTGTTTTTTCATCCGGCCTAGTAACCTCGGCTTGCCAATGATTCAACTTTGGAGAATCCACTATATATTGAAGCGACTCGAAATGCTCTATAAACTCTTCTACGGTAAACTCTTCTACAGTTCTTTTATCTCTATCACAGGCGCCAAAACTAAAAACGAAAAGTAACAAAACACTAAAAGAAGTGTTATTTTCACGGTCAGACACTTTTTT
>CACYHL010000211.1:2876-3853 GCA_902774205.1 uncultured Bacteroidota bacterium | reverse complement strand
CTGAGATGTTGCTGGCTGCAAAAAAACTTCCGGTTTATATAGCGATACTTGCCCTCCTGCTGCTGATACTTGGCTTTGCCGTCTGGTATCTGGCCCGTCGTACCGCCTTCATATTCAATACACGCGCCAGATGGTGGTATGCGGTTTATGGAATTGCATTGCTGTCCGGTTTCTATTTCATGATGGCGGCCTCGGAGGCATGGAGCGTCCGTCCGTTAGCCCATTTCTGTTCATTGGCCGGTGGCGTGATGGTCGGTTTCCTGTTCTTTCTGACGTTGTTTATGCTTGCTGTCGATATGGTCCATTGTTTCGTCCGGATGCCACGTTGGCTGTTTGGCGGCCTGGTGGCTCTGCTTTCGGTCGGAATGACCGTTTTTTCCATGCATAAGGCACTTTCGCCTCAGGTGGTGGAGGTGCGGATACGGTTGCCCAAACTGCAGCATCCGTTGCGGGCGGTGCAGCTGACCGACCTGCATATCGGGCACTATCGTGGGGAGAAACATGTGCAACAGATAGTGAATCAGGTGAACAGCCTTCATCCTGATATTGTTTTCTTTACCGGTGACTGCTTCGAGAGCTGGTATAATCTTGACGGACAGGCCATCGCGCCGCTGGAACAGTTGCAGGCTCCTCTCTTCTTTGTGGCCGGCAACCATGAGGGCTATGTGGACAGCGACCGTGCCAAGCAGTTGCTGCGGGAAGCCGGTGTGCGTGTGTTGGAGAATGAGGTGGTGGAAAGCAAAGGACTCTGTATTGTCGGGCTGGATTACATGTCTGCCGATGCGCAACATATGGGCATGCATGCGCCGAAACGCCCGGAAACCATTGAAAACACCCTTCCTAAATTGCCCATTGACATATCGTTGCCTGTCATTGTTCTGCACCACAGTCCTATTGGGGCGGAATACATGGAGAAGGCCGGTGCTAGTCTTATGCTTTCCGGACATACCCATGGCGGTCAGTTTTATCCTGTTGTG
>CACYHL010000211.1:0-2832 GCA_902774205.1 uncultured Bacteroidota bacterium | reverse complement strand
CTACACCTCATGCGTCACAGGGACGTTCGGTCCGCCCATGCGGTTCGGCACCGCCAGTGAGATTACATTGATTGACTTTATCCCATATAAGTAATAATATCTTTTTCAAGATTTTAAATATTGTCAGATTTAAAAAGTTATGGAACAGAAATTTTGTCAGAGCTGCGGAATGCCGCTCACGGAAGAGATGCTCGGCACCAACGCCGACGGGAGCAAAAACGGGGATTATTGCAGCTATTGCTACAAGGAGGGGGCTTTCACCAACGACTGCACCATGGACGAGATGATTGAATTCTGCGCCCAGTTTGTGGACGAGGTGAACAAGAACATGCCCAAACCGATGACCAAAGAGGAATATAAGGGGATGATGCGGCAATATTTCCCGCAACTCAAGAGGTGGAGAAAATGAGGAAACTGTTTGCTTTAGCGGCACTTGCTCTTCTGATTTTCACTGGCTGCGGCAAGGACAAGACCCGTTATGAGATTCGCTATTGTTTTGACAACACGGCCATGCAGTCCGATTTTCTGGAGGCTTACGAGCTGAATCCGGACGGCACTGCCAACGGCAAATGGCGCAGCACCAACCATCATCTGGACACTGTCATTAACGGCGGCGACACTGTGGAGTGGGCATCCGGGGTCATTTCCGATGTGGCCCGCGAAAACTGTGTGACCCTGAAGATTTTCACCACGGGATACCGTCCCTGCGGCGGCGGCAACTACACCCTCGACACATTGTTCCACCTCAACACCGGCGAGAACAACTATTTCTACATCAATCCGGGAATGACTTGGTCACCGACGTATTGATGTTGGTATGGGAGGGGTTATTTCTGTTGCGTTTTCTGTGTGCTATCTACGATGTTTTTTATCATTATAGAATACATTTCAACACTCCAAATGTCTTGTATGCCGCTATCATTTTCGTGACCTTACGAAAATGATCACTTCTGACATTATCAACATTTTTCAACCTGCAAAGGTAGTATTTTTTTTGGTTATTCTGTTGTGTACAATACCCGATATTTGGAACATATCCTGAGTTTGTCCTTGTTCTCTTTGAACCATGTCTCCCATCCTTGGAGCGCACCTCCATTTATATATAACATGCCAAAATAGTCACCATCGGTTCCACTATTTTGGATGCTGGTGAGCTGTTCAAAATTACAGATTATTTTCTTCACTTCTGACGACAGTTGCTTGTGTCGGATATTGTGATTGCATAATTTGTGAAGTCGGGCGAGGTATACAGACTGTGCCCACTCGTTATTGCCGGAACACTCGTGTGTATCATTTTGGCTTCCATGGAAAAGAGAGACTGCCTGAGAATGTGGGTTAGGATGGACAAGACGTTGGATATCATCGTAAGAGCATCGCACATTTATTGATGAGTCTATCCCGTCAGCCAATGTTGTTTCAAAGGGAGTTCCCATCCGTGCAATCCCATTAGACTTCAATTTAATCTTGCCTGTTGATGAAGTGTCGTTCTGTGCCGAAGCGGCCATTGCAATCAGCATCACGCATATTGTCAGAAGTTTCTTCATGGAATGGACTATTTAAATTAGACTATTAAAATAACGCCATTTTCCCAGAATTATTGCGTTTCTGCCAAATTTTTTTTCATGGGCACAATAATTCATTTATGGTATCGTTATAACAACAGTTTTTGAACGCAAAATTACGCAATATGGAAGCAACAGCGACAACGGTATTCAATCCCATTCAGCTATACCTTCTCAAACTGTTTTCGAATATGGAATCGGAACAGGAGCTTGAAGAGGTGCGGCAGCTTCTGTCCGACTATTATTTCAATAAAGTGGAGAAGCGAGCCGCTGAAATCAGCAAGAAAAAAGGTTGGACTCAGGAGACCCTTGATTCAATGTCCAACGAACATTTTCGCATTCCATACAAATAATGTCGCAAATGAAGATTGTTCTTGACACCAACTGCCTTATTCCCATCATTGTACCCGGTTCATTCGGTTATGGTGTTTGGCAAGCTTTCCGTCAAAGGCGATACACACTGTGTGTAAGCACGGAGATATTATTGGAATACGAAGAAATACTTATGCGCATGACCGGGGATCGCGAGTTCACATCGCTTGTGATAGATGCCATTGTTAATGCTTCGAATGTTGAGCGTGTCACGCCAGTCTATCGTTTTAACCTCATCACCGCTGACCCTGACGATAACAAGTTCGTTGATTGTGCCATTACTGCTGGTGCTACCTATATTGTTAGTAATGACCGTCATTTTAGTGAATTAAAGCGTTACAATTTTCCGAAGGTTGATGTTCGGACACTTACTGAGTTTATGAATATTGTAAGGAGTTTGTGATAAAATAATCAATAGTTGGAACCAGTATTTCAAGGAGGTAAAGAATAAATCCCACTATGTCCGAACATTGGTCGATATATGCGGACTGGAACCCGTGGCACGGCTGTGCCAAAATCAGTCCGGGCTGCAAATACTGCTATGTCTACCGGCAGGACGAGATGTACGGCAGCGAGGTTTCAAGCAGCGAGTGCCGCAAGACGGCAAACTTCAACCTGCCGGTCAGGCGTCGGCGCGACAAATCGTGGAAGATCGAAAGCGGCAGGATTGTCTTCACCTGCTTCACCTCCGATTTCCTGCTTGAGGATGCGGACGGATGGCGCCCCGAATGCTGGCAAATGATGCGTCAGCGCAGCGACCTCCAGTTTTTCTTCTTCACCAAGCGTATCAGCCGTTTCTTGGAGTGCGTGCCGGATGACTGGGGCGACGGCTATGAGAATGTAATTGTGGGCTGCACGGTGGAGAACCAGGAGATGGCGGACTACCGGCTGCCCATTT
>CACYHL010000210.1 GCA_902774205.1 uncultured Bacteroidota bacterium | reverse complement strand
GTGGCGCTTGACAACACCCTGGAAGCCCTTACCTTTCGAGATGCCGCTGACATCAACGAATTCGCCTTCCTCGAAGACTGTCACATCTAACACCTCTCCGAATTTCTTCTTGTGTCCCTCCTCAAAACGGGTGAACTCGCGGAGAACCTTTTTCGGAGTTGTCCCTGCCTTGGAGAAATGCCCCTGCATAGACTTCGATGTCCTCTTTTCTTTCTTTTCGTCGTAACCCAATTGGATTGCTTCGTAACCATCTTTCTCGATGGTCTTAACTTGCGTTACTACGCAAGGACCAGCCTCTAACACCGTGCACGGCACTATCTTGCCGGAGGCATCGTAGATGCTAGTCATCCCAATTTTTTTTCCTATTAAACCAGACATTTTTAAAAAGTTTGTTTATAAATTTTGTTTGCTTTCTTTGCAATTTATGAATTTTGGCTCAAAAATTTAACTTGCTGATTATTAGTGTTTTAAGTTGTATTCCCTCGCCTTTACCCACTCTTTGCAAATTGTCGGCAAATATACACAATTTTTCAATATACAGCACATTACAGGAAAATTTTTCTTTAACGTGCTCTTGTAAGTTGATTTATATGTACATGATGTTTTTTTCTCCTACTTTCACAGTCACCCCTTCGTTTGCTAACATTATGTGGGGAAAATGTCTGACGGCAAGTTCAAGCAAACATGTTTCGTCGTTGTATCGCGATGAGAAATGACCGAGCAGCAGTTTTCCAGCTCCGCATTTTTGGGCAAACTCCGCCGCCTCACTCGCTGTGGAGTGGTTGTACTGGCAGGCGAGCTCTTCGTCCCCCTCGCAATAGGTGGCTTCATGATAAAGCAGGTCAATGTCTTGCAAAAGTTCAGTATATTCCATCATCGGCCTTGTGTCAGAAATATAAGCGTAGCGGCGTGTCGGAGACGGCGGTGTTGTCAGTTCCGCGTTAGGAATCACTTGCCCGTCTGCGGTGGTGAAATCACCGCCATGCTGGATTGGTTCAATTTTGTCGTAAGAGATACCGTATTGCCCAATGCACTCAGGTTTGATATGGCGGGTTCCATGCTGTTCTTGGAACAGAAAACCGTAACATGGAACGCGGTGGTTCAGCGGAAAAGCTGTCACCACAAAATTGTTATCTGAAAAAATCTGTGTTGGCGCCTTGCATTCTATCGGGTGAACGTGGATTTCAAATTCAGCGTGTGGGAGGAAAAAGTCAATTTGTGCCTTAAGTATCTGCTCGAAATTCGCTGGAATATAGAGGTTTATAGCTTTTCGGCGACTGTCGAGCGACATGGAGGACAGAAAGCCAATCAGTCCCAAACAGTGGTCGCCGTGGGCATGACTGATAAAAATATTCTCCAACTGGCTGTTGTGGAACCCGAACTTCTGGAACTGTCGTTGTGTACCCTCGCCGCAGTCAATCATATAAAGGTTCCCATGGCGGTTCACAATCTGCGATGAGGTATGATGCCGCAAAGTCGGTTTCGCGCTGCCGCAGCCCAAAATAGTGACGCTTAATTCAACCATAGTTGTTATAATGCTATCCTTATTTTTGCAACTGCAAAAGTAAACAAAATTTGAGCATTTGATACCGATAATTAAAATGAAATTTTGTTTTTCCGATACCGAAAATTGAAATTTAATTTGTTCTTTTGCCCCCGAAAATTAAAGTTTGTGTGATGGAATATATTGAAAGAAAGATATATCACCTAACAAAATCCCCCAACATCTCCCACAAAAGACGTGTCGGCAAGCCCATGACATTGTAGAACGAGCCCTTGATGTATTCTATCCCAACATAGCCGAACCACTCCTGCACACCATACGCGCCGGCTTTGTCCAAGGGCTTGTAGTTATTTACATAATGCCTGATTTCTTCGTCGGAGACCTCAGCGAATTTTACAGCCGTCTTGCTGCTGGCGGTTTTCATTCTGCCCTTCGTGGCAACCGTAAGACCAGAAATCACCGTGTGCTCCTTGCCGGAAAGTTCCCGCAACATTCTTACCGCATCCTCCTCATTCCGCGGCTTGCCTATCACTTTCCCGTCAAGTACAACTATTGTGTCGCACGCTATGAAAATGTCTTTTTCTGTAAACTCCTCAAAATTTATATTCGACAGCTTCAGCTGCGAAAGATATTCCGCAACTTCCACAGGCGTAAGCTCCTCAGGATAAGACTCTTCGACATCTGAAGGATAGTATGTGAAATTAATTCCCATACCCTTGAGCAACTCGTGCCTCCGCGGAGACTTCGAGACTAAATAGAAGTTGTGATTGGCGAATTTGTCGGTCAGCATTTTCATCATTTTTTGTAAAGGTTCATCTCTTCAATGTATTTGCAGACAGCCGGTGGTAAGCAGTAACTAACGTTTTTGCCTGTACGTATAGATTCCCGTATCATTGTAGCTGAAAGCTCAATGCGCGGCGCCCCGACTTTTATTATTTCCGCTTGCCCATACTCTTTCGTGCATTCATAACCAGCTCTGGGATAGACATATATGGGATAATTCTTCAAAATAAATTCGTAATTTTTCCATTTTTCTATGCTTTGAAGATTATCTTCACCCATTATTATTGAAAAATTCTTATTTGGATATAACTCATTGAGTTTTAATAGAGTAACACTTGTGAATGAGGGGCGCGGCAGCTTGAACTCAACATCGCACGCCTTGAAACGCGAATCATTCTCAATCGCAACTTGAACAGAACCGAAGAAAAGTCCGACCTTGTTCATCACTGTTTCAGAAAACCTGAGATGAGATTGTATGCCTCCTGCTGCGCAACCGACAGAGTGTCATTGAGTATGATTTTGTCAAATTTGTCTTCAAAAGAGAGTTCGAATTCGCTTTTGTCGAGACGTTTTTTCAATGTTTCGGGGGTTTCGGTGCCACGACCAAGCAGCCGTTGCCTGAGACATTCCAAAGTCGGTGGCTTAATGAAAACAGAAAGTGCTTTGTCGCCGAAATGCTTTTTTATGTTGAGACCGCCGAGGACATCGACATCGAAAATCACAGCGTTGCCCGCTTTCCAAATGCGGTCGAGCTCCGCTAAAAGCGTGCCGTAAAACTGGTTTTCGTAAACTTCCTGCCACTCAAGGAACTCCCCATTGGCAACACGTGCGCGGAACTCGTCTGCCGAAATAAAATAATAATCTTTGCCGTCAGACTCCTGAGCGCGTTTCGTCCTGCTGGTGGCGGAGACTGATAAAGCAAGCGGTAATCCGCTGTCCAACAGGTATTTAACTATTGATGTCTTGCCTGAGCCAGAGGGGGCGCAGACTATCACAACTTTTTCATTCACATTATTCATCGTGAAATAGAGTTAATTAGAGGGTTTCGTTTTTGCGTTCTTTTCAAGAAGCCATTTTATGTAAAGGACCGCAGCCACACTCCAAGCCTGCGAAATGCAGCCGTTGGGGCGGTATGGCGGGTCGCCGTCACACAACTCGGCAATGGTGGAGATACCGTATTCTTTCATGCAGCCGTCAAAATTGTAGAATATCTTTTCGAGGAGCGGCAGCGCTGATTTCCCGTAAACGGTGAGCATTCCATCTGCGAAGGGTGCGAGCAGCCATACCCAAACGGATCCTTGATGGTATGCCGCATCTCTTTCCGCCTGATTTCCACGATAATAGCCTTTGTATTGCGGGTCATTTGGCGACAACGTGCGGATTCCCTTGTCCGTCAAAAGCTCTTCGCAAGTGCGCTTCAAAATGAGTTGGCGGATTTTCTCGCTAATAGGGGTGTATGGCAGCGAAGTCACAATCATCATGTTCGGGCGGACTTGGAAGTTCTTGAAGTCACCATCAACATAATCAGCAAGATAACCTTTCTCCTTCGACCAGAAAGTCGCTTTGAAGGTATCGGGGAACGCCTTGACAAACGGAGCCCATTCGTCAGCGAAATCCTTGTCGCCTGCCTGCCGCGCCATTTCAACCGCGAAGCATACAGCATTGTACCACAGACCGTTAATCTCAACTTGGCAGCCTGTGCGCGGCGTCACCGGCTTGCCGTCAACAATGGCATCCATCCACGTGAGGGCGACACCTTCGCCGCCGGCGTAAATCAAGCCGTTATCAAGCATTTTGATATTGTAAAGAGAGCCGTTTTTGTAAGCGTTAATGATGTTTTTCATCGCCACACCATACTCTTTCCATATATCAACTTTGATTTTTTTCTGTGTCTTGAGGTAATCCGCGAACTGCTGCAAAGTCCTGAAGAACCAGAGCGGCGCGTCAACGGAATTATATGCGGCGGCGCTGCCCAAACCGATGTTCGGGAAAAGCCCGTCCCGCATTTCTGTAAGCATGGTGTCCATAATCTCTTTGCAGAGGTCAGGACGTCCGACTGCCAAGGTGAGCCCTGGCAATGCTATGAACGTGTCGCGTCCCCAACGCCCGAACCACGGATAACCCGCTATGACAGAGGTTTTTCCGTTGCGGCGCACGATAAATTGGTCGGCGGCGTTTTTAAGGCAGTTCAAATATGTTGATCTTGATGCATGCTTTTTCAGCTCTTTTTCGTACAAAGGCTTTATGTCAGCCGGATTCATCGGTTCCACACCGATTGTGAAATAAATTTCCTTCCCTTTAAGAGGGACATTAATTTTTCCAACATTAATCAAATCCTCATGGCCTTCGTAGCCGCGTTTTATCTCTTCATCATACTCAAAATCATGATACCATACAGGCGCATGCTCATATATAACCGGTTCGGAAGCCTGCATGAAAACGGGCGTGAATCCGTTGTAAAGGCAATGGCTCACACCATTTTCAACCAATTGGTAATTAGTGTTCACGGCGCTGTTTTCGTGAGTCAGGTCGTGCATTCTGCGGAAAGCAAGCAGTGGCTGGAACTGTATGGAAGCAGTCTCAAAATCATCTAAAATCGTATATTTCACAATTATACGATCCGTATGTTGGACAAACAGGAACTCTTTTGTGAAATTGAATTTCCCAACACGATAATAGTAAACAGGTATATTATCAGCCACAAATTTCTGAAGATACTTGTTGCCTTTAGGGTTGATTATGCCGCCACGGTACTGGTGTATGCCGAAATGGAATTCCATGTTGTTGACGACAATATTCTCGTTCAGAGTCGAGACAAGCAA
>CACYHL010000209.1 GCA_902774205.1 uncultured Bacteroidota bacterium | reverse complement strand
AACATAAAGTTCCGCTCGGAAATTATAAACAAGTTCGTGGGGCAACCCGACAAATATATTATTGTAACATACCCGGAAGCCATAGCGGAAAAACTTATATCTCGCAAATACTTGAAAACCAACTCTTTTGTGCTTCATAAAGGCGACACAGCATCAACAGACGCACTTTTGGATTATCTGTATAAATTCAACTATAAACAAGTGGATTTTGTGTGTGAGCCAGGGGAGTTCGCATGGCGTGGCGGCATTTTCGACATATTTTCCTATTCTGAAGAATATCCGTACAGAATAGAACTTGACGGTGATGACGTAGCCTCTGTCCGTTTTTTTGACCCCGGAACACAATTATCTGTAAAAGAGATAGATACATTACAATTAATTCCCAAAATAAGTTCTACTGAAATTATTGAGCAAAGAATATCTTTCTTTGATTTCATTGGTGAAAACGCCACACTTTGGCTGAAAAACCTGCCTCAAATCAAGACGGAATTGGAGGTCAACTACAAAAAAATCGAGAAAGAGTACAACGAAACCGCCGACAATGAAACAATAAAGCAGTTCACTCCAGAACAGCTGTTCATTGACGGAGAGGAGTTTTTGAAATCAGCAATATCATACAGAACAATTGAGATAAACTCACAACTATTTGATAATTACGTTTTTACAACAGACTTTGGCATAACTCCGCAAAACTCATTCTCAAAAAACACAGACCTGCTCTTTAACGAATGGATAGACAACTACGAAAAAGGCTACAAAACTGTCTTCCTTACAGAGAACGAACATCAGATAGAGAGAATGAACCGCATTCTCACAGACAACCTCAGCAAATACAACTGGACGAACCAGACAAACTACACCCTTGAACAACTGTACGAACCGAGCACATTTGTCCTTTACGAAGGTTTCAGAGATGAAGCTGGAAAATTGTGCGTTTACACTGATCATCAAATATTTGAGAAATACTACCGTTTTGATGTACGCGGAAAATACAAGAAGAGCGAGGCGTTCACGCTGAAAGAGATTTACGACTTGCAACCGGGTGACTATGTTGTACACGTTGACCACGGAATCGGCATATACTCCGGATTGCAAAAGATGGACATAAACGGGAAGGAGCAGGAGGTTATAAAACTGACGTACAAAGATGGCGACCTGCTGTACATAAGCATTCACTCTCTGCACAAGATCTCAAAATATGTCGGCAAAGAGGGCACGTCCCCCACCCTGCACCGCCTCGGCTCCGGCACTTGGGACAAGGTAAAGGAGCGCACAAAGAAACGTGTGAAAGAGCTGGCGATAGACCTCATTAAACTGTACGCGAAACGTAAGACACAAAAAGGTTTCAGCTACTCCGCCGACAACTATCTTCAGACTGAATTAGAGGCCTCTTTCATGTTCGAGGACACGCCCGACCAGCTGAAAACAACCAATGAAGGGAAGGCCGACATGGAATCGGAGCACCCGATGGACAGGCTGATATGTGGGGACGTTGGCTTCGGCAAAACCGAAATTGCAATACGCGCCGCATTCAAGGCCGTATGCGACAGCAAGCAAGTGGCTGTTCTTGTGCCTACAACGGTGCTGGCTTTGCAACACTTCACCACCTTCAGCGAAAGATTGTCAAAAATGCCATGCAAAGTGGACTATATCAACCGATTCAAGACCACAAAACAGATAAAAGAGTCTCTGAAAGGATTAGAAAACGGTCAGATAGACATATTGATAGGCACGCACAGGATTTTAAGTAAAGATGTGAAATTCAAGGATTTAGGACTACTGATAATTGACGAGGAGCAAAAATTCGGCGTTGGGGCGAAAGAGAAGCTGCGCGAGCTGAAAACCAACGTTGACACGCTCACAATGTCGGCGACCCCGATACCACGCACGTTACAGTTCTCGCTGATGGGCGCGCGTGACATCTCCGTCATAACCACGCCGCCGCCAAACCGCTACCCTATCCAGACCGAAATACATGTCTTCAACGAAGAATTGATAAGAGATGCTGTCTCATACGAACTGAGCCGCGGCGGCCAGGTCTTCATTGTTCACAATAAAATACAGACTATCAATGATATAGCAGCTATCGTAAAGCGGTTGGTGCCAGATGCGCGTGTCGCTGTCGGCCACGGACAGATGGACGGCGAGATTTTGGAAAAGACCATGCTCGACTTCATTGACGGCGGCTACGATGTGCTTGTGTCAACCACAATTGTGGAATCGGGACTTGACATCACAAATGCCAACACAATAATCATCAACGATGCGCAGAACTTCGCCCTGAACATGCTGCACCAGTTGCGCGGGCGTGTGGGGCGCAACAACCGTAAAGCATTCTGTTACTTGCTGATACGCTCTTTCGAGGAGCTGAACGACCAAGCCCGCAAGCGGCTCAAAGCCATTGAAGACTACTCAGACATCGGCTGCGGGCTGCAAATAGCAATGCGCGACCTTGACATCCGCGGCGCAGGAGACATTCTCGGCGCTGAACAGAGTGGCTTCATACACGACATCGGCTTCGAAACATACCAGAAAATTCTTACAGAAGCGATTTCCGAAATTCATGAAAGCACTGATTTTCAGAATATTGAAATGGCAGACAACAGCAATATACTTCAACGGGAGTGTATCTTGGAAACAGACATCGGTGCGATGTTCCCGACAGAATATGTCAGCAGCGTGAGCGAGCGCATGAGTCTTTACAAGGAATTGGACAGTATACGCACAGACGAACAGCTTGAGAAATTCAGGCAAAAGGTTGTGGATATGTTCGGTCCGCTGCCACGCGAAGCGGAAGAACTCATCCAGCTTGTCCCGCTCCGCCGCAAAGCCGCCTCTTTCTATTTCGAAAAAATCTCCATAAAA
>CACYHL010000208.1 GCA_902774205.1 uncultured Bacteroidota bacterium | reverse complement strand
TCATGGCTGGACAATGTGCTGTAGCCGATGAGGAAGGGTTGTTGCATCGTAGCGGTCAGACGTAGGAGCGTGTTGAAAGTGATGTCATCGCGAACGCCCCAGTTGGCTGAGCGTTGCTCCTCGGAGCTGTAGTCAGCTTTCCATGTGAGTTGCTGAAATCCACCTGACACCAGATAACTGCGCATATTGGTGAAGTTAATGTCGCCGCCATAGAGATAGTGGGTGCTGTAGTCTCGCTCGTCGCGAAGCGTACGGGCGATGTTTGGTAGCTGCTGCGTCTTCGATGGCATCTTCATGACCGAGGTGGTGGGGAACGAAGGATAACCACTCCATGTACACAGTGTACCACGATCGGTTCGCCACGAGTTGGCATAACAGTTGGTGAAGTAGATACCCTCACGACAAAGCCGATTCAGGTTGGGCATGATATCTGCTCGACCGCTCAGCTCTGTAAACTCACCGCCTGCACTCTCCATCAGGATGACGATGATATTCGGTGTTTGTGTGGTCAGTAAGGTGTCTGTTGTCGCACCTGTTACAAAGCATCCTTTCAATGTGTTCCGGCACTCCTCATCACTCATGAATTGGTAGTCTGTGTTGTCGCTGGCAGTCTTTTCGAAGGATGCCAGGAAACTGAAAACAGGGTTAACGGCCGAGTGATTCAAGAATTGGTTCTGTGAATAATACACTTGTCCGATGTTTGTGGTCGATTCATCCAGACCACCACGTATGCCGACAATTATCAGTGGCAACAAAACAAGCATTGCAATAGTGGTCAACCAACGATGACAACACACCTTGAACTTCAGGTCGGCTCTGTTCAGTAGATAGCCAATAAGGCCAGCCAATACGACGAGAATGATGAGTCTGGTAAGCACATATCCCACATCGACACTGGCAAAGGCATCACCTGGTGTCGATAGAAACTGCAGACACGAAGCATCAAGTTTGAAACCCCAGAAGGGATAGAGACTTGTGTCTGCAAGAAAAGCCAATGAAAAAGCAGTCGCGATGATATAATTATATGTACGTGCGATAGGACGAAGCACCTTTTCGCGGTTCCACCAGACGGAAACGAATACCAAAAGGAAAGGGATAATCAAGAAGTAGAGTGCAGTGGAAAGGTCGAGCGATGCTCCGTGATAGATGACGCTGGCCACGTCGCCCATACTGACGTCATGTCCTTCGCGGTTGAAGAACATAAACACCAACTTGGCAGCTAAAAACATCATCACCGTCAGCAATAAACTGAATATTTACCAAACCTATTATTTGCAATGCTTTTGCAATCTTGTTGGAAAAATCCACCGCTTTTTTGATAACCGTTTCAGAAAGTGTCTGATGGGGATATACACAAAAACTGTCGCCTGAATGAACACCGGAACGTTCAATATGCTCCATAATTCCCGGAATAAGAATATTGGATTTGTCACAAATCATATCAATTTCAAATTCTTTTCCCTCAATATATCTGTCAACTGCGACAGGATATTCGGGAGAAATTTGAACAGCCTCTCTCATATATTCAATTAACTCTTTATCGTTGTAAACGACTTTCATTGCACGACCGCCGGTCACGTATGACGGTCTTAACAAAACAGGATAACCGATTTTTGATGCAGCCCTCAAAGCCTGTTCAATTTTAGTGACAGCGGTACTTTCAGGCTGTTTTATTTTCAATTCTTTTAAGAGAACTTCAAACCGTTTTCTGTCCTCGGCAACATTAATTGATTCAACAGAAGTTCCCAAAATAGGTATTCCCTGTTTTAAGAGCTTTGGCGCAAGGTTTAATGCCGTTTGTCCGCCAAATTGAAGAATAAGACCTTTAGGGAGCTCCTGCCTGATAACATTGCAGACATCTTCTATATAAAGAGGCTCAAAATACAGTTTATCCGCAATATCAAAATCCGTGCTGACCGTTTCGGGATTGTTGTTAATGATAATGGACTCATATCCGTTTTCATTAATACCCTGAATTGCGTGGACCGAACAGTAATCAAACTCTATACCCTGACCGATTCTTATCGGGCCTGAGCCAATAACGATAACTTTTTCTCTGTCTGAGATAAAATTTTCATCTTCATCTTCGTAAGTGGAATAATAATACGGAGTTTGCGCCTCAAATTCGGCAGCACAGGTATCTACAATTTTATGTATAGGATAGATGTCATGAGCTCTTCTCAGGGTGTCAACCAATGGTTTACTTTTGCCTGTCAGGCGTGATATTTCATCGTCTGTAAAGCCCATGCTTTCTGCTTTTCTGAGGAGTTCTACCGAAAATTCATCCGTTTTTAAACTATTTTCGGTTTTGATAATATTTTCAAATTTGTATAAAAACCATTTATCAATTTTTGTAATTTCATATATCTCGTTTACAGATATATTTTTTCTCAAAGCGGCTGCGATGGCATAAATGCGCTCATCATCCGTATTTTCCAGCCTGTATTTTATCTCCTGCACCGACATTTCATCATATTTTTTACTGCCGAAATTTGCGGTACTTCCCTCAAGACAAACAATAGCTTTCATAAAGGCACTTTCAAAAGAGCGGTCAATAGCCATAACCTCTCCGGTAGCTTTCATCTGAGTTCCGAGCCTTCTGTCGGCATATCCGAATTTGTCAAACGGCCATTTGGGAATTTTAATTACAACGTAGTCAAGAGTGGGCTCAAAAGATGCCTTTGTTTTTTTGGTAACGTAATTGGGAATTTCATGTAAATTCATTCCGATTGCTATTTTTGCGGTAACTTTTGCAATCGGATAGCCTGCCGCTTTAGAAGCAAGAGCTGAAGAACGGCTGACTCTCGGATTTACTTCAATAACAACGTATTCACCGTTTTGAGGATTTAATGCAAACTGAATATT
>CACYHL010000207.1 GCA_902774205.1 uncultured Bacteroidota bacterium | reverse complement strand
TATACTGATATTCCCACTACCGGAAGCAGCAAAGTGGTCGCTGCTGGAATGCTTGCGGCTGTTAGCAGTGCAATTGCCGGATTGATTATTACAAAGAAAAAGAAAGTATAAATCTGTGTGAACTTTGAAAATGGATGTACCGGTGTACCTTCCGTGGGTACATCGGTACACCTGATTCTCAAGTCTGTTTGAATTTTTTTGCTGATTATTTACACTTAAATTATTATTGATTTTTCAAGAGTGTCTGTTTATAAAATACTTGTTGAACAATAAAAATAGTGTAAAAATAGTGAAATTTTAGTGGAAAGTATCTGTCTTTACGATAAAGTATTTTTTCAAGAGCGGCCATTTAAGGCATATTTTTATCGATACCGTATCGGGGTTTTTGTACCATTTTCCTTTCAGTTTTTCTCTGACAGACATTTCATCGTTTGAAATATTTCTATCGGATGAAAGTACAAAAATGTGTTTAAATACGGATAATAATATGCTATAATCAAATCGACAAATCGGGATTTGCGGAGGCAAAAGAGATTATGTGGCTTGTGTTTGCAATTCTGTCCGCTGTTTTTGCGGCGCTCACCTCAATACTTGCAAAGGTTGGTATTGAAGGCGTCGATTCAAACCTCGCAACGGCTGTGCGCACAGTTGTTGTGGTGGCAATGGCGTGGATTATGGTGTTTATTACAAACGCGCAATCCGGTCTGTTGCAAATTGGCAGAAAAAGCTGGATATTTCTGATTCTGTCGGGAATTGCCACGGGTGCGTCCTGGCTCTGCTATTATAAGGCCATACAGCTCGGCGATGTTTCAAAGGTAGTGCCGGTTGACAAGTTGAGCGTGATTATTACGCTGGCCCTTGCGTTTGTATTTCTTCACGAATCATTTACGCTGAAATCTGCCATCGGCTGCGTGCTAATCGGCGCGGGAACACTGATTATGGTGCTGTGAACAAACAGAACCGCAGATATCGTTCGGCGAATCAAACAAATTCTAAGTTATAGCGTTGAACAACTATATTGAATTTGTTATTGAAAACACAAAAACAAAGTATTATAATACAAATACAAATATAGTTCTAAAGGAGTAATTGTTATGAAAAAAATTCTCGCAATAGTTCTTTGCATTGTTCTCGCAGGATCTTGCCTTGTTGCGCTTTCAGCATGCGGAAAGCAAGAGGGAGAAACAGCTGAAGCAACCGAAAATACAGAAACCGAAAATACTGAAACCGAGCGCAGAATGATTATCAACAGCGAGCCTGTTGTTATCACTGCGAAAGACGGCTTTGACAACGCGGGCGTCACCGAGCTTATCTGCGACGCCACCGAAACATACTCATTCACCAAGAGTGATGACAGCACTACCTGGAAAGTATTTGTTCTTGATGAAAAATTTGCCGACGGAGCAAGATATCTTGCTCAGGCACAGCAGCCCGCTCTTGAAGGCGACGGCACCCTTAAAATTGAAGAAGGCAAATATATCTACATCCTCTGCTCAGAGAGCGCGTTTACAGCCGACAGCGCTTCCGAAGCAACTCTCAGCATTGATTACGCGGCAGCCGATGACGAAGATGTAACTCCCGACAAACTCTTCACCAAGGGCGTATGGTCCGCTAGCATTGACGGCAAGATTGATACATATTTCATTTTTGACGATGATGCAAACGGCCGCACCGAAAGAGCCGACGGCACGGGCGGAACTCCTTTCACCTGTGAACAGAGCGGCTATGACGCTGTTTTCCATTTCGGCTCAGCCGATGATGTTACCGAAGCAAAATTCAGCACAGGTGACAATACCGGCACATTCAACTACGGTGACAAGACCGTTGTTTATACCTTTGAAGCAGTACCAGGCGCAGACCCCGTAACCTTTGAGGTCCCTGCCGCTCAGTAATTAATTTTTACGGCAATCCTTTGACAAATTCCGGTTTATCGAATCAAAACTTAATAATCATTTTAAGCCGTTGATTAAATCAGCGGCTTTTTCTTTTGCCAATATCCCGCCGGTGCACAGGCGGGATTTTACATATATACGGCCGCAAAACAATAAACCAAAAAATGAAAGGAGAAGCCGCGGGTCCCTGCGGTATGAAATCCGGGATCAGCGGCAGAAAAACATATATGGCATTTTTCAATTCAGCAGTAGGGGTCCTTCAGACCCTCGTTATCGCCCTGGGCGCAGGTCTGGGAATCTGGGGCGCGGTCAACCTTCTCGAAGGTTACGGAAATGACAACCCCGGCGCCAAATCCCAGGGTATGAAGCAGCTTATGGCCGGAGGCGGCGTCGCCCTTATCGGCATCGTCCTCGTTCCCCAGCTTGCGGGTCTCTTCGGATAATATCTGTCCGCAAATAAAGCGGGGCGGAGTCTTCGCGAAGGCTCCGCCTGCGCGGAAAGCGAAGTGATGAACACTGGATAAAATAAAGCAGGCATTGGAAGAATGGTTAAGGGAAATACTTACAAGCGGTATCACTTCAAATCTGTCAGGTCTTTTTGACCAGGTAAACGCCAAAGTGTCGGAAATAGCGGATACGGTAGGCAAAACTCCGAAGGGATGGAACGTGGCCATATACGATATGATAAAGAATCTTTCGGACAACGTGATGGTTCCCATAGCGGCCATGGTTCTCGCATTCGTCATGTCCCTGGAACTTCTCCAGATGGTCATAGACAGGAACAACCTGAATGACGGCGACACTTTCGCCTTTTTCAGATGGGTGTTCAAATCATCCGCGGCCTGTCTCATTGTCACAAACACCTGGAATATAGTCATGGCGGTATTCGACGTGGGACAGCACATTGTGGAACAGGCGGCAGGCACCGCCATAGGCAATGCCGCAATAGACTCCGCCCTATTCATGACGGGGCTAGAGGAAAAACTGGC
>CACYHL010000206.1 GCA_902774205.1 uncultured Bacteroidota bacterium | reverse complement strand
GATGAAGAGCACCTGCCGCGACAACGAAAGCACAATGGCAAGCTCGGCTTTCCCTATCGACTGGAAGAAATTTGAAGTGACAATCTGAAATCCGACAATAGGAATCATCATCATGTAAATCCTTATTCCATAAGCAGTAAGAGAGATAAGTGTTGTGTCTGTCGTAAAAAACTGCGCTATATGCCGCGGGAAAAACATGGCAAGGAGAAAGCCCGAGACAGCCACCACCGAAGCGCACAAAACGGTGAGTTTCAATGTCTTGGTGACACGCTGCGGCTTCCGTGCCCCGTAATTGTACCCGACCACTGGCTGCATTCCCTGCGTGAACCCGAAAACCACCATCACCACCAAGCCCACAATACTGTTTATTATCCCGAACGCGCCCACTGCCAAATCGCCGCCGTAGGCCTTCAGCTGGCGGTTCATCACTATCGTGATGAGGCACGAGCAGGCATGTATGAGAAACGGCGACATCCCTATCGAGAAAATATCCGCTATGATTTTCCGGTTCAGGGCAAAACAGCCGCGCACGAAACGGATAGTCGAAGTCTTGTCAACAAAATGCGCCATCACCCACACCAACCCTATCACTTGAGAGAGCAGCGTTGCCCACGCCGCACCTTTTATTCCCCAGCCGAAAACATAGATGAACAACGGCGCGAAAATCAGGTTCGCGGCAACCGTTATAATAGTGGTTATCATAGCTTTAAGCGGATAACCCGAAGCGCGCATAATACCGTTCAGACCAAAAAATAGGTGTGTAATCACATTGCCGAAGAGAATGACACGCATAAAGTCGCGGGCGTAAGGAAGTGTCAGCTCGCTCGCACCGAAAAGAATCAGCATGTCGTCCAAGAACCAGAGAGCCAAAACCGAGTAAACGATTCCAATTATTATATTGAGAATAAATGCGTTACCAAGCACCCGCGTGGCTTCGTAGTTTCTTTTCTCGCCCATTCGGATTGACACAATGCTCGCCGCCCCCGCCCCGACCAACGTTCCGAACGCGGCACTGAGATTCATTATCGGGAAGGTGAGCGCCAGTCCAGAAATGGCATACGCCCCCACACCCTGACCAATGAACATTCGGTCAATAATGTTGTACAAAGAACTCGCTGTCGAGGCAATAATTGCAGGAATAGAATAAGAAAACAGCAGTTTCCCGATTTTTTCGTTCTCAAGAGCAAATGTCCTGCTGTCCATCATTTGCCCAATTTTACCTGCGGGTCAAGCCACCCGTAAATCACATCAACCAAAATATTGATAATCACCAAGATAACAGAGACATAGAGCAAGGAACCCATCACAACGGGAAAGTCATATTTATCCAAAGCGTCAACAATGACGACCCCCATTCCCTTCCAGTCGAAGATATATTCCACGAAAACCGCACCGGCAAGCAACGAGGCGAGCCAGCCCGAAATCGCCGTGACCACTGGATTGAGAGCGTTCTTCAAAGTGTGTTTTATTAATATTGTTCTGTAAGACAATCCTTTAGCTTTTGCTGTTCTAATATAATCTTGCGAAAGCACATCAAGAATGGAGTTTTTTGTGAGCTCGACCACAATGGCGAGCGGGCGGATTCCCAATGTAATCGCCGGAAGAATCAGGTTTTTGAGGTCAAGGTACTGTCCGGCTCCGTAGTCATCGACCGTGTAAAGACTCCCGAACATGCTCAGCCCCGTGACATCTGCAAGGAGAAAGGCAAATACCCACGCGAAAAGTATGGCTGCGAAAAACGACGGCAGCGACATGCCGAGCACGGAAAAGAAGAGCGCGACACGGTCAAACCACGTGTCCTTGAACACAGCACACAAAATGCCGATTGTTATCCCGACAATTATCGCGAAGAAAATGGAGACAAGCGCAAGCAGCGCCGTCTTTGGGAACGCCTCGGCAAGGATTTCCAGCACCTGCCGCTTGCTCTGGTACGACCGCCGCAAAAATGGTTTCTTCAGCACAAGCGCGGACTCATCAAAAGAGACGAGTCTAACATATTGATAATCATTATCATCTAAAAAGAAAAAAGATTCTGTGTCTTTTGTCTTATGCCACGATACAGGAGAAAGGTCATTAAGATAAGCAAGATATTGTATTCCGACAGGCAGGTCAAGTCCCATCTCCTTTCTGATGGCCGCCTCGGTCTCAATGTCGCTGCGCTGCCCCATCATCATTCTTGCGGGGTCGGAAGGAAGCACCGTAAAAAGGAAAAAGACCAACGTTATGACGCCGAGCATCAACAAAAATCCGTAGCCTATTTTCTTTAATATGAACCTCCACATAAAAAAACAAGAAATCGCATAATCCACCGAAGAAAATGCGATTTATGGGTAAAAAACGGTTATTTTTCGATTGCTGCCGCGATTGTCTCAGCTATTTTGACAAACTCCTCTTTCGAGAGTTCAAGTTTCGGATTCGCGAAGTTAAGGTCGCTCACCTTTTTCATCGGAACGAGATGAATATGGGCGTGCGGCACTTCAAGACCGACAACAGCGACACCGACCTTGACACAATCCGTCGTCTTGTGGATAGCTTTAGCCACTTTCTTGGCAAAAACCATCATATCGGCGAGCATATCGTCTTCAATATCAAAAATATAATCTATCTGCTCCTTAGGTATCACCAAAGTATGGCCTTTGGCAAGCGGAGAGATATCCAAAAAAGCGAAAAATCTGTCGTCTTCAGCGACTTTATAGCAAGGGATTTCGCCCTTGACAATCTTTGTGAAAATAGTTTCAGCCATTATCTTGTAACTTTTGTGATTTCAAATTCCATAATTCCTGCGGGCGCCTGAATGGAGACCTTGTCGCCCTCTTTTTTGCCTATCAGACCTTTAGCTATCGGTGAAGTCACAGAAATCTTCCCCGCGCGCAAATCAGCGT
>CACYHL010000205.1 GCA_902774205.1 uncultured Bacteroidota bacterium | reverse complement strand
CTCCCGCTGTATCTGGTGGCGGGTTTCGTGCTTTTGTTGTTGTTCAACAAGGAAAAACGTCAACTGACATTCAATCCGACCAAAAATTTGTGGAAAACCCTCGGCGTCGGTGTGCTGGTAGTGGCAGTAGGCAGTTTGGCGGGATTGTGTTTCTATCCCAACTTTTTCCACGAAGGACCCGTGGCTCACGTAAAAGGGGCCATGTCGCTGGTGTCGAAATTCCCGCAGTACATACAGATGGTTTTCGACGGCAAGATGATAAACTCCCTGCAACTGCCCGAATATTACCTACTTAGGAGCTTCATCTACACCGTACCGCTTTTCATTCTGGCGGCCGTTGTCCTTTTTGCGCTGAACATTTACAACATTTTCAAGAGACACAGCACCTTCGATGTGCTTTTCCTTCTGTTCACCGTATTATTCCCCATTATTTTCATTATCACAAAAGAATCCAACATCTACAACGGATGGCGTCACGAGACCTTCGTCTATCCCGGATTTGTGGTACTTGTATCATTGGGATTCTACGAAACGACATTGTGGTTCCGCAAACAAAAATTTGCCAAGATATGGCGTTGGGTGTGCCTCGGTGTCGCCGTGGCATGTGTCACCCCCACGATAATATGGATGGTGCGCAACTACAAATACACCTACAGCTATTACAACGCTTTTGTAGATAAGCCCTACCTGAAATACGACCTCGACTATTACGAATCGTCGGCGACGGTGGCCTACGAATGGTTCCTCAAAAACGAACTGCCCAAGTGCGACGGTCCCGTAAGCATCTCCTCCAAGATACAAACTCCAATTGCTTACGCCGCAGCGCGTGGCGACACAAACAGAATTAAAATGGAGGAGGCCAAATACATGGCATACTCCGGTGCCGACTGCGACTACTCTATTGTGAACTATCAGGGCATAAACACAAAAGCCGTGAGAGACTTCTTCCCGCCAAAGGGTACCATACATGTTGAATATGTGGACGGCAGCCCGATTTGCGCCTTGGTGAAACGCAACCACATCGACGCCAAAGGAGTGCAGCTGTGCAGGGAGAACAAATTCGAAGAGGCTCTGGTACTGCTCGACTCCGCATACCGCTACGACCCCAACAACTTCGGCATCTGGTTTTGGATCGGACTTTCGAACTTCTATCTGAGAAACCACGAACGGGCTTACGAATTTATATCGAAAGATCTCAATTTCCTTGTGGATAGGGAGAGATTCTGCATCGACAACACTTATCTGGGTATGATTCTCTACGAGACCGGACGATACGACGAGGCGATACAAATGCTCAAAGAAGCCGAGATACGTTGCAACAACCCTCAAGTGCTATCCATGTGCAAAAGCCACCTCGGACTAGCATATTTCGAGAAACGAATGTACAGGGAGGCACTGCCTTACCTCAGAGAAACGTATCCGAGGCATCCGGATCTCAAAGGAAGATACGAGTATTGTTTGGCGATGTGCCAATAAAAATATTTTGGGGGGGGATAATACCCCAAAACTGATAAAAAAAAGTAGAAATGGGTAAATATAGAAGCTATTTTTCGCCAAAACTCATATTTTTTTGCTGTTTTGGGGAATTATAGGATAATAAACAGTTTATTTAGGTTATTGTAAAACGCAAAAAACCATCCCTATTCTCAAATGAGGTGCGTCACTTTTATTTTCTTCCAGCTTGGGCCGAGACCCAATTCTGCAAGCGAGTTGTCACGGGTAATGAGTTCACCTTTCTGTAAGCCGGTTATGGATTGTTTAAGTTCTTGCAGTTGACTTCCACTCACACCAAAGAGGTCCTTAAGCACCGCATCATTCTGTTGTTGTTGTTTCATAATAAGCGGGTACTGTGCATTTGCATAGAAATCAATACTCCTGCTTTTAAAGTCCTCCATGTTCTGTGTAGCCAAGATTATACTCATCCCCTTATTACGTCCAACTGCGATAAGGTTTTGGAGAGGTTTATTTTCGAATCCAAGCATATAGTGAGCTTCGTCAATGATAGTAAAATGACGTATTTCTACTCGTTCATCATTAGTTGCTTGTTTGGGCAGTTGTTCATAAATATTGTTCAGCTTTGAGATAACGAAATAGACAATGGCTTTAGCTATTATACCATTTTTTTCAAAACGTCCCAAGTTGATGATATTACAAGAATGGACCAAATCTATTTTATCATCATCGGAGAAAATATTATTATTAACCAGCTGGTTGAGCACAGACTTCACGCTATCCATATCGTTCTGTTTCTTTTCTGGCAACAAGCGGTTATAATGATCAAAAATCATCTTAAAATTAACCGGCTTCATCTGGTTAGCCTTATATGCGTTCACTATGGCTTCACTGAGTCTGTTGTCCATATTAGCGCTGATTTTTGCTCCAGATGCGATTGCCAACAATGCAGAAGCCATTGTTGTAGAATAGAGGTTCAGTTCGTTAACTGGTTTTCCTGTAAAATCTTTAAACGGAGTGAACGGCAGGGGTTGTTCCATTGGGTTTAGAATGGATGTGCTATCCACATCGAAAAACGAGAGCCATGAAGCATTGGCCGGGTCTGAAAATTCACCCTTATAATCAAACAGCAAAAAATTAACTGGATAATGAGTGTCGCTTGATGCGGAACGCAACTCGTGCAGCAATACAGCCAACAAGTTGCTTTTTCCACTACCTGTGGTTCCTGCTATTAATATTTGAGTATTAGCAATAGATCTACTGTTAATATCAAGTGTGGCAGGCATATCGTCGCCATAACTCCCTATACACAAGTTCAACGCTGGAATATCGTTAGAGCTTGCCCCACCACGCAATGGTGAAAAGCGAAGCCAATCATCAATGCCGCCTTCTCTCATCAGAATATCATGGCCACGTAGAATTTCATGAGCAATAACA
>CACYHL010000204.1 GCA_902774205.1 uncultured Bacteroidota bacterium | reverse complement strand
TCAGGTAGTAAACAAACTGCGCTTTGTTACGGGCTGAGCCCTCAGCCACGTTAAGTGCTATGGCTTGTGCGGCTTTCATGAAGTCTTCTTTGAGTTTAATGCTTTTCGCTTCCGAAAATGATGCTGTAATGCCATAAAGCCAAGTTATATAGTCAATGGCTTTGGAATAGATCCTCAAGTCTTCAAATCTGAAAAAACTGATTGTGTTCTCTTGTTCAGGTGTCATAAATTGTATTTTAAAATGATAAGTTTATATTTTTGCCAAAGATATACATTTTTTTTATACAAACAAGTGATTTTTCAAATTTTAGTAAAAATTTTTTTTGAAAGGCTTATTTCCAAATACTAATTTTATTTTTGCAGCGTTATATTTTGCTATGAAAAAAATATTTTTTCTGATAATATTCTGCTTTTGCTGCCTGCGGCTCTTTCCGTTGGGAAAGCCTGATTTGCGCTGCCTTGAGGTTGATGACAAAGGACATATAACGCTCCATTGGCTCACCCCGACAGACATGACAGATTTCGCGCGTTATGAGATTTATCACGCCACAATAAACGGAAATTATTCGAGAATTGCCGTCATCATGGACGGAAACAAGACAACTTATTGCGACACCGCCGCACAAGCTCTCACACAAAGTTCATCTTATTGTGTTGTGGCATACTCTTCCACATCAGAGTTCTCGTCAGACACCGTTTCAACTATGGAGCTCTACCTCACAAACCTTGCCAACGGCTCCGCCCAACTGAACTGGACTGCTCCGACTACTCCATTAAAACCTTCTTACTCAACATTATACGAAGTGTTTAAGGAATATCCTTCAACAGTATGGAATTTGGCGAAAACGACCACGGCGTTGATGGCGAAGGACACAAATGACATGTGTGAGGCCATTGTCTCCTATAGGGTTGAGCTCGCCGACATATCGGGATGCAAGAACGTCTCACGCCCCGTGGTTGACATCTTCAACGACCTCATCCCGCCGAAGAAACCGCGCTTCGACAGCGTTTCCGTGGGCGTGTCAGACAACTCGCTGCAACTCGGATGGCAACCTTCAATCTCCACCGATGCCGATGCATACATTATATATCATTTTGAAAACAATGTCTGGATTCCGGTTGATACAGTTTATGGATATAATACAACTTATTGGCAAACAAGTGATTATGACCCTGAACAGGCTATACACCAGTTCCGGGTTGCTGCCATGGACGACTGCGCAAACGTGAGCCCGCTCACTGATGAGATGTACAACATGCAGACATCATCGCAATTTGACTACTGCACTCAGACCGCATTCATCACTTGGACGGCGTATGCAAACATGCCCGAAGGAATTGCGGAGTTCAGAATTTACTACTCGGTGGACGGAGGCGCATGGACTCTGGCTGGCACGGCGGCTGCCACGGAGCACGACTTCTCTTTCCCGGGACTTATTCCAAACAGCGACTACACTTTCTTCGTTCAAGCCATCAACACTTTCGGAACAATTTCTGCTTCATCGGCAAAAACAAGGTTCACATTTGCGCCAGAGGACAACAAGGATTTTGTCTATATCCGAAGCGTTTCTGTCGTGGATAATGAAAACCTTCAAATCAAAGTCTCAACAGGAAGCACTATTTCTTTCAAAAAGGTGATTTTGTACCGTAGCGTTGACAGCGCGAACAACTTTTCGTTTTTCACAGCATTGACTAACAACGGCACCGACACATACGTTTTCACAGATGCGAGTGCGAAAGTCGCGCGGCAGCACTACTATTACAAGGCTGTTATTGAAAATGGCTGCGGAATGCAAACCGCTGAATCAAATGTGGCGCATAACATTGTTTTGCAGGGCTCGTCTCACAATTATAAAAACACTATGCAATGGAACGAGTACGGATTTTGGGAGAACGGCGTTGACCATTACATTGTGCAACGGTTTGATTACCTGAATAATGCTTTCAAGGAGGTGGGGTTCGTGTATGGCGGCACGCTGAATTACATTGACGACGTGAGCGGCTGTCCCGATGAGGGCGACCAGTTCATATATCAGATTGAAGCGCATGCGGCGCAAAACCCTTACGGCTTCGAAGATGTGAGCCTCTCAAACCAAATCATTGCTTATCAGCAGCCTATCGTTTATGTGGCGAGCGCGTTCCGTCCTCTCGGAGGAATCATCACAACTTTCAAGCCGTACACATCTTTTGTCAATCTGAAAGATTATTCTTTCAGAATCTATTCCCGTGAGGGAAATTTGGTTTTCGAGACTAACAATCCCGAAATCGGGTGGGACGGGAAATTTAAAGATGATGTCTATTATCCAGCTCAGATTTTTATCTATAAAATCAATTTTTCGTACGGAAAAGATGATTATTTTGAAAAATCCGGAACAGTGACAATAGTGCGATGATTATGAAAGGGAAATTGGTAAGTTTGCGGGCATTGGAGCCGGAAGATGTGAATCTGCTCTACAAATGGGAAAACGATGTTGATGTATGGACTATCAGCAACACGCTGAAGCCTTTTTCGAAATATACTCTCAAACAATTTGTAACAGCCTCAGTTGTAGATATATACGAATCAAAACAATGGCGCTTGATGATTGATGAGCTTGAGCATGGCACGACAATTGGCGTGGTTGATGTATTCGAGTTCGACCCTTTACACTCGCGCGCAGGCATTGGCATTCTCATTCAGGAAAAATATCGCGGCAAAGGCTACGCCGAGGAGACTCTCGAGATTTTGAAAAACTATCTGTTTGAAAGACTGAATCTCCATCAGATATTCTGCAATGTGTTAGCTGACAATGAGGCTTCGTTGGCTCTTTTTAAAAAAGTCGGTTTTGAGATCTCAGGATTGAAAAAAGAGTGGATTTACACAAAAGATGGATGGAAAGACGAATATTTTCTTCAATG
>CACYHL010000203.1 GCA_902774205.1 uncultured Bacteroidota bacterium | reverse complement strand
GGTAGTCGGTCGCGGGCGCGGCATCCTCCTCCAGAGTCGAGTGCGTGTCGTCAGACACACGCACATCGACTTTTTCTTTGTTTTCTTTTTTGTTATGATGATCATTATCTTTTTGCGCACTGCCTGCGGACATGTCCGCACGTCGTGTACGTGTACTTATCATGCAATCTTCATGATCATCGGATGGTGAGTCAAGTGATGATTCAATGGCGAATGAACGGCTGACGATTTTGCAGACGAATATCGCGTCGTTATAATCGAACAGTCCGTAGTCCTTGATGATACTCTCGATATAGGGTTTTGACTTGCGGCAGATCTGGGCATAGCCGCCGATCATATCCCATGTACCGATGCCGTCACTATTGCGTGAAAGGTCAAGGGCAATCACCATCAGGCACCCGAAACCCTCAGCTGCTTTGTCATGTCGCAGCTGTTGGATATCGGGTGAATTATACAGGTCCAACCTGCACTTTAGGTAAGGGCTGAACGCCCCGCGTTTCATCTGCTTCGTCATCGCTTCTCCAGTTTAAACGCCTCGTGGCGGTTGCGGCGGAAGTTGATACGGCAGGAGACGTGGACCCACCATACGGAACCGCTGTGCTCCAGGATCAGTTGGTCTAAATCAACGTTGTCTTTCATCCATGTGAAGAGCAGACGGGCGATCTGCTCCTGACTGGTGTAGCAGAAGGGCCAGTACTTATGAGGGATGGTGATGTCGGCGGCCTCACCCTTCAGGTGCTGGGAGGTATCGGCACCTTTCACGGCAGCGTTGAGCTTGGGGCAACGGTAGCCCGAGGTGATCTGGATGGGCATGCCGAAGTGCTGGCGCACGGGTTCGAGACAACGCACGGCAAGGTTCTGCAGTGCCGTGATGTGGCACTTCAACGGCATGTTAGGAATGTGGTGCTTCTCGGCAGTCTCAGAAGCAAGCATCTCGCTGAGCGAGAAGTGCTCCGACAGGAGCATGTTCGGATTGAAAAAAGGCATCATACTTTGTACGGTTTATTGCTTATCATTAGAAAATAGGTTTGAAAAATAAAGTTCATGCATGATCGGGCGCCACTTTTGAAGGTGACGCCCATTAGTAATAATCTTAGGATAGCTTGCTGGTTCATACTTTTTCGGTTTTAAAGAGTTAATGGTTCTCTTTTGGATTGCCGATGCAAAGGTACAAAAAAAAGATGATTATTTCAAGCAAATCTCGACTATTGACCTAAAAGTATTTTACCTATTTCTCTAATTGCTCCCATTCTCTTCGAGCAAGTGCCAACAATTGATAGAGTGTCGATGCTGTTCTGCTCAAATTAGAGTGGCCAAACAGGTAGTCTGCCAGAGTCTGCAACGATGGACGTAAGGCACCACGTTCTACCAGCCCTACCAAGTCCCAATAGACCTGTCGGGCAGTAAAGCGCTTCTTGTCGATATCAAATCGGCAGAGCTCTAAGGCATCCTTAGTCTGATCATCATTGATCAAGAACGGACGCCAGGAGTTAATCACTTGTCGCAGTTCCTCATGAAACATGCGACGGAACAAGTCCGACAACGGTGTGTCGGCATTAATTTCTATTTTCATACTCATCATTTTTTATTTATGAATAACTGATTTTTTTGCTGGTGGTGGCCGTTCGCATCCCCAAAAAAGCCGACATTGGAAATGCTTTCCCACAATCCTTGGGTCATCAAGATATGATTGATGCCTATGAGATTGTGTGACTAAGGGGGCTTACACCGTCAATCGCAGTGTAGCCCAAATTAATTAGGGGAGTTTTCGCGTAAGGCACCCATTTCAATGAATGCCGCCCAGCAACAGGTACCGGGATTGTTATAGTTAATGTTTATGTTTAAGTCTCTAATCATTTGGGGTACAAAAATAGTTTAATTATTTGAATCTTGCAAATTTTTCGTTGAAAAATTCTTGTTTTATATAAAAAAAGCACTATTTCTGACGTTTTGCAATAAAAAACAAGCATTTTCGTTGCAAACATTTGCATTTCTCGCAAATTTCCACTACCTTTGCAGACGAACACTGGCACATACCTCAGAGGAGGGCCGGTGTGACTTTTGTGGGTAAAATATAACAAGCGTTTGCTGTTATTCGGAATTGCTCTAAGAATCTACCAAATTCAAAAAGAAACCGAAACCGAATGAATAAGTCGCAAACGTCTGTGCGATATGCATGGACGTGACTTATCCGGTTTTGGTAGGTTTTGGTAGAGCCTTTAGAGCATGGATTGGAATACCGTCCATGTTTTTTGTGCTCTATCTCAGCCTACCTCCGAAGATAAGCAATACGCCTAAATGCATAGCGTATGGCAAATACAAACCTTGCAAATGCAAAGACTGCGAAGAACGATGAGTTCTATACGCAGTATGCTGACATACAGAAAGAGATCAACGCTTATCTGGATTACAACCCAGATGTGTTTCGTGACAAGACAGTACTACTGCCTTGCGATGATCCTGAGTGGAGTAACTTTACCAAGTTCTTCGCCCAGAACTTTCAGTTGTTCGGACTGAAGAAGCTGATTTCTACGAGTTATGCTCCAGAGAGTCAGAAATACAAAATGCCTTATCAGCCTACCCTATTCGAAACCTCACAGCCCCATTTCAATGCAGACAAGACTAAGACGAACGGCAAGATATTCGTCTTGGAGCGCGACATCACCGGCGACAATCGTATTGACATCAACGATCTGGAATGGCAATACCTGGAGGGCGATGGTGACTTCCGTAGCAAGGAGGTAACAAAGCTTAGAGACGAAGCAGATATCATCATCACAAACCCACCGTTCTCGCTGTTCCGTGAGTTCGTAGCGTGGCTGATGAATTCGGGGAAACTATTTGTGATAATCGGGAACGTTAATGCAATCTCTTATAAAGAGGTTTTTCCTTTAATCAAGGATAACAAAATGTGGATGGGCATAAGTATCAGTAGTGGCGATAGAGAGTTTGGTGTTCCAAGCACTT
>CACYHL010000202.1 GCA_902774205.1 uncultured Bacteroidota bacterium | reverse complement strand
GTTACCTTTCTCATTTTCTGCCACCACACCCCGCCCTGCGGCGTAAGGCAGGTGGCACGCTGCCTTCGGTCTCTGTTTCCTCAATGATCTCTCCCCGTCTCCCGATCTCGCTTTTTCCCTCTCAAACGGGACTGCAAAAATACAACCTTTTCCGAAACTGACAAAATTTTTTTTCGCTTTTTCAGCATTTTTTTTGCAACTCGCTATGTATCAATGAGAAAATTTTTCAACTTTTTTTTCATGGAAGGGCAAAAATGGGTGTTTTTTCGGTTATTTTTTTCATTTTTTAAAGAAATTTTGATGTGTTATTTGCAAAAAAAAGTGCTTTTATTCGGCATTTGTACGTTTTTTCTTCATTATCTTTCTATATACCAATTATTTACATACGTTTTTGCACTCCATAAAATTTTATCGAATTTTACATATTATATTGTATTACAACAAAATACAATCAACAGGTTATAATTTTAGATATACATTATATATAATCTATAAAAAATAGTATTTTTGCATAAGAGTATAATCAAGGCAATTATTTTACAACAATATGGAAGACAACGCATTACCACAAGATATAGAATTTCACCCGTTGGAGCCTTTCCTTCCGGCCAACGCCAAACTGCTGTTTCTGGGCAGTTTCCCGCCTCCGCGCAAGCGCTGGTGCATGGATTTCTATTACCCTAATTTCGGCAACGACCACTGGCGTATCGAGGGACAGGTGTGGTTCGGCGACCGCAACCATTTTGTGGACATCCAAAACAAGTGTTTCCGCAAAGATGAGATTGTCGAGTTTATGCAAGAAAAGGGCATCGCGATGTACGACACTGCCCGTGCGGTGCGGCGACTGAAAGGCAACGCCTCCGACGCTTTTCTGGAGATTGTGGAGCCTACGGACATACGGGCGTTGCTCGAACAAATGCCTCTGTGCAAGGCCATTGCCACCACGGGCGAGAAGGCCACAGGCGAGCTGTGCCGCTATTTCGGTGTGGAGAAACTGCCCGCTGTTGGCGGCAACACAGAGCTTGGCGACGGCCTGTGGCTGTACCGCCTGCCCTCCTCCTCAAGAGCGTACCCGCTGGCATTCGAAAAGAAATGCATGGCGTATGGAATGGTGTTCGAAAATGTGTTTGAGTGTAAGTGCAAAACTCACCTTTCGGATTTCAACCTCCTTAACTCTACAAAGCCTGTCCGATGTAAGAGTTGGGGAAAGATAAGTTAACAATGGACAATTAACAATGTACAATGTGGGAGGGGGCGACAATTCTACATGCCAATGTAAAAGATAGAAACGGGAAAAAAGGAATAATAATTGTGTGATTCGAGGAAACGGGCTCCCGAAGACATTAATCGAATTTCAATTCTCCCTGAATTATTGACGAACTAACATAGCAACGACGACAAATATCTTCGAAAGTAGCTCCATTCATAGAAAGGCCGTAAAAGTCGTCCTCTCCGAGAAGAATATACTCCCACTTCTTGCCGTTGCGTTTTTCCTCGGGCAACGAATTTATCTTTTCGCACCACTCCACAGCAGCACGCCGCTTCTGCTGGACATTGCGGTCTTTTACTTTGTCCTGACCCTTGGTTTCCACCATATATACATTATCTGATGTAACCACAAGGAAATCTGGATGATATGAAGCAAGTAAACCATCGGTGCGCATATAAGTTATGGTAGCAAAGCGGTGGCGAGTCTCACTTATCTTCAACCAGCTTTCCACCCCACCATCGCTGTCAATGAAATCCATAAATGCTTTCTCCAAACCACCGCCATGCGACGGAAAAGCGGTACGTGTGTAAATTGTCTTTTGAAACTCCTGAGAATACTGTTCACGCACAGGCAACTTCTCAACGGTAGAGAATGGTATTTCTTCAACTTCGGCTTCTGTTGTCTGCACCTGTTGCTGTAGATTGTACAGAGTTGTAGACATAACTTTTACGATATGTTGTGTAACCACACCATTCTGAGCCAGAAGTATCTTCCAATCATTGCCGTTAAACGGGTCGAACTCTTGCCCAAAAAGGCGAGTGCGGATATAACGATCAAGGGTCTGCATAATCATAGCTTCTCCAACTTGTATAAGCGGCATATTGCGTATCTGCAGATGTGTTACTGTACGCAAGAGTTTTTGGAGGTACTCTCTATAACTCTCTGCTGTGAAAAGGTCTGCCTTTACGGAAAACTTACCGAAAGTAGTTTTCATGGCCACTGCCTGACTGATAAAAGTCTCTCCATCTGTGGCCAAGTAACGACGCAATTGTCCCAATGTATAAGCTGTAAAAATCTCCATACGCCCAACATCAGGTATGGGCATTTCTAACAATTCCTCGCTCTCGTGCAAAATAGTCAGCCACGAAATATCGTATTTTTTGTAGTCATCTTTAAGTTCTGCTGTCAGCATATCGCCCAAAGCGTTGGTGGTAGTTTCGCTTGTTTCGACAGCTGCAAGGCCGCCATTTATCAAATCATCATAGAACTGACGAAAGCGTGGATGCTCAACGATAAAAAGAATATCCATATAGTTCAGCGGCTCGCGTTTCTCGACAAGCAGACGATGCCGATTTTCCAATTTAGATTCGGCATACTCCGGCTCACGCCACATGAGACGCAAACCACGACCAACAACTTGTTCTAATAGAATACTGCTGCCACTACTACGCAAAGGAACAATAACACATATATTGTTTACGTCAAAACCCTCACGTAGCATCATAACACTAACTATCACACGAGGCATCGGAAATCGGTCAACATTGCTTAGTCGCTCGCTAACGCGCCGCCACTCATCCTCTTTCATGTTACCTTTGGCGTCGCTATCTACACGCAGAACTTGATCCGGGCTCATACCTTCTGTTATCAGATAATTTTCCACAAGTGGAGTCACCTTAGTATCTTCGCATACCACCATCATTTTTGGGTATTTATGGTTACCAAAATCGGACTGCAGACGATTGAGGCGTTCCACACCTGCCCTCAACATTAGTTTCTGCCCTTCGCTTAAAGCAATA
>CACYHL010000201.1 GCA_902774205.1 uncultured Bacteroidota bacterium | reverse complement strand
GGTAGTAGATCCTCCTTCGATCATAGCTACACATCTGACAGAGGTTATAAGGCATCATCTGGACGAGCTTCTCACACGTCAGGATGTCCAGAACCTCATAAACAACATAAAGGATGCAAACGAGACACTGGTTTCCGAGCTTGTGCCTAAACTGCTCGGCGTGGGCGAGATCCAGAAGGTGCTCCAGAACCTGCTTCGTGAGGGCATTTCGATAAGAGACCTTGTATCGATATTCGAAACGCTGGCTGATTATGCAACTACAACGCATGATACGGATGTGCTTACCGAATATGTAAGGCAGAGCCTTAAGCGTGCTATATCCACAAAGTACAAGCAAATTCTCATCTTCGAAAAGTGTGGCTCCGGTGACAAGTCCCTGCACCTTGCAGCTGTCGCGCCTTTCTGCAACGTGTGTGCCGGGGATTTTTGGAAGCGCGTAACAGACAGTTCCTTGCGAGCCCCATTGTTTCGTGAAAAGATAAAGACTGTCGCCGCTTGCTATAAACGCCTCGCAGTCAAAATCGGTTTCCATTGACGATGATGTGAAGTCTGTCTGGTCAGGGTAACTGAAAAATATTGTGTCGATAACGGGAGTTCCGTTTAGCAGCGCCATTTTTTCAACCTTTAGTATTTGCAGGTCTGTCCGTGTGTTCGAGTTGTTGCCGAAGTCTCCGAAATATAGGTATAGTGAGTCTTGGGCGATTTCTTCCATGTCATGCGGCGCTCTCTCCGAAACTGTTACGCTGTCGGTTATCGCACCCGTGAGCGAGTCGAGACGGTAGAGTTTGAGCTTGGTGTGGTCGTTGCAGCTCCAGTATGCACCTTCCCAGAATATGAGCGATGATGTGCCGTTGAGGGTGGGAGGGAGTTGCCCTACTGTCTGAGGTGTTATGCTGCTGTTCTGATATTGGCAGCTGCCGTCGTTGGTAACTGCGGTTGAGTCGTAGTTTGTCGCCAACGGGTCTGTGCAGCCGCATTGCTGTGCTGCAACATTCGCGTATATCGTGGATAAAATTATCGCTGTTATGATTTTCGTTTTCATAGTTTTGTTATTTCAATGCTTCCTCTAAAGTAATTCTTTTACCTGTCAAAACATCAACAAGCACATATTTTTTGTGTCCCATACAAAGCTGATACGCGTACTCGACTTGCCGCAACCCGCTAACTCCGTTCACTTCTTTGAAAGCGTCTTCCGCCCCGAATTTCTTTGCGGTAAGCTCATGACAGACCATTTCAATGGCGACAATATCTTTTGATGATACAGCCCCGATTTCATCCATGAATGGGGCTGGGGCTTTTGCTGAGCAGTCGCAAGTCTTTGAAATATTAGCCATTACATTTATGTAAACCATAGGCTTTTGTTCTGTGAATACTTTCGCGTATTCTGTCAGGCGTTCCAAAAAGTCGCTTTCTTCTGCTCTCTGCCCTTGTTTGAAAAGTCCGAGCGGACACTCGGCAAGGCATTTCGCGCAGCCGATGCATTTTGTTGTGTCTATTACCGGACCATCATCCAAGAGGGTTATTGCACCCGCCGGACATTGTTGCACGCATCTGTTACAATGGACACATTTGCCAGACAATTCAGCGCAAGGAAAGTTACTTGCGTGCATGGCCATTTTACCTCCCGGTGAGGCAAAGCCCATTGACACGTTTTTGATAGCTCCGCCGAATCCTGCCGAACCATGCCCTTTGAAGTGCGAATAGATGATATAGCCGTCATAATCAGCAAAATGGCTGCCTGTCTTTATTCTCTTGAAGTGTTTTAACCCCTTCGCTTTATAAGTCAGCTCACCTTCCGAATCAAGAATGTCAATAGGGGCGAATGTGAAACCGTGCTCTTTGGCTAATGCGATGTGCGAGTCGGTGAAACGTCTTTTGCTAACGTACAGCACGTTGGTTTCGACAAATGTTGGCTTCACTTTTTCCACGAGTGGCCTTAACAACTCCGGATTGAGGAAATTCTGGTTCCCATCTTCACCAAAATGCACTTTCAGCCCGATTTTACCGTTCAAGTCAGCGTCAAGCGCTTCGTATAACTTCAGTATGTTTTCTGGGGTTATCTCTTTGCAGAAATATACAACTGACTCATCTTCAGCGACTTCTATTTTCGGTTTTTGACTGCATGAAGAAATGATAATTGCCAATATGATTAGAAAAAATGAAATTATTGGTCTTATTCTTTTCATAATGATACTTTTAAATTGTTTGTATTTCTGTCCATATTGCGTAATGGGAAAAATCATTCACAGGAAAAAGCGGAACAATTCCCGAAATTATTTTCCCGTTGCTGATTTTCAAAGGATTATATGATTTTTTGTCTTCAAGTATGCGTGCAAGTTCCCCTGCTTTGTCAGAATACGCTGTCAGCAACATTCCTTCAGAGTTTTGGTTAATGTAGTTGTCGGTTATTTTTCGGGCGAGCAGCCCCATTGTAGTTCTGAGATTGATCCAGACGCAGACTTCTGTGAGGTCTGCCATCACTATATCAAGAAAGATGTTTGTTCTTTCTGTGGCTCCCATCTTTCAGGTATTGAACCATATTGTCCCGATTGCGGTAGTCCTCGTGGCGGTATCGTTTGTCCCACTTGTCATACCCTGAACGAATTTGCTTTTTGCAAGAAGTGTGGGGCAGCTTTGACGGACCGGAGCTTAACAGAAAGCGTCTTGCCGACTATCTCTTTGCCGACCCCGAGCATGCAAGCCAGGTGAACGCCATCATCCATCCGGCGGTGTTGGAGGACTTCAGACTTTGGGCAAACCGACAGCCGGAACCGATTGTCGCCTTAGAGAGCGCCATCCTGGAAGTGCGGCCTTACGGCGAAACAAACAAGGAGGACATCGTGAAGTGCCTTACCGCTCTGGTACGTAATCGCTTTGCGCCCGCGTCGGCTACCAACCTCATCGACGTCTCGAAGGTGGACCTGCATGCCGACGAACTCCCACCTTATCAGGGTCCCATCAACCACTACGACGAGAAACTTTATGCTCAGGTATCCACCACCTGGCACGAAATGAAAGAAGCCCAAAAGGAGAAGAACTATGGC
>CACYHL010000200.1 GCA_902774205.1 uncultured Bacteroidota bacterium | reverse complement strand
AAATGCAAGGAAAAAACTAATTGACAGCAATAAAAGCAAATTTCTGACAGATCGACTTTTTATCGCCGCAATGCAAAATAGTATGGAAATAAAAATAATTTATATTTAGATAATATTTCTGGTATAATTCTACCACTTGATAGATATAGTGTAGAATCTACTTGTTTTTTTACTATGGACGAAATAAAAGATATTAAATCTAAATGTAATTGTGAAGTGTTTGTTAAGATAAATAAGAATTTAGAAAATGATGATATAGAAGATATTAAGAATATTTTAATAGAATTAGATAATATTGGTATTTGCCATCAAGTGTCCCGCGGTGGACAAAAGACGGCAGGTAAGATGTCGCAATGACTTTTCCGCTGTAACGGTTCAATGTGGCGCGCACCATAATGCCGCCATTGGTGTGCGGTTTTCTTTGATTGGAGATGTAATTACCTATGGAATAATAACATACAACAGGCGTTCCGTCTTTTCTGTAAAGCGTGTCAGCTTCCTGAACAACATGCGGATGCCCTCCGATAATAAGGTCTGCCCCGTTGTCGGCGAGCCATTGTGCCACAGAACGTTGTGCCACGCAGGAATGGAGCTCGTACTCGTTCCCCCAATGGATACATATTATTTTCACATCAGCGTGCAACTCTTCAGCCTTTCGCAAAGCCGCGTGCAAATCAGCGGTGTCGATCATATTTACCACATTCGGTGGCGTTACCGGCAGACCGTTAGTGCCGTAAGTGCAGTTAAGAAAAGCCACACGCAGTCCACGCACACCGACAATGAGCGGATATATCGAATCGCGCTGCACCGTGTCCCTATAGCTGCCCGCAAAGGCGAAATCCCTTTTCCGCAACTGCTCAATCGTGCGCTCCAAACCACGCTTGCCCTTGTCAACGACATGGTTATTGGCGGTGAACACGACATCAAAGCCGGCGTTTTTCAACCCATCCAACAACTCGTCAGGAGAACAGAACTGCGGATAGGTGCTGTATGGTTTACCTGCAATCGGGACTTCCAGATTCACACAGGCGAGGTCTGCCCCACTGACATAATCGTGCACAAACCTGAAACAGTCGTCATATTCGTAACGTCCTGTGGAGTCGTTCCAAGCCGCCTTGTACTGTCCCTCATGTCCCATCATATCGCCAGCAAAAACTATTGTGACGAGAGAATCCCCCTCATCAAAAGGCTTCCTCATCCCGATTGAAGTCGGCAACATAAAACCCTCCGCAAAAAAATCGCAGACAAAAAACGACAAAAGCAATGAGGAGACAATAAGCGCGCGCTTCATCACACAAAATATTCTGCTATACGTTTCATTTCAGAAGAGACATTATTCCCTTCATACAAAATGCCGTAAATTGTCTCAACTATCGGTATCGGCGCGTTGTACTTCTTGTTAATCTCGTGGACACAGCGGCTTGAATAGTAGCCTTCAGCAATCATGTGCATCTCAAGCTGGGTGGCGCGCACAGAGAGGCCGTGCCCTATCATGTTGCCAAACATACGGTTACGGCTGAAATGCGAATACGCTGTAACGAGCAAGTCGCCAAGATAAACCGCATCAGACATGTTGCGTGTTCCAGGATAAAGGGAGTTGACAAAGACATTCATCTCTTTCACACAGTTAGCCACGTAAGCAGCGATGAAATTATCGCCGTATCCGAGACCGCTGTAGATTCCCGCACCGAGAGCGTATATGTTTTTCAGAACTATTGACATCTCCGCACCAAGCAAATCGTTTGACACAGAAGCCCTTACATATCTATTTGTGAAAAATCTCGCTGTAATTTCCGCAAGTTCGGTGCTCTCCGAGGCGGCGGTCAGGAAGGTGAACTTCTCCTGCGCAATCTCCTCGGCGTGAGACGGACCGCTAATCATTGCAAGGTTCGCCGCCGGAACTTTGAACTCAGTTTTAAGATAATCGCTTATAAGCTGCATTGTTTCAGGCACAATACCTTTCACCGCAGTAATAATCTTCTTCTTGTTCAGCTTGCTTAACTTCAACTCCGACAACGTTTTATGAAGAAAAGCCGAAGGGGTGACAATCACGACATAATCGGCGCGGGCGACAACTTTTTTAAGGTTATTGCTTATCTTCACATCTGAAGGATCTATATATATCGAACTCAGGTAGAGTGGATTATGCCCATACTGAGTGATTCCCTCCACGATTTCGGGCTCGCGGACCCACCAATGTATGTGCTCCAGATTCGCTGAAAGTATTTTTACTATCGCCGTAGCCCAACTGCCGCCGCCGATGACAGCAACCCTGTATCTCAATCTTGTTTTCTTCCTTCTTAACGGCTTTAATAAATCTGTTCCAAAGTCAAAATAGTCCATATCAAAATTTTTCTGCAAAGGTAAACTTTAATTTGATAGAAAAATCAAATATGGCACAAAAGTATTAAAAAAAGTTAAAGTGCCTTCTAATTAATTCTCCTTTAATAACAGATAGTTACAAACGAAATCCGCATCAAAACTGCAGTTGAAAATCCCAATTTAAGCAACGTCAGCTGACAGATATTTTTTTGTATATCTCATTGTTAATCAAATATTTATTTGTATATTTACAGAAAATTTGAACGAACAATGAACAAACAGAAACTGGCATACAAAAAACTGGGTAACGTCAGCCTTTTCGATAGCGAAGATACTATGGACAAGCTCAATTCTCTGGGCAATCCTTTGGAGAAACTTTCAAGAGTCGTTGACTTTGAGATGTTTAGGAAGGAGCTGGAGGCGGGGCTTTACAAGGAGAAGTTCACCAATGTTGGTGCCAAACCTTACGACTATGTGCTGATGTTCAAGATTCTCGTGCTCCAGCGCATGTACCATCTCAGCGATGAGCGGTTTCGTGGAGGTGCCCCGCCAGCGCAACAGAAGACGCGGGCGCGGGTGGAGCATGTGTTCGGGATCATGGAGGGATGCCTGCACGGGATGAGAAGCCGGGCGGTGGGATTTCTCCGAAATGAGGCCTACATCATCTTCTCCGGACTGGTTTACAACCTCATCAGATACGAACAAATCAAACGATTGGGCATGAAT
>CACYHL010000199.1 GCA_902774205.1 uncultured Bacteroidota bacterium | reverse complement strand
GCGAGGTATTTGAGCTTGACGACTGCTTCGCGGTAACGCTGATCGCAGAGAGCTTTGCCAAGAGCGTTTGCCTCTCGCTTTCGGAGACCGACTGCGTGTTCTCCGACAACTGGTTCGATATCCACGGCGATGAAGAGGTCACCGTCAGGATAGCCAAGCAGCCCGGTCTGACCACCGAGATCATAAGACAGCAGCTGCGCATCATCAGCTGCTGAGCGAGTCCCTGCAAGGAGGAAAAGAATGATAACACATCAATACCCCGAAGACCTTAAAACACGTCCGCACAAGCTTCTTGAAAACCCCAATGCGGAGCCTTCGATGTTCATAGCCGATATATCAAACACGTTCGCAAGGATAATCAGCCGTGATTTTCCCGACGAGAGCGTCTCCGACGGCTACAGAAGGATGTTCCGTACCCTCTGCACCAACGACGGCATCACGCAGGTGGAGCTGGCAAGGGCGGCGGGTCTCACCTCGCCCTCGGTGTCGTCGGCAGTGGCCACCTCTTTGTAGTAATTGGCGGCACGGTGGAACAGGAATTCGAACAACGTGGCCTCGTAGTCGAGGTGTTGCTGAAAATTCTTGTTTTTCAGAGTTCTGTCTTTATAAATCTCGGTATAGTCGGTGGTTTTGGCGTTTTTCAGGGCATCCACGTCTTTCAAAGCCTCGTCGTAGTGGTAGTTGATGCGTGCTTGGAAAGTGGCTTTGTCCCAGTATTTCATCTCCACCTTGCTTATGTCGCCTTCGATAGGCTTGTTGTTCTGGATACGCCATCTGTTATTGTCGATGTAGGTGGCGTAAGCGGCGGCAATCTCAGAGTGGAGCAGAGCTTTGTGCGTGACGTCGAGCTGTCCCAGTTTCGATTCGGCGTAGGCTATAGTCGTGGGGATGTAGTTTTCGTCGTCGTCGTTTTTTAGTTTGAAAACCCGTTGCATGTAAACGATGGCTTTCAGCTGCTGGTTCTGGTTTTTTTCCTTGATGGCCTTCTGCTCGATGGCGTTAAGGGTTTTCTTCGCCGATTCCGGCAGGTTATTGTCGAGGTTGTTGTTGACGGTCTTCCACAGGGTGGAATAATCTGTCTTTTGGGCGTTTGCGTTACCCGAAAAAGCGGCGGCCGTTATCGCTAAAACGGCACTGACGGCGAGGATGAGGGACTTTTTCATATCGTTTTCCGTTGGTGGATAATTTGGTGCAAAGATACGATTTTTTAGTGAAAAGTGAATAGTGATGAGTGAATAGTGATGAAGAAAGGTTCAGTGAACCTTTCGATAGCACGAAGTGCGGAGAATTTTGGTGAAGGCGTTAAGACGTTAAGGTGTGAAGGCGTGGCTTCGACAAGCTCAGCCACCGGAAGGCTGTGCGGTCACTGAGCCTGTCGAAGTGCCGCAACTAACTACCAATAAGTGAACTGTAAACAGTGATGTGAAGGAGTTAAGACGTTAAGGTGTGAAGATGTGTAATTGTTTAATCGTTGAATTGTTTAATTGTTTAACTGAAAACTCCTAACTGAAAACTAATCACTATCCACTGACAACCAACATGTTAAATAAAATTAATTTGGAGAATCGGCTCATTTTTTGTTCAATTTATGCATTTTTTTAGCTCACAATGAGCCGATAATTGAAAAAAAAACATTATTTTTGCACCGATTTTTCTTATGCATGATTTATGGATATTTCAAGAGAGATACTACAGTTTCTGCACTATCATCCGCTGTCTTCGCGCGATGAAATAGCAAAGGGTACTGCCTTTGAAGGCAGCGATGCCACCATGAAGCGACTTCTCGCATTAGGGGTCCAAAACGGCGATATTGTGGTTGAGGGCAAGGCTCGTGCCACCCGTTACCGTCTTTCCGATCAGGCTCATCTGTTGATGCCCCTTAACTTGGATACTTATTTTGCGCTTGATGTGGACGAACGTCAGGTGCAGACATCTTTCAATTTTAATCTGATTAGAGAACAACTGCCAGCCGTAAGTCTTTTCACTGACGAGGAAAACACTCATCTGCAAGAGCTGCAGGCGGCATTTCGCCAGCATGTCAGCGAGATGACCGAAAACGAATACCGAAAAGAGATAGAGCGACTGGGCATCGACCTCAGTTGGAAATCGTCGCAGATAGAAGGTAACACTTACTCTCTGCTTGAAACCGAGCGACTACTTCGCGAGAGCAAGACCGCCGACGGCAAGACCAAGGAAGAAGCCGTTATGCTACTCAATCACAAGGATGCGTTGCGTTTCATCATCGACAACTCTGACTATCTGCAGGAGCTAACCATAAGTCATATCGAGGATATTCACCAGCTGCTCACCAAGGAGCTCTCTGTCGACAGGGGAATCCGGCATCGCCGTGTAGGTATCACGGGAACCAACTATCACCCGCTGGACAACGAATTTCAGATTCGCGAGGCTATGCGTGATACATGCGATTTGATAAACGGCAAGTCAAATGTTTTTGAAAAAGCATTGTTGGCGATAGCACTCTTGTCGTATATACAGGCATTTTCCGACGGCAACAAGCGAACGGCACGTATCACAGGCAATGCAATACTGATAGCCAACGGCTATTGTCCTTTGAGTTTCCGTTCGGTCGACTCTATCGACTATAAGAAAGTGATGCTTATTTTCTACGAGCAGAACAATCTATATGCTTTCAAGCAGATATTCATCGACCAGTTTGAGTTTGCTGTTAAAGAGTATTTTTAGACAACGATTTTTACAGATTATCTGAATATCGGAACATCGGAATATCTAAAAATTTTCAATTTTCAACTCTCAATTTTCAATTCGTTCGAGAAGAAAACTCACTGGTCGGAAGCCGTCGTTGCAGCTTATCATGGCGCTGTAGGGGTTTTTCATCCAGCCGTCGTAGAAATTGCCTCGTCCAGCGGCCAGCTCTTCCACGAACCACTGCATCGACTGCCATGCGCTGTCGCACAGGCCTTCGGGTTTCTGTCCGTCGATGGAAATCCAAGTCTGTCCCTCGCACACGTCGCAGGTGTGTTCTATCGGGTTTTCGTACAAGGCCGACAGGTCGTCGTAGCTTGCCTTGCGTATTGCGGTGATTTTTACGTTGCTCATTGTTG
>CACYHL010000198.1 GCA_902774205.1 uncultured Bacteroidota bacterium | reverse complement strand
CGGCAATTTTGAGCTTGCCGGTTACGCTTTTTCACAGCAAAAGAAGAAGATTTTCACGGTCTATTATGATGGCGAGAATGCGGCTCTTCAGGCGAACCGTCAGGCGAAGATGAGCGCGAACAATGTCGAGATGGTGCCGGTGAGTGTTGATTCCTCGCATATTTTCGCACTGAACACGGCTTTAGATGAGGGTAATATCGTCAGTATGACCTGCGACCGTGTCTGGGGCAGCGACAAAGCCCATAAGTCTCTATTTTTTGGTGCGGAGGCGAAGTTCCCTGTAGGGGCATTCCGTTTGGCGGCGGTGAAAAATGTGAAAACAGTCGCGCTTTTTGCGATGAAAGGGTGGGGAAGAAAATATACTGTCATTGTGAAACCGATAGAGGTTGCGGAGATAGATGGCGAGCCGGCTGCAAAAAAGGCGGCACGCTTGGCCGACAGCTTCGCCGCAGCCCTCGAAGATGTGCTGAAACGTTATCCCTTACAGTGGTTTAACTTCTACGATTTTTGGGAGAATTAGTCCGAGATTACGATTTTTTTTGTCGTAATCTTTTCGTTTGAAAATATTTTCAGAATATAAATTCCTTTATTATAATTACTTAAATCAAAATTGACTTGTGGGTTGCGACTGCATTCCTCTTGTATTTTTTTTCCGTCTATACTATATATTATATATGTAACAGGATTTTCGGATAACAGATTGCTCTTTATTGAAAATTTTCCCGAAGTCGGGTTTGGGTAGAGTAGAAAAGTATCGTTTGTTTGTTCTTGTGTGTGAATTGTGATAACCGGAGCTTCGCAGCCTTTGAAAAAACTTATTCCACCAGCATAGTTCCCGACCATCATGTCAATGTATCCGTCATTGTTTATGTCGCTGAGGCACAAGCCGATACGCCAACCTTCGCGGATCCCGTACCTGTTGTTTTCAATTATCTCAAACATCTCATCTTCAACAAGTTCGAAAGTGCCATCTAAATTATTATCTATGTTTTTGAAATAGAAGATTTTACCTTGTTCGTTGCCGCAAAACAGTTTCGTCTCTTCATTTTTGTCTCTGAAGAAAAACGGAACAGAATATCCGAAATATGAGATGTCGTGGTCGCGCACGTCAACATTACCGAGGTTATTTGTGATAAATTGGAAATCAGGGGTTTGATTTTGGGAAATATTTTTATAATATGATATTGTGCCTTTCCTGTTCCCGATGAGCAGGTCGGTTTTCCCGTCTTTGTTAAGGTCGAAAAGCTGCGGTGTGGCGTATTGCAGCGTGAAATCCTCCAAGTAGGGCAGGGGGGCTGAAAAAGTGCCGTCACCCTGATTCAGGAAAAGTTCCAGTCCTGAATTTGCAGTACCGCATAACATGTCTGTCTGTCCGTCTCCATTGAAATCGCCGAATGTCGGATATAATGCTAACTCATTGATGGATTGCAGATTGGCAAAATCAGATGTGACATATTTGAATGACGGATTCTGTTTCGTGCCAATGTTTTTATAGTATGCAATTGATGATTTGTAATGTGAAGTCAGAAAATAATTTTCAAAAGAAGATGAGTCATAAAGTCCATAATTTGCGATAAAGAGGTCTTGCAGCCCGTCTTTATCCCAATCGAAGAATATGGGGTAGCTGCCGCCGCCGGCATCAACCATCTCCTCTTGCAGAAAAGTTGGAGTCACGAATTTGTATTGTCCTGATAAAGAGTCGTATGTGTAAAGCCAAACACTGTTTGTGTTTTGAGATTTTGTTAGTGATGGGTCTGATGGGGAAACTATCAGGTCTGGTTTTCCGTCATTGTTCACGTCAATGAAATTCGCAGCGGGCATGGAGTAGAGCCAAACAGGTTTTTCCGCATTTGGAAACATGTCAGTCTGTGATATGATGTGCGCTTCCTGCAGCGTCCCCCCATTTTCAAGCAGTATCAGCTGTGGATAGTCAACGTCTCCTAAAATAATGTCTTGCAGCCCGTTACCATTAAAGTCGTATGCCAATATTGATGAGCCGGTGTGCCGTAATGGTTCTTTGCTTTCATTTTTCGAGTAACAATATTTGTCAAGCATAATCGAGTTGTCATCATCGCCTTCAGCGAAATGTCCCCAACACTCATCTTCAAGCCGGAAGTCGAATTTTTCAATGTCTCCGTTTTCAACGGCATAATTGCGCTGATAATGAACATATTGTCCCAAAACCATGAAATTCAGTATGTCAAGGTCGCCGTCACCGTCAATGTCCTCAATTGCCATATAGTCATCGGGTGAGCTGTAAATGTTGACATATCCGTTGTAGTAAAACGACTCAAGTTGTTCTGTTACAAGCTCAAAGCGTAGCCCCTGTTCGTCAGAGACATTCTTGTAAACTGTTATTCCTGCGTTGCCGTAAGTGAAAATGTCCTCTTTCCCGTCTTGGTTATAATCTTTTAGAATAACCCAATCATGCATTTTGGGGAAACAATGTGCATATTCTGGGGCATATTTGTAATTAATGCAATTTTTTTCTCCATTATTAATGAAAATCAGGATTCTGTTGCCGTTTTTTTCAAAAGCGAAAAGGTCTTTTATACCATCATTGTTGACGTCAATTTCAGAAAAGCGCACAGAATTCAAACCACCTGCCAGCGCAAATTTCAGAGTGTCAGATGTTTGGTTCAGAAAAGTGAGGCTCAGGTCTCTCTTGAAGCCGAAGTCGTGGTACTGTTGCGCTGAAATAGCGCATAGAGACAGAATGAGTGTTATGAGCAGAAATGCCTTTCTCATTGTATGTTACAGGAATCTTCGGCGTACGAGGTCGCAGAATGTGAGGTACGCCGGCGAGACGGTGTCCCAAAAGTAATATTTCTTCATCTTTTCCAATTCAGCGAACGCCGCTTCCAAGTTCGGACATTGGTTCAGCAGTTTTATAGCTTTGCTGAAATCTTCACCTTGGTTCTTAAATAACTCTTTGATAAACAGAAATTTATCAGCAAGGGAAATCGCTTTTGCAAGGTCTTCGATTTTGCTTTCTTGGATTTTTGAATATAATGACGGTTTTTCAGGATTCTTTTCCTGAAGAAGGTCGTTAAGTGAGCGTTTTTCAGGTTTTGGCTGCTGTTTTGTGGAATCTTGTTTGAAAAGTGTTGTTTCTG
>CACYHL010000197.1 GCA_902774205.1 uncultured Bacteroidota bacterium | reverse complement strand
ATTTCACCGAGCAGAGACAACAGCTGCGTGCGGTCGGCAAATTCCACATCCTCTTCACTGAAATCAAGTTCCAATTCCAACATCGCAGCGAGGTCAACAAACTGCCGCCGCAGCTCTTCCAACTTCTTTGAGATATTGCCTTTTAACTGGTTTACAGCGAGTTTGTGTGCCGCTTCCGTCTGCGAATCTATCAGGTCGGCAACGGCTTCGGCCTGCGGCAGGTCAAGTTTCCCGTTCAGGAACGCCCGCATAGTGAACTCTCCCGCGACGGCGCTTCGGCAACCTGCGTGAAGCAACATCTCCAATATTTTTTTTACGACATAGTTAGAGCCATGACACGAAATTTCCACCATATCCTCGCCTGTGTAGGAATGCGGAGAGTGGTATTTCACCACAACCACCTGATCTATAAGCTTTTCGCCATCAAAAATCTCCTCGTATTTCGCAATGTTGTTTTTAAGGGTATGGAAAGATGAATCCGCAGGGAAAAGGGGGCCGGCGCAGTGGAACGCCTCCGCACCAGTGACTCTGATAACGGCAATCGCCCCAATGCCTTGGGGCGTTGAGAGTGCGCAAACCGTATCTCTTCTGTTTGCCATATCAAACTGGTTGTCAATGTTTTAGTGACCCCGGCGGGACTCAAACCCGCGATCTTCAGAACCGGAATCTGATATTCTATTCAACTGAACTACGGAGCCGTATGTGCATTTGCGAACCGCAAATCCGATTGCAAAAATACACATAATTTCAATATCAAAAGGGAAACTGCTTAGTGAAATAGTCTGTGCGGAAGTTTATTTCAGCAGCTTCAATGCCTTTTTCGCAGAAGCCTCATCAAGAATCCAAATGCCTTTTGCTCCGTCAGTATGACCTATGAGCACAGTTTTTTTCCCGTCTTCAGGTTTTTCGGCTTTGAAACGGTGTTCAACGCCAGCGGCATCTTTCCCGTCCAACCCCTCGGCATTGCTGTTCTTTATTGCGGCGCAAATGGCGTTCATTTTCTCAATAGCCTCCTCCTTATTCTTGCCAATCACAAACGTCTGCGCTCTGTCGAAACGGCTGTTCGTGGTGCTGAAAACGAGCGCGTATGAGTTGTCATTCTGCTGCACAAGCCGCACATCGCCGATGTTGTCAAGCACGCAAGCTTTTGTTCCATCTTGATTTTGTTCCCATTGCGCAAAACAACAGATTGTCAAGCACATGACAATAACGGTAGAAAAAATCTTTTTCATTGTATCTTTCTGAATTATAATAATTTACAATAAATTTTTATTTTGATTCGTATGTAACGTCTCTCACATCGCCCCATTCGCCGGCAGGATTCAGATCGGAAGTGCCGCCCGCTGTGCAACCTGCGAATCCGTCACGCCAGTGGCTGCTCGTGGCGCTGTCTTTCACTCTGTATTGATAAGAAATACTTGCATAATAGCTTGTGTTATTGAAGAATTTAATCACATATTCCTCAAGAGTGGAATACCAATAGACCTCATAACTGACACCGTCGCTGCAATCCACATCGCCGCAAACTGCTGTGAAAACCACTTCCACATTATCAACGGGAACAGGATTGTCGTTCACTGGTGCAGACGCATACCCAAAGTACGATACTAAGGCTATCAATGCAAAAAGAGCTGTTTTTTTCATAATAAATGTTCATTGTTATATGCCATCATGCCATCGGCTCAAAATTTTAAAATTTAAACGGGCAAATATATAAAGAAATTTTATTGAGTGGGCGAGTTTACAAATGAATGGAATTCCATAATTAGCGTTTCAGTAACTAATTCTCTTAATATCAATCACATACAATAGCATAAAAAACTCTTAAAGTTCGTTAAAAAGGTCTGGTGTCTCGGTGAAAGGGACTTTTCCGAGGTGTTTGTACGCCGCCGGTGTGGCTTCGCGGCCGCGGGGTGTGCGCATAAGATACCCTTCCTGTATCAGGAACGGCTCATATACCTCCTCGATAGTTCCCGTGTCCTCCCCCACCGCCGTGGCTATCGTTGACAACCCGACCGGTCCTCCTTTGAACTTCTCTATGATAGTGCTCAATATCCTGTTGTCCATCTCATCGAGACCGTGCTTGTCAACATTGAGTGCGGCAAGGGCAATTTGCGCAATCTCCTTGTTGATGTGCCCGTCACCCTTAATTTGAGCGAAATCGCGGACACGGCGCAGAAGCAGGTTGGCGATACGTGGTGTGCCGCGGCTTCGGCGGGCGATTTCATACGCAGCATCATCGTCAATTTCAATTTTAAGAATACCAGCGGAACGTTTCAAAATCTTTGCCAAAACATCAGCATCGTAATATTGAAGTCTAAGATTTATTCCAAAACGTGAACGCAGCGGCGCAGTCAAAAGTCCCGACCGTGTTGTCGCGCCGACAAGCGTGAACGGGTTGATACCTATCTGCACACTACGCGCATTTGGTCCAGTATCTATCACTATATCAATCTTATAATCCTCCATTGCAGAATAAAGATACTCTTCAACAACAGGAGAAAGACGATGGATTTCATCTATAAAAAGGACATCATTGGGCTCAAGATTTGTGAGCAGACCGGCAAGTTCACCGGGCTTGTCAATCACAGGGCCTGAGGTGACTTTTATATTGACGCCCATTTCGTGAGCGATGATATGCGAAAGCGTGGTCTTGCCGAGCCCTGGAGGGCCATGGAAAAGCACATGATCTAAAGCCTCGCCGCGCTGTTTTGCGGCTTTTACAAAAACGATGATATTTTCGAGAAGCTGCTGTTGTCCGTAGAAGTTTGCGAAATCGTACGGCCTTATCGCCTGCTCAAACTCTTTCTCCGCAGCAGAGAGCCGTTTCCGCGTGGGGTCTAAATTATCATTCATCTTCCTTTATTATACCAGATTTGCAAATCCCATGAAAGCCATAGCAAGAATGCCTGCGGTAACGAGCGCAATCGGCACCCCTTTCATTGCTGAAGGGACCTTGTTGAGTTCAAGTTGCTCGCGGAGTCCTGCGAAAATGACTATTGCAATAAAGAAACCGACAGCCGTTGCCGTGGCGAAAATAGTGCTGTCAAGGATTGAAAAATCAGCTTTCTGCGTAACCTGAATCGCGACACCAAGAACCGCACAGTTCGTGGTGATAAGCGGCAG
>CACYHL010000196.1 GCA_902774205.1 uncultured Bacteroidota bacterium | reverse complement strand
ATAGCACTCTGTTACAGCCATTTATCTATCTTTTATACGACTACAACGGCGACAATTTTTTCAGCGGGAACAAGAGAAAAATAAACATTAACCTGTTAGGCAGCCAAATTGAAGCCATCGCAAGCAGCAACGCCATTGACTACTATCTGACCAACGAAAAATTCACCTACAGTTCAATTACCATTAATGCGACAATGCACAAAATCGACCTCAAAAACTACTTGTCGAACTACCTTTATGGAGAATCAGAAACGAACGTATCTATCAATGAGACAACAAGTTCTGAAGTCTCAATAAATATTTTTCCAAATCCATCGAACGGACTTATAACACTAAATGACCCACAAAAAGAAATAAGAAAAATTACAATTTACGACACGAGCGGGAAACAGGTCTTCTCTTCAAACACAGAACCTCTTGACAATCATCATATTAACATAAGCGAATTAAAAAAGGGTGTTTACTTTATAAAAATGGAACTATCTGATAATCAATATTTTGAAGATAAAATCATAATACAGTAAATTTTTATTATCTTTGCAAGTTTATATAAAAAAGATACCAATATGTGTGGAATTGTAGCATATTTAGGACACAAACAAGCTTATCCGATACTGATAAACGGATTAAAACGATTGGAATACAGAGGATATGACAGTGCCGGCGTTGCGTTGATGCAGGAAAACGGCATATCATTATACAAATGCAGAGGCAAAGTCTCCGAGTTAGAGGACTATTGCAGCGACAAGAACACGACTTCGACAATGGGCATTGCACACACACGCTGGGCGACCCACGGAGAGCCAAACGACCAGAACGCGCACCCACACCTCTCTGAAGACGGAAAACTCGCTCTGATTCACAACGGCATTGTCGAGAACTATCTCGTTCTGAAACAGGAACTTATAAGTCGCGGATATAAATTCAAAAGCAACACCGACACCGAAGTTTTGGTACATCTGATACAAGACATTTACAAATCAGAACAGGTTACTGAACTAGCCGAAGCGGTACGCCTCGCTCTGCTGAACGTTGTAGGAACTTACGCCATAGCAATCCTTTCCGCTGACAATCCAGACGAGCTGATTGTGGCGAAAAAAGGAAGCCCGCTGCTGATAGGGATCGGCAAAGACGACTATTTCGTCGCCTCTGACGGCGCGCCAATCGTTGAATACACCAAACGTGTCGTCTATTTGGAAGATGAAGAGGTCGCTGTACTGAATCTTAATAAGAAGTTGGAAATCAAGAATATAAACAGCGAAGCGAAAAAACGCGCCTACGTCCAGAAATTGGAATTGAATCTTGAGCAGTTGGAAAAAGGCGGTTTTGAGCACTACATGCTGAAAGAGATTTTCGAGCAGCCAAAGGCAATAAGCGACAGTATGCGTGGGCGTGTGAACACAAAGAAAGATGTTGTCTCGTTGGGCGGAATCATTGAATACGAAGAGAAAATGCTGAATGCCAAGCGCTTCATTATCGCAGCGTGCGGAACTTCTTGGCACGCAGGGCTTTGCGGCGAATATCTGTTCGAGAATTTGGTGCGCGTGCCTGTTGAGGTTGAATATGCTTCTGAATTCAGGTACAGAAATCCAATCATAAACGAAGATGATGTGCTGATAGCGATCTCGCAGTCCGGTGAGACAGCCGACACCATTGCCGCGGTTGAGTTGGCGAAATCAAAGGGCGCGACAGTCATCGGGATATGCAATGTGGTTGGCTCAACGCTGTCGCGACTGACGCACGCCGGCTCGTACACGCACGCCGGACCTGAAATCGGCGTGGCTTCGACCAAAGCTTTCACAGCACAAGTTACTGTATTGGCACTCATGGCTTTATGTCTTGCGAGAAAGAAGGGCAAACTCTCACTTTCCAAGTATCATCAAATCATCAATGATTTGGAAAACATACCAGAAAAAATCACAGAGATTCTGAAATTAAATGACAGCATAAAAGAGATAGCGAAATATTGCGCTGACAAGCGGAACGCTATCTATCTCGGTCGCGGCATCAACTATCCGGTCGCGTTGGAAGGTGCGCTCAAGCTGAAGGAGATTTCTTACATTCACGCTGAAGGCTACCCCGCCGCTGAGATGAAACACGGACCTATCGCACTTGTAGATGAAGAGATGCCTGTCATTGTAATTGCCACTGAACAAGAGACTTATGAAAAAGTCGTAAGCAATATACAAGAAGTCATAGCACGCAAAGGGAAAATAATCTCAATAGTGAGCGAAGGCGACACGCAGGTGAAGAAAATGTCGGATTTCTGCATTGAGATACCGCGTACGGAAGAGCTGCTCACCCCATTAGTGGCAAGCGTGCCGCTACAATTACTTGCATACCACGTGGCTTTGCTCCGCGGCTGTGACGTGGACAAACCGCGCAATCTCGCAAAATCTGTCTCAGTTGAATAAAAACTAAAATTCTGACCTCACTGAAATCATGCCAACATACATACTCGGAATAGAATCCTCATGTGACGACACTTCGGCGGCGGTGCTGCAAGAGACCACCCTGCTTTCAAACGTGATTGCCTCGCAAAAGGTTCACGCTGAATATGGGGGCGTGGTACCCGAATTGGCTTCGCGGGCGCACCAGCAGAACATAATCCCCGTCATCGACACCGCACTCAAACGCGCGAACATCAAGCCTGAGGAGCTTTCAGCTATTGCCTACACTAACGGTCCCGGTTTGTTAGGCTCGCTCCTTGTCGGCAGTTCGTTTGCAAAGGCGATGGCTTACAGTTTGGACATTCCTCTCATTGAGGTGAACCATCTGCAAGGGCATGTGTTAGCCATTTTTCTTGACAAACTTGGCGCGCAAAAAAACAAGCCACAGTTTCCGTTCCTTTGCCTGACCGTTTCCGGCGGGCACACACAAATACTGAAGGTTCACGACTATTTCGACATGGAGATTCTCGGAACCACGATAGATGACGCCGCGGGCGAGGCTTTTGACAAGGCGGCCAAAATTCTGGGACTGCCCTACCCTGGCGGCCCGCACATCGACAAATTGGCACAGCAGGGAAATCCTGATAAATACACATTCGCGACTGCGCACCTGCCAAACTTCGACTTCAGCTTCAGCGGTCTCAAGACATCATTCTTATATTTTATAAGAGATAACCTGAAAGAAAATCCGAATTTTATCGAAGAGAACAAAGC
>CACYHL010000195.1 GCA_902774205.1 uncultured Bacteroidota bacterium | reverse complement strand
TTATTGTAAAAAGAAGCATACACATCAAAAGAATAGTTAACCAGCACGTCCCCCTTGTGAAAATGCTTGGAGAAATGCTGCAAAACAAGGAAGTTATATATTTATTGACAATTATTGGAGAGAATCCTTATACCTAAATGAAAATCAATAATAAGATGTATTTTTGCAATATCTCTTGGATAAAACATCACCTATGAACATAAATAAAACTGCGATAATTCTGACAATTGCCAGCACTATTTTGTGGCTGGGACTTATGTCTAAAGATTCATTATCTGCAGCACTCCAATACCCAATATTTGACTCTGTTATTCCTGAGTGTTTTCACTTTGACGAAAAAATTGGCAAAGACACACTTTTCTTAATTGTTTATGACAACGACTCTGTATTTATCACTAACCTTGACATAACAACATGGGAAAATGGCATATACTATCTGACAACTGATAAATTCATGCAACTTGACAGCATACACGGTTATTTTGGTCACTACTTCAAATGTTTTGAGAAGTTGCCCTCTGGCTCATGGGAACAAATCCGTGTACAGCACTCTTGGATTTTGAAAAGATTGTTTTTCGAAATGGAGAAGCAGGCGGTTTTGAAATAAAGTCATTTCAATAATTTTGGAAAATTTTCGGAACACAACGGATAAAAACAGATGCACCTACAAAAATAAAAAGGGGCTTTGTTGTATGTCTGTAAGTTCAGGGCGCGGTTCATAGGAGCGATCATGCTTTTTTGAACGATGCAGTATGGCATCGTCATAGTTTATGTCCCATTGGATTCCATTTTCATCAACAGCAACAATTTCATCATCTGCTCCTATACAGAGGTAGAGCCACTCGCCAGCGTGTTTCTTGAACAGTTCAGGACGGCACCACGCCTGTACAGTGCATTCGCAAAAACACATAATTGTGTCTAATAGAAGATAAAGATTTTGCCGCGTGACACCATAAGGAAAAGTGATGGCATAACGGCCCTCACAAAGCTTTTTCAGCAATGGTTGGTTCTCCCAACTATCCTTGTCATCAATGTTGGACAAAATGCCTTTTCCCAACTCTTCAAAATTCTTTACTTTATCCAATAAAATAAGGGTTGTTGTGTCGAAATGATAGAGAAACTGATCTTCTTGAATGGCTGCCAAATGTGCAATCCTTTCTCTTTTGCGCTTCATGCTCTTTTTCTCTCTTTTGCGTCTTATCTTATTGTAAAACAGTGCAATATAAAAGAAATATAATGAAGCGGCATAAAGCAACAGCATGAAGATCCCAGCGGTTATGGTAAAATCAAATTTTCCGATTAGCATAATCCAGAAAGCGAAATAGCCCAATGTGGCGGACATCAGAAACAACAGCAGTCTTGCGAATAAATCATCTTTATTTTCTGAACCCATTTTATTGTACCATGAAATTTAGAATCTGCGGGTGCGGCGGCAATAGGCTTCGTATTCATCGCCGAAGTCACGGCGGAGGCGTTGCTCCTCGGTGCGCACCTGAATAAGCATAATGACCACAAAAACCACAAACACAGCCACCGACTGCCAGCTCCACAACAACACGCAACAGCCTATCAGATAGATAAATACGCCTGTCAGCATCGGGTTGCGGCTGAGGCGGTATGGACCGTCTGTCATAAGGTGTCTGGTGCGCGGCGCGACCTCGTGCCCGAAAGCGTCCATCGGGTTGCCATCACCCACGCGCCGCATATATACAATCGCCCAAATGCTTAACGCCAAGCCAGTTACGGCAAGACAGACGGCAATCACAATGTTCACAACATTTGCAGTCGCAAGTGATGGCAAGCCTGAACAGAGCCACATGACCGCGGGCAGCAGCACCACAAACAGCACAAAACCGAGCGCATAACCGAATGTTTCTTTGATTTTGTCCATATTTTGAAGATTGTCCAATAGTATTGCAAAAGTACTTTTTTAGTAGCTATTTTGCAATATGAATTCATAAATTTCAATTATATTTTTCAAAATTCAAAAAAAATCTTCCGAAAAATACGTATCTTTGCAATTCTTGAGAAAACACCAAACATGTTAATATGAAAATATTTAAATTAATAATGGCTATTGCAACAATAATGACTGTAGCAGTTTCCTGCAATTCTAAAAAAGAGGCTCCCAAAGAGGAAAAACCGAAAATCTTAGTGCTTTATTATTCACAAACGTCAAATACGAAGGCTGTTGCGCAGGAAATCGCCACGCGGCTTGAGGCTGACATGGAAGAGATTGTTATGGTTAAGCCATACGATGGCGACTTTCAAGCTACTATCGAACGCTGCTTGCAGGAACGTGCGCAAGGCGTTATTCCAGAAATCAAGCCTATAGCCGCTGACATTGCAAGCTACGATGTCATTTTCATCGGTTATCCGGTCTGGTTTGGAACATACGCCCCACCAGTGACCGCATTTATCAACAACACGGATTTGAGCGGCAAAAAGATAGTTCCGTTCTGCACATTCGGAAGCGGCGGACTGGAATCGAGTGTTAAGGATTTGAAAGAGAACGAGCCCAATGCGGAAGTGATGCAAGGCTATGGTATCCGCGCAGCACGCTTGGAAGCAATGCCTCAGGAAGTTGACCAGTTTCTCAAAGCCAACGGTTTCATTGAAGGCGAATACACACAATTGGATGAATTTCCCGAACAGCATGAGGTGAGCGAAGAGGAAGTGGCAATCTTCGAGGCAGCGGTGGGCGACTATCCAATGATTCATGCAAAAGCCACGACTGTCGCTTCACGCACCATCCCTGAAGGTGTAGAATACCTCTTTACAGCCGTTGACCTTCCACGCGAAGATAATCCGAAAATGCCGCCGGCAGGCGAAATGCAAGTCTATGTCACTGTCGCCGAAGGCGCAAATCCTATCTTCACTAAAGTTATAAGATAAGTCACACATATATATCAGCAAATCTTATCCTATTCATTTTCGACAAAATATCTGATAATATTTAAAATATAACTTGAGACAATAATTATTAACATGGCAAAAAAAATATTTTTACAACTGACCGCAATCATCGCGCTTATGCTCTGCTTAAATGAGTCCAAAGCACAAGAGCGGTTCATCTTCACGCCGCAGTGGACAGCGCAGGCGCAGTTTGCGGGCTTCTATGTCGCATACGAAAAAGGTTTTTACAAAGAGGCTGGTGTCGATGTTGAAATCATTCACCCGACTGTAACGCAGTCTGCGATGAACCGTGTCCGCAAAAACGAGAGCCACGCCACAACGCTCCAACTCTGTCAAGCTATGGAGATTATGGATAACGGCATTCCGTTGGTGAACATACTTCAGACCTCCATGAACAATGGTTTGGTCATCGTGTCGCGGCGCGACAAGGACCCGCTGACACAAAAAGGAGCGCGTGTCGGCATTTGGAGCATTGGATTCGGCCAAATGGCTATATGTATGAGCCAAAAGGAAAATCTTAATTATGATTGGGTCCCATTTGCCAATAATGTTAACCTCTTTGTTGCCGGAGCTGTTGACGCGACTCTTGCGATGAGTTACAACGAGTATTACCAGCTGTTGCAAACAGGAATGGATCTGACAGAGGATAACATGTACCGTTTCTGCGACCATGGTTACAATGTGCAGGAAGACGGTGTATATATGACCCGTGAATATTACGAAGCACATAAAGAGCAGGCTCAAAAGTTCGCCGAAGCCAGTCGCCGCGGCTGGGAATGGGCAGCAGCACACCAAGTGCGCGAAAACCATATCGCCACCAACCGCGTGCTCCAAAAGCTGATGCTCGCTGAGGTGCTACGCCTGCAAGTGGACAGGGAGTCGGGCAAGCAAGAGTTTCGTTTGCGCCCAGACATGGTAAAGCTCGCCAGCCGTCTGATGGTGGAGTGCAACCTTTTGAAACACGAAATCACTTACGAAGATCTGATAACGAAATAGCATTATGAAAAAAAATATTTTCAACGTACATCGTTCACTTTCCACGCGACTCAGTATTTGGATTGTGCTTTTTGCCGCAGTAATCCTTGTCGCCTCCCTTGGTTTCATGTTCAACGTGTCGCGACAGGCTATCCGTCAGGAAGCCGTCAATCACGCAACGGAGATTTTAGAGAATACCGCTCTGCGTGTCAACGGAATCCTTGACAGGGTTGTCACCGCCACTAACAACACCGACTGGCTCATCACTCGCCATCTCAACGGTCCGGACTCGATGTTTGTTTACTCACGCCGCATCCTTCAGAACAATCCCGACCTCAATGGCTGTTCAATCGCTTTCGAACCATATTATTTTAAGGATCGCGGACGCTATTTTTCCGCTTATTCTTACAATGACAATGGGAATATTTTGACCACACAGGAAGGAAACGAATATTACGAGTATTTTTACATGGACTGGTACCAGCT
>CACYHL010000194.1 GCA_902774205.1 uncultured Bacteroidota bacterium | reverse complement strand
AGTGTCTCAGAGAAAGTGTCGTAGCCGTTAGCGAAACGGTAGTGCTCGCCATTCAGGATTACTTCGTCAAAACATTCTGTGTCAAGCTGTTTCCAAGGCAGATTCAGCAATCCGAAATAGTCGAATATGCGGTTCAGCGGCTGCCCTTCGGCGAGGCCTCCCACGTAATGGAAGCCCGTGTCGAATGTCAGCCCGTTGCGTGTGAAGTTCTGAAGACAGCCTCCAGCACGGGCGTTTTTCTCTATCACGCATACACTCAGGCCTTTTTTGGACAGGAGATACCCGCATTCAAGTCCTCCAAGTCCTCCGCCTATAATTACAACATCGTATTGCATGATAGTTAATAGTTTGGTTATCAGATTTTTATCATTTTCCCTTTGAAGTCAACAAAGATCTTTCCGCTGTGGTCGCAAATGCTCGCAATGACTGGGAGTGTGTTATTTTCTTCTTCAGAAAAACTGATATTGACGGTGAGATATTTTTCTGTTTTTGGGGTGATGAGTGCGAGGAAGCGGCAGTGTGTGATATCTTTGATGCGGAGCCGCGCGCCGGTTATTCGTTCCGCGCATTGGCGTATCATGTTCATGTTGCATACGCCTGGCGAGATGGGATTTCCAGGGAAATGGCCTCTGTAAACAGCACATTCGTCATTCAGTTCAACGTCAATTTTGTAATTCCCATCTGTTTTTTCAGGTTCTGAGGCGAAAAAGAAATATGTGTTTTCCATTTTTTTCTTCCATTCTGAAAAGAAAGGCGGATTGGTTGCGGAGAAATCTCCGTTCACAGATACGAATAACTGTGTCGTTTCTGCCTGTATAATCAATTGATTATCAATATCTTTAAAAAGATTGTAGAAGAAGTGAAGTTTTGCGGCGCGGTCAAGTTTTAGTGATGTTTCCAGTCGGAGCGTGTCGCCTGCTTGTGTTGGAGCCAAATATCGAATGTGCATGTCTGCCACCGGGATTATGAAACCGTTGTCAAACACCCGTTTATACTCAAGCCCGAATTTTTTGCCGAAAGACTCGCGCCCCTGTTCCAAATATTTCACATAGTTGCCATGCCACACAACGCTCAAGGCATCCATGTCGAAGAAAGGGACTGTGAAAGTGATTTTGTCGGTCAGCATGGTGCAGTTTTAGAGTGATATTTTCAGTTTGCAGGTTGCGATTTGGCTGTCGCCGCAGCATGTTTCGGCGGCTGCGAGTGTCACCCCCATGGCTTCGGAGATGAATTTTACGTGGGTGGTCAATACGGAGCCAACGGCGGGAGGGTTGCCGAAAACGCATTTTTTCACTTCTCCGATGTAGCCGATGGCAGCATCTTCGCCGCGGCGCCGCGCATTCCAGCCAACAAGCACTGAGCACGATTGTGCGATGTGTTCTATGACCCCGGCCTCGCAAAACATTCCGTCTTGGTCAACAAAAAAGTTACCAGGCTTTATCTCTAATGAAGTGACACATTCTTTTTCAGACACTTCGAGCAGCCTGTCAACCATCAGTATCGGCTCGCGTTGCAGCAGATATTCTTTTACACCAATCTCAGCCATTGATTTTTGCTAAGATAAAGTCGTAAAGCGCGTCAAAATTCTTGATTTTGGAAATGTCCTGACCTTTTATCTCAACGTTGAAAGTCTCCTCAATTAGAGCCACCATGTCAACCAAACTCAGGCTGTCGAGTTCGAGAGTTGCTTTTATGTCAGCATCAGGAGTGATTTTTTCAATTTCAACTTCAAATTCTTCGGCTAAAACCTCATTTGTTTTTGCAATTAATTCTTCTCTGTTCATGATTATATTTATTTGATTTTTAATTTTTTACGGTTATTTGTAAGAAATTTTATCCTAAATGCAAAGATATAATTTTCTTCGGAATTACCTACGATTTGATTTGGATAGGCCTTTTTTGTCATTATCGCACGTGTTCATTTATTTTCAAGTATTGACAGAATCCGTAAATAAGCCATGATCATAAAATGCTTGTCAATTTACTTGTTATTCGGGTTTTGCGGAGCAATGTAGTATCCGTGGGCTGGATTTTCATTTAGCGGGTAATACCAATTTTTAGAGGTTTGATACTTGTTAGTATCAATAAGCCATTTCAAGTGGGATTCATTCTCTTCATACCATTTTGAGATTTTTCTTTAAAAAAATCGTCTGTTACTCTTTTTTTGTAATACAAAATGCATATAAGTAATGTCTTCAGACAATGGGTGACTTTTGTTTTCCAAAATAAAGTTTTCAATAGGTATACCATATATTATGTGGCATAAAATTGAGAATGCGATATCGCCGATACAATACTGTCCGCCAAAATTAGGGATGGTAATATTTGTTCGTGTTGAATTATCCTAGTTGGATATTAAACAAGGGATAATATTTTTCCCTTGAATAACCAAATTCCAGTATAAGCTATCCCCCGACAGTTCAGGTATATAAGGGACATCTGTAATATTTGCAATTTTCTTCGCACAACTTCTTTTTGTCGGAGTGTCTTGAGCTGCCAGCCCGCAATATACAAACATGAAACAACTTATCCATAAAAGCATGAAAATCGAATGACAATTCTTCATTTTAAATCGAAAACTGTTCCATTTTTGAGGACAAAGATGCGGAAATTAAGATAAATTGTCAAAACTGTTGAAAATTAGAAACTCATATCTGATTGTTTTTTGGAAGCGTTACTGGAAGCATAATTGCAACATTAGCTGTTGTCACAATTATCCTAAATCATTGTGCGGATTAAGGTGTTTATTTGTTCCGTACAGCTATGCAGTCTTTTGGAGCGCTGGTCTTCAGTTAGCAAATGTGTGTGCGAAAACAGAGGAAATTGTTGCGAATACCAGTAGTCTTTTGGACTGCGGGCTTGGCAGGTGGTGTTTGCCCCAGCCAGTTATTTCGCACGCCAAAATCGTGCGGGCTGATTTGGCAAAAATAAGCAGTTGATAATCTGTATTCGCTTATGTCGAATTCACATTATTTAAGTGGTATGCAAAATTGAGCTGAAGTTGTGAAATGCTTTCAAAGTTTGTGCAAGCCGAAAGCAAAAGAGCTTGCTCAATTTGCTGAGGCGCCGCCAAACTTATCTAAAATTTGTATCTTTGTTCTTTGATATAAACCTTACACAATTCGTCAATATCTATGGTACAGTTGTGAATTGCTTTCAAAATTTGTATCTTTGTTCTTTGATATAAACTTTTACAAGGCGAGTTTTGCGTGGATTTTCGTTGTGAATTGCTTTCAAAATTTGTATCTTTGTTCTTTGATATAAACC
>CACYHL010000193.1:3363-4580 GCA_902774205.1 uncultured Bacteroidota bacterium | reverse complement strand
AATGAAATTTTTGCACATCGTGTCGATTATGTGTGTTGTGACAGTAGTATGTTGCAAGGTGCTGTCCTTGTGGTCGAAGACGTGGATTATCGGTGTAATTCTGGCATAGCCGTTTCCGCTATGACCGGTCTCATTTGTCCCATTGGGAGCTTTGAAAGATGTGTTACCTGCTATTGTTTGGGCACTGTCAAGATATGACGATATGTATCCAGATCCACCACCACCAGTTGAAGCAGCAGCGCAACCTGAAGCCCCACCATAAAATCCACCACCACCAGCACCAGCACTCCAACCGCCACTATTACCTGTTTGGTCGCCTCCTTTACCAAAAGTTCCACTTCTTATATGAGTAGTAGTTGAGCATGCGTTTGTTCCACCTGCAGATTGTGTCCCTCCACTTCCAGCATAATAACTTTGAAATTTATAAACACCATTACCACCAGTTGTACCTCCACCATATCCGCCTTGCCCAGATTGTATAAAATCACTATTTGTTGAAGTTCCAGCCCCGCCGCCGCCGCCAGCAACAATTATGACTTTTGATACTAATGAAGATAATTCTGATAAAACTCCAGTATTAGTTGCAATATGTGTTGCGCCTCCACCAGCACCCACAGCATTCGAATTATTACAACCTCCATAACAATTTCCACCACCATTATATCCTCCTCCTGAACATGAACTGCGTGCAGCTGTAGATGTTGAAGAAACACCTTGTCCCCCTACCACAATATATAATGTTGTTGTTGTTGATATTGTGTAAATACCTTTAGAATGCCCACCTAATCCCCCAAGACCTTGATAATTACCATTTATTGAAGCATTACCTCCTTGTGCGCCCCAAACCTCTAATTTATATTTTCCTGGGGTGGCATTAAAAGTTTGCACATTTCCTGTGTATGAAAAATTGGTTGCAGTACCATAACCTTCTTTATAAATGGTATCATAATGCCATGTATAAACGTAACTATTACTTATACTTTGCGCCTTTGCTGTTACTAAAAACAAAGAACAAATTAAAGAAAGAATGATAAACCGGTAAAGATGTTTCATGGTGTTTTGGTTTTAAATTTATACTAATTTTATATTGTTTCAAATGTTTATAATTATCAAAAACTTTTTGCACAATCTTTAAAAATAGCAATGTGGAAAAAGAAAATTATTTAAATTGGAAATTTGTTATCATAACTTATTAACATTGAATACAATGTTATAAT
>CACYHL010000193.1:0-3306 GCA_902774205.1 uncultured Bacteroidota bacterium | reverse complement strand
TAACAGAGGAAAGCGTGAGTTATTAACAGTACCTTGTTTATTTATTTTACAAGACTATGTTTAAAAATGGAAACTTTTTACGAAAATCTTGCGAAAAAGTACCCAAAAATGATACCGAAAAATGGTAAGGGAAATTGAAAAAATTACAAATTCACAACCGTGATTCCGCTGCCGCCAAATTCGAGGCGTTCGTCTTCAAAGGATTTCACTTCCTTGTGGCGAGAGAGGTATTTGCGTACTTCGGTGCGGAGAATGCCGTTGCCTTTGCCGTGCAGGATTTTCACTTGGTGTATGCTCAGCAGCACCGCTTCGTCAATGTAGAACTCAAGCTCGGTGATGGCGTCTTCGGCGCGCTGTCCGCGTAGGTCAAGGGTGGTCTGGAATTTCGCCACCTTGCGGTTCATCGCTTCTGCAAGGCTGCCGCCGTCAAAACGCGTGCCGCGCTGCACCGCCCGTTCCTCTTTTTTGCTTATGCGCTCAACTTGGTCTAAAGTGGTTTTGAACGTTATCGAGTTGAAAGTCACTGTCACATCATCACCGTTCACTTTGGTTACTTCCCCAACAGACTGTATGTTCTTGAGGAAAACGGAGTCACCGGCTTCAAGTTTTGAGGTGTCGGGCTTCGTCTCAACCGTTTTTTTGTTATTTTTTTCCGGCATGATAGGTTTTACAATTTGCTCTGTTTCAATGTTTTCAATCTCTTTTTCAAGTTCTTTTTTCATATCCGAGATTTTGTTGCGTGCCGCCTTAGTCTTTGCGTTGTCAGCCTTGTTTTCCTTTATCTCACGTATGGTGTTCTCTATAACTTTGTTGGCATTGTTTACAATGTTAGTCGCCTGATTTTTAGCTTTTTGCAGAATCTCCTTCCTAATTTTGTCAAACTCTGTGAATTTTTCGTTGTATTGGTTTATCAGTTCTGCCAATTTTTCGTCTGCCTGCTGTATTCTTTTCAGGTTTCTTTCGGTCTCAAGTTTCTCTATTTCAAGCTCTTCGAGTTTTCGTTCGTAGTCTATTTGCGCCCTGCCCGATTTTGAGACGGCATTTTCTATTATACTGTCGGGAAAGCCGATATTTTTCGCTATCTCGTAAGTGAAGGAGCTTCCCGGTTTGCCGATTCTCAAAATGAAAAGCGGCTTTATCTCGTTGATGTCGAACAACATAGCTCCGTTGATTGCGGCGGGGTGGCTCGCGGGAAACATTTTCAGATTGCCATAATGCGTGGTGATTATGCCGAACGCACCGGTCGTGTACATGGTCTCAAGTATGGATTCAGCCATTGCGCCGCCAAGCGATGGCTCCGTGCCCGAACCGAACTCGTCTATCAGAAACAGGGAGCGGTCATTCAAGTTCTCAACCATCATCTTGAGATTTCGCAGATGTGAGCTGTAAGTGCTTAAGTCATTGTCAATTGACTGCTCATCCCCAATGTCGATGAAGAAATCGCTGAAAAGCCCCATTTCTGATGTCTCCTTCATTGGCACCAAAAGACCGCATTGCAACATGTACTGCAACAGCGCGATTGTTTTAAGGCAAACTGATTTCCCGCCTGCGTTAGGTCCTGAGATTATCAAAATGCGCTGCTTGTTATTAAGCTGAATATCAAGTGGTTGCACACTCTTTTTCTGTTCTTGGAAATTCAGGAAGAGGAGCGGGTGAACGGCGCGCTCCCAGTTGAGATACGGTGTGTCGTGCAGATGCGGTTTCACAGCATCTAACCTTATCGCAAGTTTCGCTTTCGCCCTGATAAAATCTATCGTGCCGAGAAATTCCTGTCCGATTTTCAGATTATTGATGGCTGGACGTATTTCGTTTGTGATTTCTGTGAGAATCCTTATTATTTCACGCTTTTCGGCGTTAAGCAGATCTTTGAGCTCGTTGTTGGCGTCAAAGACTTCGGTTGGCTCGATGAAGACGGTCTGCCCTGTCGCCGACTCATCGTGTATGAAGCCGCGCACTTTGCGCTTGAACTGCGCTGGCACAGGAATACAGAGTCGCCCGTTGCGTATTGTCATCTCCGCGTCTTCCTTAACAAACCCTTCTTCTTTAGCCGCTGTAAGCAGTTTTCGTATTTTGTGGTCGGCTTCCCTTGAGATTCTTATAATTTCGCTTTTTATACGGCGCAGGTTTTCGGAGGCGTTGTCGCGCAGATTGCCCTTCTCATCTAAGATTCTGTTTATTGATGAAAGAAGGTCTTTCTCTAAAACAATCGGCTCGCAGATAGCCCAGATGTTCGGAAATTTGCCATCCTCGTGTTCAATGCGGAAGTATGTCACCGCGTCAATTATCGCTTTTATGAAACCGCGCAGCTGAGCCAATTCGTCCAACTCGATGAAAGTCCCGTCAACGTGCAGGCGGGCAAACACCTCGCTCATGTTGAAGTAGTCTTCGGCGGGGAAGGGGCGTTCATAGAGCAGCACTGCCTGAAATTCGGCGGTCTCGTCCACATGTCGAGCTATAAGGTCGTGGTCGGAGGAAAATGACATCTCATCAGCGCGGTCGCAGCCCATACTGCTCACACATTCCTCTTTCAGCAGCCGGCGTATCGTGTCAAATCCGATTTTTGACTCAAAAGTTTCAGGATATATCATGTTTTCAAAAATATTTTAGCTTATTCGCGAAAAAGACATATTTTTTTGCTTTTGATCCTTTTATTCCACTTTTAATGTATTGATAACCGGATATAATGAAACTGTTTCCGTACCAATGTTCCATTTTCAGCATTTTTGTGTATTCAATTTCATCTTTGGGATGATTGGTCTCCAATTTCATTCTGCTGAGCGGCTCAACTATAGTTTTACCGTTCACTAACATTGATGTGAGTGTGTAATTATAAGGATAATAGATAAGAGTGTTAGGATAGTCGAAGTAGATTGAGACGCGGTTGGTAAGACGTTGCGTGAGCAGGTCGCCGAATGGCAGGAAATGGCTCCAGACGAGCGTGCCGCGCTTGTCGAAAGTTGTGATGTATGCGTTTATGTATCTGTAACCTACAAATGTCGGTGTGTTGGGAATATAGTTGTTGTAGAAATCATAGTCCTCTGTGAATCCATAAGGAATAACAGTCATATCCTCAGTAAGTCTGGTGAAGTAGTCGGTAGTGAAAGTCAGCGGATTGATGTCCTGCTCAACGTCGGTGTAGAACTGGAAAGAGAGCTTAGAAGAAACTAAACCATCGCCATTCACATCAATAGGAGGAACATTGTATCTTACGACATCACCATATCCTGATGCTTTAATAGCGGAGATAGTAGGAGTGGCTGGTGTTGCTACTTTTTCTACCACCTTCTTGATAACGGGATTCTTGTA
>CACYHL010000192.1 GCA_902774205.1 uncultured Bacteroidota bacterium | reverse complement strand
TGCACCTTTGTCCTTGTTGTCTTCCAACAGGTTTTCAAAGATATGCCCGAGCATTTCGGGGTCAACGCCCACTTCGGCATCGTCGGGATCGTTCTCGTCAATGGTGAAGTTGTACATGCCAAAGAACTCCATCAGTTCCTTAAAATAGGCGTATGGGAAATCAATGTCTTTTTTGTCCAAGTCATCCTTGTCGAAGAGTCCGCCATTGAGGTATGGAATCTTGATATTGTCGCCTAATCGTGAATCAGCAATGTTGTTTACACGCTTCCCATTATTGAGAGTGTCGAAGAAAAGAACCTCCAAAACATCGCTTAACAAACGATCATTACCTTTGTACTTTGTTATGAGTTTATATAAATAATTCTTGTCGCCGCCTTCCCAATTCGTATGGTTGGCAGGCACACCCATCCAGCCTTTCTTTTGCAGAAACTGAAGAAAGACCAGGCGTCCCAACATTTTTTTTACATAATCGCGGTTGTCCTTCGACTCTTCCCCAATCAAATCGAGAAACTTGAAATATTGTTCTTTGTATCCCTTGAAAAAATCTTTGTTCAAACGCTCCACAGAGAATGCCTCCGTAACATCCGCCAAATACACCGAGCCGTTTTTTTTCTTGTTGTTTTCACCTAACAGGAAAGTGTAGCGTTTGGGGGCGGTGGCTTTTGTTTCGAAACTCCCGTCATCGTTGAGTGAGGTCTGTTTGGAAACGAAAGTCAGGCGGTAATTCGCTTGTTTTTCGGAGTAATAGAAAACCAATGCGCCGTGGATGATGTCCCGGTCAACATACTTGATGGCAATATCCCGCAGTCCTTTTCTATTGCGAGCAATCTGGATGTTGTCAGCCACTTCGAATTCGAACAAACCCAACGAACGGCCATCGTCAAGACGAATCACGCCCACCTGTCCGCCGTTTTTCACCAAATCGGCATCAATCTGTATGGGCTTCGAAAGATAGTCTATCTTAAGGAACATGCTTTCGAGTAGGTGCCTCCATACCTCAAAATCGAATTTCGATGACAGTTTCTGCTTTAATTCTGACTGGTTCATATTGCTATTTATTGTTTTTTCTTTGTGGTATATTTTTGTCTGGGATGGTTCAGCATTTCGGGGATTGTGTAGAAGATTTTGCCTTGTTTGAGGAGAGGATTGATGTATTGATATCTAATAGAAGTTGGCTTTCTGCTTAATAGTTCGGATAACTCGTTAAGGCTCAAAGGTTCTATTTCACACATCTCAAGGATTAATTTTTCCATTTCATAAGCAGGAGCCCATTTCTTTATCCCTCTAATCCTATTAATAATAGTTTCTGGGAAAGCTCTACTTATTTCTCCGTCAGCTCTACTTATTTCTCCGTCAGCTCTACTTATTTCTCCGTCAGCTCTACTTATTTCTCCGTCACCTCTATACATTTCTCCGTCAGCTCTACTATTAAGGTCATCACCTCTACCATTAAGGCCATCACCTCTACTATTAAGCCGTACAAATTCCTGTCCAGCAACATAATAGGCGTTTCGCCTCTGTCCTCTCAATTCAAACAAACCCTCTTTGCACATGAGGTGCAGGTCGAAAGTTGCTTTTCTTGTTGTGATATCACTGTTTAACTGACGATAAGTGATATTGTCGATGGCACCCAATTCGCGCACGAAAATCAACGCCAACTTTTGTTCGTTGTTCAACTCGAATTTGGAAAACGCCGATAGCCATTCGATATCGTCTTTACCTAATAAATGATGAAATAGCAAGCGGGTTGTGAACTTGTTGGTTTCTCTGTTCGATTCAAAAGTTGGAGGCATCAGCTTAGCTTTTTTCATCTGCTCGCGCATTGTATTGATTCCAGATCCTTTTGTCTCAGCCAAATTGGTTTCATGGAAAATCGAACTTATATACTGATTCCTCAATTCGGAACCAGGTTCACCGAGATGTTCCGGTGATTTCAAAGAATAACCGGGATTTATTATTTCCAGACGGTTGGAATACCTAATTATTTGTATTGGCTGGTTTACTCGGAAAGAGCGATGTATGAAGGCATTGACTATAGCTTCACGTAAGGTGTCGTTTGGGATGTTGATTGGTGTAGAAGCCTGCATGCTGCCGTCTTTGAGCTCAAAACCTCTGGGTAAATCATCGATTATGGCATTTAATGCACGGTTTACCAAAAGGATAAAAGCGCCACGCATGTCAATGGTAGATTCAAAACGCCTGTCAGGATTATCCACCCATCTGTTACCGGAGACCCGAATATAATCAACTCTTAACGCTGGCATCAATCGCCTCAAAGCCATTGTCTTTCCGAAAACAATTAATCCTGTATAGGTGAGGACATATTTTCCTGATTTATCTTTTTCACAAGCTCTCAAGGCCAACAACAGGTTGGTGTCGTCGTAGGTTAATTCTTCGGCATTCGGATTAACTTTTTCTCTCAATCTTCTATAATATGACAAAGCATTTTCATCAATGTCGTCCAGACTTGAGCCTTTGACTATAGAGCAATCGAAACTTTCTGCCGAGGAATAGAATACAGGCATGTCGTCCTCGGTGCATTTTTGATCCGACGGGCCAATTCTACGATAAGCCCCCTGTGGCAGACCTCTTTTTTCAAAATAAACAGGTTTTTGCGACAATGGCGCTTCATCCACTTTCACAACGATAACGGTTTTGCCGTCAATTACCTCGGTCTCAATTTGAGGACGGATACGCACGTTGAAAACCGAGGCACATTGGTTGGCAATGTCTGTCTGGATTTTATCAGGATTTTCAATGTTTTCTGGCTCATAAACGGGGAAGCCGTTTTCATCAAACCCTTTTCTCACGGCACCTAAAAGAAGATAGCCGCCGTCCAAATCGGGTTCGTTGGCAAAAGCGCAGATGGTTTCCATAATGCTTTTCCCCGCGTCCGAAGCTCTTTTTGCCTCAATTCTTAAGCCTTCATCGCCAGCGTTCAGTTCCTCGAATAGTTCCTGTGCTGATATCATAATCTACAAAATTAATAATTATAACTTTCCGAAATTATGATTTCGGGATTGATTTCTTTCTTGACTTGAACGACACCTTTGTTATCGGTAGAGGAGTCGTTTAATTGTACAGCATCTAAAGGATAATCAGAAATGATATATATCAATTTTTCCAAAAGAGCAGAGGGTTTTATCGGTGTCTTTTTGACCGAGGTCTTCAACTTGTTCACATCTCTTTGCAACTGCTGGAATTTGCCCGTGGTAATAGCTCGCTTGGCCTTCAGAATCAAATCCCGTTCTTCATCGGTGATGTTGGGGATACTCAAAAATCCGTCCAAATAGGCAATGGCTTTTTTCTCATTTGGGCCTTGTGCGACATTCACTTTGCTGGTTGTGGCTTTTGCGTCCTCTTCTTGTGCCGCAAAGACTTCTATCGCTTTTGCCACCTGTTGATGGTGAAGGTCGTGAAGTGGGATGGATTTTTCATCAGCCCTCGCCTCAAATTCTTTAACGGCTTCCAAAAAAGTCAATTCTTCGATGCTGCCGTCTTCACGTGTAAAAGTAAAGGCATCGCGACGGTCGTTGCGTATAAAAGTTAGTGTGCAATGACGTTTGACCTTGTCTTTCCTTCCTACGCGAGCCCTGAATGGCAGTTTGGCAATGGATTTTATTAAGTCGGGGTCTTCTTCCTTAAGATTACGCAACCACATCAGATAACGCAGTTTTTCATCGCGTTCCTCGTCCACATCCTTATCAAAAAGACCGAAGCTTTCCGGGGTTTCGTCTGTAGAATAAATCTGACTGTCCTCGCCTAAGGCAGCATGGAAGGCAAAGAGTTTCATTTTTGCCTTTTTCTCTAATTCGATGTCGTTGTTGACTTTAGCTGTAGGAAAGAAATTGAATATATAAATTTTATTTGCAGTGCTGCCAATACGGTTGACACGCCCGATACGTTGCATTAGTCTTGTTGAGTTCCAAGGTGTGTCATAGTTGACAATAATGTTTG
>CACYHL010000191.1 GCA_902774205.1 uncultured Bacteroidota bacterium | reverse complement strand
GATGGCCTTCCAGAAGGCGCATGGTCTGGCCACCGACGGGGTTGCCGGAGCCAAGACACGGCAGGCGCTCAAGCTGGAGGTGATATAACCAATGGAATGTTTCGACTGGCCAAAAATCGTTAAGATTCTTTTCGCTGGGGCGGCGAGCATCGCAACCTTCCTTTTCGGACAGGCTGACGGTTGGCTCATGACACTGCTGACCTTTGTTGTGATCGACTATGCCAGCGGCGTGGTTTCTGCCTCGATTCACCACGAACTCAGCTCCCGTGTCGGCTTTCAGGGCATTCTGAAAAAGGTGATGTACTTCTTCGTTGTCGCCGTTGCTCACTGCATTGACGCGGCCACCGGCGCGGGCGGTGTACTCCGCAGCCTCACTGTCGGATTTCTCATTGCCAATGAGGGCATTTCCATTTTGGAAAACTGCGCGAAGTGTGGCATCCCTATTCCCGACAAGCTGCTCAAGGCTCTCGCTCAGATTAAGGGCGAGGAAGTGTAGTCGCCCCCCTGCTGTTCTCGGCTTGATGAAAATATCTCGCCTCCATACTATGAGTTATTATATTTTGTAAACTTAAAACGCCACAACTCATAAACCGAGAATGATTCGGTCAAGAGTTGTGGCGTTTTGTTTTTTATGCATTTCTTGAAAAAGATGTTTTTGTAAGTATCATGACTATTTTTTGTAATTGTTGTGTCCGTGTACATCTATAATATTTTTTAAGAACGAGTCTGGGAACGCCCTCTGGTAGGGGGCTCCCAAAATTTTAGCACCCCATTGGTTCTAAATCGTCAATTTAAAGCAAGAACGTGAAATTTATCATCCGAAAGGGGAAGTTATGATTACTTATCTGAGAGGAGATATCTTTTCGAGTCAAGCACAGGTGCTGGTGAATCCGGTGAACACTGTCGGCGTAATGGGAAAGGGGTTAGCACTTCAGTTTAAGAGCAGGTATCCAGAAATGTTTGCATATTACCAGAGGATGTGCAGAGGTCAGCTCTTAGATGTTGGAAAATTATGCCTGTGGAAATCCCCTGAGAAATGGATACTGTTGTTCCCGACGAAGAAGCACTGGAGAGATCCATCTAAGCTGGAATATATTGAAAGCGGGCTAAGAAAGCTTGCAGAGAACTACGAAAGGCTGAGGATTGAGTCAGTTGCTTTTCCAAAATTAGGGTGTGGAAATGGCGGATTGGAATGGGATGATGTTAAACCTTTAATGGAAAAGTACCTCGGTTCTTTACCTATTTGCATAGACGTCTACGTTTGAGAGATGAGGTGGTAACGTATGAACAACATCTTGGCGTTATGTATCGGTGAGATAACAGGAGCAGCAATCGGATTTTTCGTAGCGGTTATGATGGCAGCAGGTAAAGGAAAGGGCGAGTGAATAATTTCGCACACGAGTGAAAACTGAAAATATCAAAAGACGTTGATATTTGGGAAGTGAGGTGTTATAATTGGACTGGGTGATTATGAATATGGAAAATCCAAACACATTAGTCTCTCTTGCTTACATAAAGGTTTACGACAATCCTCTGTCTGTCTTTTGCAATTACATCCTTTACTCCTTAATGACATCATCAGATTCCTCTTTGAGAGCAGATCAATTAAAGCAGAAAATTGCCGAACGCTTTGGATTGAACATGCCACAAACGATGGTGGATAATTGCATACAAATTTTAAAGAGAAGCGGTGAGGTTGAGGTACTTCCAGGCGGGAAGGGATATTCGATAATCTCCACCCAGTTTGACATTCAAAATTTTGAATCCAATATGCGCAGGCTTCACGAACAAGAAGAGGCTGTCCTGCAATCCATTTCAGAATTCGTAAAGGATAGATTTAGGCTTGATTGGAGCACTGAGCAAGCAAAAGAATACCTGTCAGCTTTTCTTAACGAAGAGGGAAATGGAGCCAGATTGTTCCTTTCACAAGAACCGCGTGCAGATTATAGTAAAGTTTCGCCGTCGTGGTACATTGGAAGATATATTAGCGATGCCCAAAGCAACGCCAATAGTCCGGAAAAGATTTACCTAGAAGAAATCGTAAACGGTATGATGATTTATCAGGGAATCTATCAAACAAATAACTATCGGCAAAACAAAGACCAAAAATTCAAAGGAACTGTGTTCTTTTTGGATACAAAGCTTGTTCTCCGTATGCTTGGTTTCTCATGGGATGCTCATGTTCAGGCGACTCGTGAGCTGGTTGATCTGATAACAAAAAAATACGAGGGCAGAATTGGTGTATTTCCACAAACAGTTACCGAAGTTCGTCACGCTTTAACGACGGCAGCTTGTTGTTATAAAAACAGCAAGCCAATTGCAGACGAGGAGCTAAAAATGTATTCTGAATTACAGCCTCGCGGATCGGTGCTGTTTGAAGAAGTTGCAATATCTGTCACAGATATTTTAGAGGAGAATTATAATGTAATTGTCTCCCCGAGTATCAATTGGAATACCCCTGATGTTATTCGTCACTCAATCAACACTGACGAAATTAAAGAATACATCCTAAATCAACACAATTGGCGCGTTGCCGCTGTCGAAAATGACGTTCAGATTATCAACCAGATCAATATACTTCGCAAGGGCGATTATTCGGTCAGATATGGTGGGAAAGCAAAGCGTCCAGTCTTTTTAACGACAAACACAGATTTGGTTTTTTCTTTCAAAGAATATGTTTCCAGCGCCTTGGAAACCGGTTCGTCTGTCAAATGGAACGTCCACGCGCTGCCTGTTATAGCCGATAATATGGTTCTGTTCAGGCTATGGGTGCCGCACGCGAGCCAATATTCTAACTTGCCTGCGCTAACCCTTGCAAGATACGCATACGCGGCGCAAAACCCAACCACTCAGAGCTTCGAAAAAATGAGAGAACTTGCTTCGTTGTACAAAACACAGCAAGGGGTTTACCGTATCGATCTCTCGGAAATGAGGAGGCGACAGCTCGAAGACATTTTGATTGTAAAGTCTCATGGCGATCTTGAACAAATTACGAGTGACATGGTGGCTTTAAGCTATCAAGAAATGATGAAAATGGATAATGTGGATCTGAACGACAAAGTGAAAGCGCTATCAGCCTCGAATCAAAGTAGGGCTATCATAATTGATAATATGAACAAACAGATCGTCCGACTTGCCGCAAAGCCTTACGTCGATAAATTAGGGCTGTGGAGAGGGGTAATATGGGCGGCAAGATTCTGGTGGGTTATTGCGGCAATCGTTCTTGCATTCGCGTCTACAATGATTGAAAAAGCGTTGACACTCATTTATCATCCAAGTGGTTAATCGTTTTGTTGCCCCCGCTTATTGAGGGCGTCCTTTCTGTCGCGGACAAGGTGTTAGA
>CACYHL010000190.1 GCA_902774205.1 uncultured Bacteroidota bacterium | reverse complement strand
GCTCTGATAGTCGCCTGCCGTCTCCATATCTTCCAACTCAATGATATTCAACAGTTTGTCATCAATTTCTGGAAAATGCCTTCCTATGATGTCAGCGACCTGTCTTTTGGTGATCTGTTTTCCCAATCCTGCGATTTTTAAAATCGGAATGAGAATATAAAAGACAAACGTAATGCCAAACAAAGCTATGTAGGAGTAGAAAAGAATAGCGCGTGTTGTCGTGCCGAAATATGAGAAATACTCTAACAGAGCGTAAATGATGAAAGTGAGCAGTGTGATAGCCACGAAGAAAATGCCGCCGCGATACAGCCTGTTGAGGTAGTATTTCCGAGTGAACTCTCTCAGTCTTTCGTTTATAACTTGTTGGTTGTTATTCATTTGAGATATTATAACCGATATTTGCCTAACTTGCAAAGATAATAAAAATATCATCGCTCTCAGCAAAAAAAACATCTGCTGGCAACAGAATTTCCACAAAAAGACAAATGATTCCTGAAATTAAAACAAACGATGGGAAGAGAACTGAATCCGCGTCTCTACTTTTTGAAAATGAAGAATACAGCGAGAACCAAAAAAACGAATCCTATGAAATGGTTCCACGAAAAGGTTTCGTTTTTGAAGAAAAGCACTGTGAACAACGTGAAGACAGTGAGCGTTATAACCTCCTGAATCACTTTTAGTTGCCACAGGTTGAAGGCACCGCCGTTCTCTATGTAGCCATACTTGTTCGCCGGAACCTGAAAGCAGTATTCAATGAATGCAATAGCCCAGCTGATGACAATTATGCCGAACAGTCCGAACTTGTTGAACCAGCTCATGTCTTGGAATTTGAGGTGCCCGTACCACGCAACGGTCATGAAAATATTGGCGATTATCAGCAGAATAACAGTGTAGATACCTTTCATCAGATTATTCTTCTATAGTGAGTTTAATAAGAGCAAAAACAGCGTAATTAATTATGTCATAGTAATTTGCATCAAGACCTTCTGAAATTTTAGTCTCACCATGATGGTCTTCAATCTGCTTTATGCGCAGAAGTTTCATGAGAATAATATCTGTGAGCGAGGATATTCGCATTTTCCGCCACGCCTCATCGTAGTCGTGGTTCTTGTTGAGCATCAGGTTCTTGGCATTGGTGAGATACTTTTGGAAGAGCTCCACCGCCTGAGCCGCAGGCATAAGATCTTCGATTGTGTTCGCAACGCCAAGTTCAAGCTGTATGAGTGCCATTGCGGAATAGTTAATAATGCCGATGTATTCAGGCACAACGCCTTCGTCAACTTTCGCCACGCCTTTCTGCTCAATGCTTCTTATGCGCTGCGCCTTGATGTAAATCTGGTCGGTCATTGACTCGGTACGCAGAATACGCCACGCCGTCCCATAATCGTATGCCTTTTTTGAGAAAACATCTATACATTTTTCAAAAATAATGTCAAATTCTTCTGATGTAGCCATAATTTTAAAATTTATTCCAACAGAAATCCCTTAATGTCTATTTTTATGACAAAACAGCAATTTTCTATTTTTTGATGAATTTCATGGTTGTTTTGTCAGCTTTAACGAAATAAAATCCAGAAGCGAAACCAGAAACGTCAATTCGTGTCGTGGCTCCGTCTGAAACGTAAGTGCCAAGCCATCTGCCGCCAGCATCAAAAATCCGGATTTCCTGCCCCTCAGGAGCGGTCACATCAATAAACGTTGTGGCTGGATTCGGACTTAGCCTGTAAGCCTTATCCTGATTATCAGCATCATTCACACCAAGAATTGTCAATGCGCAGAAAGCAGTCTTATAGTTTTGAGCCGAAGCCGCAACCTCAACCTTGCTGAAGTCCTCAATCGGGTCGAAAGTCAATGTAACTTCGCCGTTCTCATCAGCGAAAGCAGCTGCGACAAGTTCCAGATTATTTGTCAAGGCAACGTATGCGTAAGGCACAGTGTGAACAGAAATTGATGTTGCATCTGAAGAAATCGGGTCAGCGGTGAGCGTCATATTTTCGGGCTGCGTAAGCCACGGCATGACAGACGGGTCGCCAATCAGGTTGTAAATCTCCCAATAATATGTCTTTGACTCTGCATCTGTTGAAGATGTCTGAACAGCCATATTCCCAGCATATATCATACCTCCGAAAGTTGTCATCCATTTTTCAAAAGGCTCGTTGTGCGTGTGGAAGAGACGGTCGAGTGCTCCGAGATTTGCGCCATCATATTGGAATGTCGTTGGCGAGGTTGTAGACTCAGAAATGTAGTCACGCGCGCCTACCGACCAATAAACATCCTCATACCAATAAGTGTAGTCAGCGCCGCCAATGTAGCCCACAGCGCCTTTCTTGTTTGCGCGCAACAGAACCTCACCGAAAGATGTCTCATCATATTTATTTGACTCACAGCAATTTCCAACCATCAATCCATATTTTCCCTCATTTGTCATTGAACTCACGTCAGATGATGAGAACTCAGGACCTGCCCAACCGCCGACCCAGCCGTGAGCTGTATAGTTAATGAAGCCGGCACCTTGGCAGATATTGTTGCGTATTGTCGCGGTCGCGGTGCTCGGATGCGGATATTTGTAATAATCAACCGTAGTATAGCCATTGTTCGCATTCAAATAGTTTGAAGAAATATAATCCATTGCGGTGTTACCGTGTGTATATGCGTAACCGTTGTCGTCTTCACCTGCAATCAGAATGGCATGGTCAAGATATGACGGGTCAGACATAGTCATCTGCTCGTACATGAGAGTCTTTTCAACTTGAGGTGCAAGGTGTGCCTCCGTGGCAGCCGAAAAACGGCCATAGAAACAGTCTGGAATGCCATTGCCTGTCCAGTCGAAATAGTAAAGGTCTGTCGGGTGCTCACCATAAATGTCTTTAGTCGGAATTTGCGCGACATCGCCTATAAACAGTACAAAAGTCGGGGCGGGCTCTTGCGGGGTGGCGTTCGTGTATTTTGACTTGATGAAAGACTGTATCGAATTGTAAGTTGTTCCGACTGCAGGATCATCAGTGTAAGCCACCTCAACCAAAAATCCTTTTCTCTTTTTCCAATCCACAAAATTGTCAAACTGACCTTTGAACATCGAGTGAGAGACAATGAGATATTTGACAGGAGCAGAATAATTGTCTTTTGAAGTCATCGGTAATGTGTTGATTGTCAATTCGCTTGAAGCGAAATAACGATTCCCGTGCAGTTGTTGATGAGGGACTGAAAAATGTCCACAATGATGCCTGCTATCCGGCTCTGCTGGTAATAGGTCAGTTTATGGATGCTCTCAACAGCGGTGAATACGATGTTGATAAAACCGCTCTCCTTATAACTCAGACAGGCGGCGGATGCCGTGCTTCAAACTACATCCACCTGCTTAGAAAGGCTGTGGATAAGAATTA
>CACYHL010000189.1 GCA_902774205.1 uncultured Bacteroidota bacterium | reverse complement strand
AAAACAATGAAAAAAGAATCTTTGGACGACAAAGTTTATGATTTTATCGGCAGACTGGCCTTGGGGCTTTTTGGCCAGAACATCACCATGGGCAACGCGGCTTTGGAGGGCATTTTGAACGACCGGGGCGTGTTTCTTGCACCTTACGGCATCCCTATGGAGCAGTGCGTGATGGCGGCATACCTGTGGTGGTCGGAGAAAGAACGTGCCAGCAACCAGAAACCCGTAATCAGCAACGCCATTGCCGAAACTTTTATGGAACGCAGTGTGGTTTATAACAACCTGTTGGAGGAGAATTGGTTATTCGAATAATAATTAAATAAGTTTAAACGCAGTTGCAGCCTCACGCCTATGCCAGAATGTTTTAATGCAATGACCGAACGACAGGCTCATTTATAAAAATCATATTATTAACCAAAACATTAAAAAACAATGAAAAAACAAGTAACAGGAGACTTTTGGATTCCTATAGACAATTATTATGTGGAAATGGATAGAGACAAAGAGTATTTGCGCCTTTTTCCTTCTTTGAAATTCGATCATCGTTTAGACAATGACAAACTTGACAGACTGATTGAGCTGTTGGAGATGTATAGAGATTATCGCAACGACGAAAAACTTAATGCGATATTTGAATTGGGAAACACATATTGTTCGCTCTCTTTCAGAAAAGGTTTTCGAGTTTGGGATCATTTCGGATCTGCGACTGCCGTTGTCAGTCGTGATGGCAAATTTGTCAAATTTGGCGATGAACATAACACTGATTTGCAGGATGGCGATGCCGTAGTGCGTCCGTTGGCGGCGGGGGAAATAGTGGATAAAGAAGCCGTCCGATATCTTGTAAAGGAGATGTTTGAAATTTTTCTAGATAAAGACAGCGAAATATCAAAACTTCTGATGATTGTACCCGCCACTTTCTCCACACAAGAGTTCGACATTTTGCGTGAGGCGTTGCAGGAAACAGGTGCCAAGGATGTCCGTTTTATCTACCGACCATTGGCCGAAGCCATTTGCTTGGGTTGCGATATTTACGAACCAGAGGCCAAAATGATAGTCCATTGTGGCGGCGGAGTTACCGAAATTTCGGTGATAGCCCTTGGCGGCATCGTTACCACCAAAACGCTGCCCTTTGCCGGAAAATTGTTTACCAAAAATTTTTGCGAGAATTTGCTGAAAAGACGCAACGTGCTTGTTGACGAAGAAATTGCCGAACAAGCCATACTTGATATTGCTTTTGGACTAGCGGAAAAGAAACTCCCAAATACCAAGGAAATAAGCGGTGTGAACCCCGACACCAATCAGCCCGTAACCACTGTGGTATGTTGCAGGGACATTGAAAAGCCTAATGAAGAGTTGTTGAGAAAAATTGAAATTGCGGTGACGGAAGTTCTTGAAAGCATCCCTCACGAGATGTCTTACGATATCTTGTGCAAGACAAAATGCAGAGCATTGACTGGCGGTAATGCAAGATTTCCGGAGTTGGACATGCACATTAAAGATGTCATGGGCGACTATTATTTGAAAAGCGTTCTAACCGATGCCGAAGGCAACCGTGTTTCGTACAAACGACCCGTGTCGGATTTTGACGTGCTTGTCGAGCGCATTCCAATCAACTTTAATCCATTTTTGGAACTAATGCATTTCGACAGGTTCGATTTTTTGATAAAGTAAGACAATAAAAAAATGAAATTGATTACTAGATTCTTTATCAAAAATGTGTCGGAGACACATAATCTCAATAACCCCACACAAGGAACGCAGTGTGGGGCTAAAAAAGGAATCGCTCAAAACTGGCGTCTCGGAGAGACGCGACCTTTACTCAAATGAAAAAATGAAGTAGCAAGAAATAACTCATTAAAAAATAAAAAGTTATGACAGAAACACAACAAAAACAATCGTTTGCCATAGTGCTGTGCGACGACCACAGCCACGGACAGTTGGAGAAAATACTTACGGAGAAATGGTCCCCCAAAGTGGTTCCCGTACAAACCGCCTGGGAGAACGTGCTGCCTGCCGACGGTGCGCAACCAGCTGTTACCCACTGTCTTGTGGTGGCGGTGATGTCGGCACTGCGCGACGAGACGTTGCAAAATGCCGTGGAAGGCATTAAAGCACTGCTTGCCAAAGGCTGCAAGGCGGGCATGGTGCTGGTGGAGCCTTTCGGGTTCGAGGAAGCTGGCAAGGAACTGGAAACCCGTCTGTTGGAGCAGCTCGAGGGCAGCGCTCTGGACTTCGTGGAGACCCGCAGCATGGACGACTACGCCAAAGCCGGCGGTCAGCCCAAAGCCTTTAGCGAGTTTTTCGACGCTGTTTACTCCGACATTGCCGAGGCCTCGGCCACAGTAGTGGAAAAAGAGTGGGGCGAGATAGTGTAAATCGTTGGTATATAAAGCTCGGCAAAAACTTGGTATATTATAAAAAATGTAACTATGCAAAATATTAATAAATAAATAGATATGGAAAGTACAAAAAATTATTGGTTACACCGCTGCACTTGCGGTGATAATGCATGGCCGTTCACACACGAGCTGTTGGTCAAACACGATATCATTTCAATAGGTTGGAGTGATTTTTCGGATATTGAACATCAGGAAAAATTATCTAACGGGGACACATTTGACGAAGTCTTTGAAGAAGAAGGTTGGGGTCTCCCACGAAACCGCTATAACCTTTGGCGTTTCATTAATGAGATGAAAGAGGGCGATATCGTTGTGGTTCCGCTTAACGGGGAGTTTAGTATTTACGAAATAGCCGACAATTTGGTGTACAACAATGAAACATTCGACCAAAACCTATGGGTGAACTGGAGCGGAGAAAAGGCAATGTTAAATTCAGAGGGATTCCCAGCTTATGCCGACGGACGTATAATAGATATGGGTTTCTACCGTAAAGTCATACCTGTAAGACTGAACCTTCCACGTGGTGATTACGCCAATCAAGCACTTTATTCTCGTATGAAGATACGAACTACGAATGCTAACATAACCGACTTGGCTGATGGTGTGGAACAGGCAATGAATCAAAAGGAACCGATAAATCTAAAAACCTCTTTTGTTTCAGAGTCTGCTAAGATATTATGTAAACAGATGCAGGAGTTGCTTAATGACCAAAAAGTGGAGCAACTTGTGAGTTGGTATTTTGAGTCTTTGGGTGCGAGCGTGTATGTGCCTTCCAAAAACTCCGCTACTACAGAGGAAGGTGATGCGGATGTTATAGCCACTTTTGATAAACTGAATAATCACACCATATTAATCCAAGTTAAAGCACATCAGTGGTATACAGATGAATGGGCAGTTGAACAGATTTGCTCGTATTCAGATACTTTCAAATGCGATTTGGAAGAAAGGACCACCCAATTGTGGGTAATATCAACTTGTGAGGATTTTACAGA
>CACYHL010000188.1 GCA_902774205.1 uncultured Bacteroidota bacterium | reverse complement strand
TTGAATATTGCCTATATCGGCTATTTGTTTAAAAAATATTCTGTTTTTCAAAAAAGAAAATGGGCGCTGTTATTGGTGCCTTTGGCCCTTGTATTGGGGTATTTTGATTTTAAATATCTCGGACTTAGCATGAATGAAAGATTTTATTCTGCATATCCTGTTATTTCTGTTAGTATTTCCGTATTATTATGCGTTTTGATTTGTTATATGTCAATTTTCCTTGAAAAAATCAGAATTTTGAATAAACTGTTGGCATATTTGGGAATAAACAGTCTGATAATTATGATTTTTCATTGTGTAAGCAGCAGTTCGCATGGTGGAGTTATCTGTACTTTATGGCGATTGCTGATTTGTGTGTTGATAATTGAGGGTTTTGCCCAGATACCACAACTGAAAAGTCTTTACGGTGCAAAATCGGTTTTTGAAGTTTTTAAACAACAAAAAGGTCATTTATGGGAATTTCACTTGAACAAGCACTGAAAAGGTGTGATTTTGGGGGTGCGTGCGCTCCCCCTTTTTGCGCCGTTCAACGCCTTTAGACGCCCTTTAACGCCTCATCGGATTGCTGGAAAATGCTGTCAATCAGGCGTCGGGAGGTTTTTAAGGGTTTTGGGAGGCGCGAACTTGAGTCCTATCAGGCGCACGAAAAACCAAAACCCGCTGAATCCCAGCGGGTTTTATGTATTAATTTAGGCCCTGAAATGAGACTGAACCTATTGATTGTTGTTGGTTTTTATATCAAAATAATCGTCACTATTTTTCTTTTAGTTTTCTTCCATATTTGTCTTTCAAATACTTCTGCAACTCTTTCGAGTTTTCGCCCTCATAGATGCGGTTCTTGTCGAAAGTGGTCAAGGAACCGTCAATATCAATGATTTCGAACGTTGCCGGGTCGGGACCAGGTATGATGGAACCACGATAGAATACATGGCTTTTGTCCTTGGCAAACGATTCAGAGGTATCAGTTGTTCCATCGGAGTAATTGTACACCTGCATAAGTTGGAAGGTGGCGGCATCTGCTTCCTTCACTTCCTTCATTTCCACCACATGCTTTTCACGCCACCATACATGGTCTTTATCCACATACCAACTGCCATAGCCATACCATTGGCTTCCAAATTGTCTGAAAGTACGGGCGTCAGCATCTTCTACCATTTCAAATTCATGGGTGTAGATGTGCGAACCGTCAGAATAAAAACCGCTTATCTCTGATAATTGGTTGTAATCCTTTACGACCGTGGCTTTCCATAGTAAATAAACCCGATACTTGTCTTGGCCCACATTCTCGTTTACTTCAGTGAATGTCTCTGGGTCGGCACCCTCGACAATATGGTCTTTACAATACACCCGATATTTGTCGGCGGCATAGCTTCCTTGTACACCTCTGCTGTCGGTCTCTTTTATCACATGAAAACTGTCGTAGTCTGCAAGTGGTACGGGGTGTTCTCCCATATAATATGCGTTGTTTTTGTCTTTCGCCCATTTTGTCCCATAATAATCCTTATCTCCTATGATGACAAATGATCTTTTGTCTGACACATGTATGGGATTCCCGCGCCAAAAATAGTCATTCTTATCCTCTGTCAGGTACTGTCCATGTATTCTGAATGACTTGGGATCGGCATCTATCATGACGTCTAGAATAAATACATGGTTGGCATCGACAGCGAACGGTTTCTCCAGGCATTTAAATGTTTTTCCGTCAGCTCCCTTGATGATTTTCCCCTCAAGAAATGCCTTTTGGTCATCTTTGGCGTACCCGTTACCCAAATCCTCAAAACTGGCAGGGTCTGCATCAACAACCCTGGACCAATGCCCAGCCCAGATATCCGTTCCTTGCCAGGTCACCTGTTTTCCGTCATTTTTATAACGTGGCGACCTGCTGCATGAAGTCAATATCATACAAACAAGGCTTATCGCCACCGTAAAATAAAGTAAACGATTTATCTTTACCATGTGTTGTTCGTATTAAGTATGTTCGCAAAATTAATGAAATGGTTGAAAACGGCAAAAGAAAATGCGGACTCTTGAGCTTTAAGTAAAAGAATAAATGGCATTTGGCCCCAAGTCTGCACTTTGTTTGAGGCGTTAATTTCAAAAACTAGAATAATATTGACCTCTGTTCGGGGGTGCGTGCGCTCCCCCGTTTTGTGTCGTTCAACACCTTTCGACGCCTAAATGGCATTTTCTATAGGCGTTCAAATGACTGGTTATCAGTTTTTAGAGGTTTTTTAAGGTTTTTGAAGGGTTCAAAAACAACTCCTATCAGGCGCACAGAAAACAAAACCCGCTGAAATTCAGCGGGTTTTGTCAGTTTTTATGGAGGGGGTTGTTTTGAACTTACGCTCATACTTCAGCTTAACATACTCATTGAAGAATATCGATGATTAGTTCTCGGACCAACTTCCCAAAAGCAGGAAATCAATGAGTTCTGTTACATCGGAGATGTTCACCGCTTGATTGCCATCAGTATCGGCACAGATGGTGCAAATCGACTGCTGGGGATTCAACAAATAGTCAATCAGAGCAGTTACGTCACTAATGTTAACCATGCCATCGTGATTCACGTCGCCAACAGCATAGCCATGTCCTTCACCATGCAGGACAACGGTCTTGGCCTTGCTCCAAGGGCTCCAGGTGTCGTCGGTGTAATGGGCCTTCACGCGGAAGAAGAAGGTGCCGCCGGCTGTCAGGTTCTTAACTGTGTAGAACTTGTCGGGAGTGATGCCGGTGATGAGACGGTAGGTGGCATCGCCTTCCTCATTAACGGCCCTGAGCTTCGCGGGCTCACTGGCATCGCCGGCATAAATCTGAATGCTCTCGATCTGGCCATAATTGTTGGGATAGTAGTCGCCACGGATGGTAATCCGCTCGATGTCAGCGCAATCCAGGACGAAGACATAATCGGTGAACTGGGTGCCAAGGTCCACATGCACGGATTGCTGGCTAGTGGAAATGGTTACACCCGAGAGAGTCCACGAACTGTAGCTCTTGGCGCGCATCTTGACGGTGACCTTGTCATAGCCCGTCAAATCATATTCGGGAGAAATGATGGCACCGCCAGAACCCAACTGGAGGCAGCCATTGCCGGTAAAGAGCTGGCTACCTTGATATTCCCAGCCCTCGGGGAAGTAGTCCTGCCAGTGGGAAATCACACTGTAGCTCTGATAAGTGAGGTCACTCCAGTCGGTCTCGCCCAGCAGAGCGGTGATGGCCTTGGTGGCGACCTCGAGGGTGTAGCTCTCTACATTCTTGGCAGGGGTCTCATCGGTCCAGTCGGCTCGGAACCCGGTGAGGTGTATGTATTCCTCATTGGCCTCGAGCATCACAGGATCATGGGTCTCAAACACCGAGGTGCCCACGATGCTGACGACTACGTCCTCGGCATTCTCGCTGCTCAAGGTGATGGTAGCGTTGTGGGTGCCCACCTCCTGGGGAG
>CACYHL010000187.1 GCA_902774205.1 uncultured Bacteroidota bacterium | reverse complement strand
GTTGTGATTCGCTAAAAAATTGTATCTTTGCAAGTTCTTAAACATCGGTGTTAAGTGATTATAAAGTATTTGTTTGTTGTGATTCGCTAAAAAATTGTATCTTTGCAAGTTCTTAAACATCTGTGTGTAGTAGGCTTTCTGCGCCTCGTATGTTGTGATTCGCTAAAAAATTGTATCTTTGCAAGTTCTTAAACATCACAATCTTTGCAAAGAGCTGTAAATCAAAATGATGGAACTTGTTTTAGGAATAAAAAATCCCGCCAAAAAAGCGGGATTTTTTTGTTTGAAAAAGCACTTTTTTTGTCCTAAAAAAGCTCCAATTGTTGTCCAATTTCGGGCATTTTTTCCTCTTTTTTTCCGATAAAAAGCTCCATTTCGCCAAATTGTTTGTCGGTTATACACAAAATTCCCACCTGTCCGAGTTCGGGAAGAAAAGATTTTACACGTTTTATATGAACATCGGCGTTTTCGCGGCTTGGACAGTGGCGTAGATATATTGAAAACTGGAACATGGTGAAACCGTCGCCCATTATTTTTTTGCGGAAATCGGCGGCGGCCTTGCGTTCTTTTTTTGTCTCGGTAGGCAAGTCGAAAAGCACCAGCACCCACATAATACGGTATTCGCTGAAGCGGTCCATCACTGCATTTTTATTTCGGGATAGGCTATTTTGCGCAGTTCGCCCGAAAAGCATTTGAAAAGCGATGCCGTAGTCTGCTGTGCCGCCACCATTAGCGGACTGCGTTGTCCTCCGATAAACACTTCGGTAACAGGTATTTGCAGAAGCTTCATTTTTATAGAGGTGTCTATTTCCTCGGCAAAGCCGATTTCCCCTACAAGGTCGATAACCAGCTTGTCCACATACGGGCGGTAGGGTTCCATTATGTCGTCGGCCAGACAATAGGCGTTGTAGCGGTTGTGGTGGTGTATGCCTAGGGTGGGGAGCATGCCGCTGGCCACCAGCGAGCGGGCTATCACGGCACGCAGAATGGCGTAGCCGTAGTTGAGCATATTGTTTGGCGAAATGCCGTCGGCACTGCGTGTGAAATCGGGCAGTTGCGGAAAAAGGTTGCGCCAATAGTAGGCTGCGGCACGGCCTTCGAGGTTGTCGCTGTCGCCGCTTTTAACGTCGTTGGCCCACACAAGCATGTTTTTCACCACCGCTCCGGTGCTTTGGTGCAGCACGGCCGCCTGGTTGCGAATCTTGCATTGCACTGTTTGTTGCCAGAGCTGTTTTTTGAGAGGTTGTGAGGCATCTATCTGGTAGCGGAAACGTTCGGTTTGTGTGGTGTTGCCGCTTAGGGGGAGCAGTAGTCCGGTAGGCAGGTGCCGGCTGTCGCAGGTAATCACAGCGCTGTTGTTTTCTAGCAATGCTTCCATAATGCCTTGTGTAAAAGTTACTTGCTGATTGTCGATAACCAAAACTCCTATATCCTCGATGGGGATGGTTTTTACAAACTCCTGCTTGAAAGAGTCGGGAACGGATTTCACGTTTTCCAGTTCGGGCATTTTAATTACCAATTGTCCGTTTTTTTACGACAGGTAGGCGGGATTGCTGAAACAGAGGGTGCGTTTTACCATTGCTATTCTTCTAATTTAGGGTTTTGGCTGTCGGGCAGGAAGTTTTTGTCGGAAATCACGCTTCTACCGAGTTCCTTTTCGGTGGCTTCGCGTGCTTTGCCGGCCACATTTCCGCCCCTGCGTGCTATGTTTTTGCTTTTGGCAAAGGTGTCGGGTTGTTCTTTTTCAGAGATTTCGGTGGTAACACGTTCGCCCAGCATGGTGAAGATAAGTTCGAGGTCGTCCATGTGGTCGCGCAGGTTTTGGTTTTTCTTGGTGAGGCCTTTGTATTCCTTGTATTCGGAGGGAGTCATGCCGAAGGTGGCTTTGCTTATTTCTGCGGTGAGGATGGCAAAGTCGCGTTCCTCGGTGATGCCACGTTTTTTCCATTCGTCGGTAAGGTTCTGGCGGATGGCGATGCCGCGCAGACGTTTGTCGATCCAGTCCTTGGGGTAGCCTTTCTTTTCGTACAGTTCTTTCATGCGTTCCTGTGCCAGCTCCGGGTTTTCGATTTCGAGCATACGTTCGTAGCCTACTGTGGCCAGCCACTGTTTGAAAGGCTCGGCTTTGGGCGAGGGTATGGATTGGATGATGCGGAGCAGGCCTTTTACATTGGCGCAGCTCATTCGTTGCTTACCGCCAGCGGTGGGAACTACAAGGGTAGGTACAAATTGTACCCACCCTTTGGCCAATTCTGCATCGCGCAGTTTCATACGTTTTACATATTGCTTTGGGTCAGCGCTATCGGTTAGTGCGGCAACCACATCTTCCACAACGAAATACCACTGCTCCTCTTCATCGTTCCATACGGAACGGATTTTTTTTTTTTTAAATAGTTTGATGTTGCTCATAACGCTTTGATTTTACCTATAACAGAAATATAAACTTTATGTGGATTAAGTTCATGGAAGGATTTTAAACTTTTTACTCTATGATATTTATTTGCTAATTTTGCAGAAGGAGTCTTGTCGTTTTGTGTTTCAATGTGCAACCTGAACCAGTAATCCGATTCCGAGATGCTTTGTACACGATATAGATATTTGCTTATTGTTGAAAAATCATTATTTCGTACAGCATCCTCAAATGACTCGTTTTCCATTCCCAAAACAAACATTTCAGTGTAATAAAGAGTAAAATTCTGTTTAAAAATATAAAATAACAATACACGGTGAATCCAGTACAAAGGACGAAAACGTCCGTCATTCAAAATAAAATCATTAAAATACTGAATAACTGTATCTTTGTTTATAACGGAAGGAAAGTAATAAATTTCATGGTCATCTATAATATGATAACCTGAATTTATGATATTAATACCCCAAAAAAGAAAAACAAAAAATATTATAATTGCAGAAACCAATAAAAAATCGGTTCCTTTTTGAATTGTTAATTTGTTTTTATCAGAGAGAAACATCTTTATCTTCATATAATTATTATAATTCTACAATAAAAGTTACTGAATCTGATTAAAACAATTTTACAGAAATCTTTTATGTAACGGTTCTGTATAGTTATTATGACATTACGCTGATTATTCCGAATTTCCTCCTGTAATCATTATAATTATTAATCCAGTCAAATTTTACCGATTTGTCCACAGCTTTAAAGTGTAATTTACCGCATTTTTCAATTTTATTTCTTTCAACTTCCGTCAGGTCAGCTGAATTTTTTCCGAATTTTGATTCAATAATGAAGTACATTCTGTGGTCCTGAACAGCTTCTTCTTTCACTATTACAGCCCAGTCAGGCGAATAGTTTCCGTATGGTGTATCAATAACAAAACCGCCCTTTTTGAGTTTTGTAAACAGAATAACGGAATCGTCATTTTCCAACTGTTCGGCAAAATCGTATTCACCTTCGCTGTCCATTTTATAGAACTTATTCAGTGCTCTTTGCTTGGTTAGATTGGTTTTGAATACCTTTTTAACTTTT
>CACYHL010000186.1 GCA_902774205.1 uncultured Bacteroidota bacterium | reverse complement strand
TCTTGTTGATACAAAACGTATTAACGAACAAACACGCTCAATATTGAAAGATTTCCAAATAGATTCAGATTTCAACTTCAATACTTTAAAGGCACATTGTGGTTAGTTTTTCCCTCACTTCTTCTTCACCACAAATTCGGGAACGGTGATGGTGTTGCTTTCGTGCAGCGCGCGGTCAACGATGTGGCATTCCAATTTCATTGTGTCGTATGTGGTTGACCAATCGTAGGTGTTGATGAAAATGTTTATGCTTATGTCCCCTTCAATTGATTCAGAATCCTTGTCGCTCAAACGCGGGAATCGGGAGTTTTGCGTTCCGTCAAGTTCCAGTAGCTGGTATTCGCCGTCAATTTTTTTGTAGCAGTCGATAAAAAAGTTGTAATGATAGATTGAAGATGTGTCAAAAGGTGGGTAGATGTCGTTTTCGTTCAAGCCGAGGTCGCCGTCACCGTCTTGAAAATGTATCGTGAGGCGCGCCTGATCATCATATCCGAGCGCATTATCAATTTTTACAAAATCCACAAAACTTATGTACGGGATTTCTGAGAATTTCTCCTCTTTTTTGCACGCAACGAGAAGAAAAACGGCTATACAATATATTATATATGTAAAAACTCTGTTTTTCATTCTATGGATTGTATTTTGAAAAAGTTTTTTCTAAACGTATAAGAGCCTCTGTTACAGTAGATTTCGGACAAGCGAGGTTTATGCGGAAGTGTTTTGCTCCGCCGCGACCGAATATGCTTCCGTCATTTAACGCCAAATGCGCTTCACAAACAAGTTTCTTGGCAAGTTCCGCGTGTGTGAGCCCGCAATCGCTGAAATCAACCCATAAAAGATAGGTCGCCTCATGATTGAAAGTTTTGAGAACAGGCAGCTTTTCTTTTATAAACCGTTTTGCATAATTAACATTTTCTGTCAGATAATCAAGCAGTTGTGCAAGCCACTCATCACCGTTTTCGTAAGCCGCAATCAATCCGACATCGCCGAAAATGTTCCCACAGTGAATGTGAATACCATCAGTAAGGACATGGTTGATTTTTTCGCGGTATCCTTCGTTTGAAACGATTATTTCAGAAGTTGAGAGTCCAGCCATGTTGAACGTTTTGCTCGGTGCCATGCAAGTTATTGTGTTGCAGGCAATTTCAGGCGACAAGTTTGCGGTTACTGTATGGCGGTTGCCGTTTATCATCAAATCAGAATGGATTTCGTCAGAAACGACAATGCAGTTGTAGGCGAGGCACATTTCTGACAGTTTACGAAGTTCCTCCGGCTTCCAGCAACGCCCGACAGGATTATGCGGATTGCTCAGTATCAGCAGTTTGGCACCTTCTTTCAATTTCATCTCCAAGTCTTCAAAATCGAAAAGATAGTTTTCCCCATCAAGTTTAAGCGGATTTTCTATTATCTTACGATTCTGATTTTCAATAACATAGAAGAAAGGATGATAAACCGGCGGCTGAACAATTATTTTGTCGTGCGGCTCGGTGAAAGCGAGGACAATGGCAGCCAAGGCGGGAACGACACCGGGGGAGAAGAGAATCCAATCGTTGTCAATTCTCCAATTGTGTCGGCGGAGCACCCAACTTGAAATGGCTTGGCGGAATCGCTCCGTGTGGTTGAAATAGCCGAGAACAGGATGCTCCAGCCGCTTTTTCAACGCATCGAGAATGAAGTCTGGCGTACGGAAATCCATGTCGGCAACCCACATCGGCAGGTTGTCGTCAGAACCGTAAAACTTCGCCATACCGTCATATTTCAGACAGTCGGTGCCGCGCCGTTCTACAATCTCGTCAAAATTATATTTCATTTCCGAAAATATTTCTGTCGAGTGGCTCACATTCCTTGAAATTGAAATCCAAGATGGTACCTGGTTTAAATTCCTGATTATCACCATTATATCTCATCACACGCATATTCCTTTCGCCTTTGAGACACATTTTGTCGCCTTCAACCCAAAGGGCTGTGGCTTCGCGGAGACCTGCAACCGTAATTTCTTGATTCACAGCTAAAAACTCGTCTATGCGCACCTGCCGTGTCTCGCCGCCGTGCCTGATAGCATCATTTATTTCTTCCGGATATGCGTCAATATAATGAGGATTTATCTGGAACGGCACCAGATCTAAACATTTGAAACTCTCAGGCATGATAATCGGCATGTCGTTTGTGGTCATAAGCGTAGGGCAGGCGACATTAGAGCCCGCACTCCAACCGATGTACGGCGTGCCTTCCATCACCTTGCGGCGAATCGGCTCTATCAGTTTGTGCTTGTGAAGCTCAGCGACAAGGTGGAACGTGTTGCCGCCGCCGACAATTATCGTGCTTGCTTTATTGACCGCCTTAATCGGGTCAGCCGCCTCATGAATCGATGTCACATGGTAGCCGAGCGGTTCAAAAATATTTTTTATGCGGCTCGCGTAAGCATCATAACTCGCAGGATATGCCTTCCCTCCAATATTCACGCCGGCATACGGGATAAATAAAATGTCATCTTTAACATTTCCTGATTTTGAACATCTTTTAAAAAACTGTTCGATAAGCGGCAGACACCAGCCAAGATAATTTTCTTTATAATTTGTTGAATTACTGATTAATAAGAGCTTCATAACTATTATTTGATTATAATGTTTTCAAAAGTGAAATGTTTTTCAGAACAGTGCAGATGACATTTGTCGCAGATGGTAAGTTCTCCGCTTAACCGCCTGCGTATCATGTCGTTAAGACGGACGCGGAGTGGCTCAATCTCTGCGAATTCTGCCATTTCGTTTGCGAAGGCGAAGAGCAGAAGCCGTCGCGCGTTTTTGGCGCAGATTCCGCGCGAGCGCAGATAATAGAGAGCTTCTTCATCTAATTGCCCAACTGTTGAGCCGTGGCTGCACTTCACGTCATCGGCGTAAATTTCCAAAAACGGTTGCGTTGTGATTCGCGCCTCGTCGGTGAGACTTATGTTTTTGCTGCTTTGGTATGCGTTGGTCTGCTGCGCGTTCGGCGCAACATAAATGTGCCCGTTGAAATTCGCGCTTGCCTTGTCGTCAGCAATGCCTTTGTATAGCTGATAGCTTGTGCAATTTGGCGCAATATGTTTTACAAATATCTGATTGTCAACATATTGATTTTTGTCTGCAAGATACAATCCGTACAATTTTGCAGTAGCGTATGGCTCGTTAAGATTGACATTCAAACTGTTTCTTACGAAGCCGGCGTTGAATGTAATGGTGTTCGCCACAAACTTGGAGCCCGCCGACTGGTTCACGTAAACTTGGTTCACAAGCAGCGACTTTTCGTCCTTGTTTTCAAGTTTATAGTAGTGCATTCTGGCATTTTCCTGCAATGAAATTTCAGTCACATTATTGATGAAACTGTCGTTAGTCTTCACAGAGTCATCGCATTGCACCAATGAGAAAGAGGAATTTTTCCCGACAATGATCAGATTGCGCTGCTGAACCATCCAGGAATATACACAAAAAGACCATCTGTAAAAAGAGCTTCATTAAGAGCCAATAGATTATCGTTTTGGGTCAGATTTTGTTTGGCGATATTTTCGATTACGAGAGAAGGATTTTCCTTTAGTGCGGCTGCGAGACTGCCGATTATAACGCCGTTTTCTAATGTTGTGAGAGCTGAATTGTCATATACATACCAGCCGTTGAGAAAAGTGTAGGTATAAGCGTTAATGTTTTTCAGCTCGCACGTAAAATATTCGTTTACAGGTTGATACGGAGCCGGCTGCCATTGTGTTTCGTATTCTTTGCAGACCAATTCGTCAATGGAGCGGTGCCGCCAAGTCTCGTACTTCCGTGTAGGAAGACCTTTTGCGATGAAATATTCGGCGGCGGTGTCGCGCAAAGCAGCGATTTGCGGAATCTCAGCACCTGTAAGTTCCTGTCTGTGAGCATTATATAGTGTCTTTATCGTTTCGGTGAATGGTTCCATCTGTTACACTAATTTTCCCTGTTCGTATTCTTGTTTAATCCAGTCGTAGCCCTTTTCCTCAAGTTCGAGTGCGAGTTCTTTCGGTCCCGACTTCACAATTTTCCCGTCAAACAGCACATGCACGACATCGGGCACAATATAGTCGAGAAGCCGCTGGTAGTGGGTGATAACGATTGTCGCTGTGTCCTTCGTTTTTAGCTGGTTAACGCCGTTCGCCACGATACGGAGCGCGTCAATGTCAAGTCCGGAGTCGGTCTCATCGAGAATTGACAGTTCCGGTTCCAGCATTGCCATTTGGAAAATCTCGTTTTTCTTTTTCTCTCCGCCCGAAAAGCCCTCATTCACAGAGCGGTTGCTCAGTTTCGCGGTCAGCTCCACAACTTTCTTTTTCTCCTCCATCAGTCTGAGGAACTCGCTTGCCGTAAGCGGCGGCAGCCCTCTGTATTGCCTGATTTCGTTCAAAGCAGTCTTCATGAAATTTGATATGCTCACTCCCGGAATCTCGACCGGATATTGGAATCCGACAAAAATGCCTTCGCGGGCGCGGTCTTCTATGGAGAGGTCGAACAGATTCTTGTCTTTGTAAGTGATACTTCCTTCTGTAACCTCAAAAATTTCTTTTCCCGCAATTACAGACGCGAGTGTGCTTTTTCCAGTGCCGTTCGGCCCCATAATGGCGTGCACCTCGCCACGGTTCACCTTAAGATTCACACCTTTATTTCAAAAAAATATTTCTAAAAATTAATATTTAATTAAAATTTTGTATATTTGCAAAAATATTGAAAGGGGAAACGATGTATTCGGAGCTGTTTTACAGATTGGCACTTGGCTATCAGGAGCATTACACGCCAGCGGTTATCAAGAAGCTGTTGCAGCGATTTGATAATGCGACTGACATTTTCACGAATTTCAGGTTGAAACTTAAGCCTGAAATTGCAAAAAAAATAGCTGAGCCTGAGGTGACGGATACTATACGGCGTTGTGTGGAACGTGAGCTGGAATTGATGGGAAAACATAGTATCAGTTATTGTTTTTACACGGACGAGAATTTCCCCAAGCGGCTGCGGGCGTGCTCTGATTCACCGTACCAGTTTTTTTTCAAAGGGGAGGCGAAATTCAATTATGAGAAGGCTGTCGCTGTGGTCGGCACGCGCAATGCCACTACCTATGGGAAGGAGTGTGTAAAGCACATTGTTGAGGGGTTAGCTCAAAGTAATGCCGTGATTATCAGCGGATTGGCAATGGGTATTGACACGGCGGCGCATGAGCAGGCTCTTGCTTATGGCTTGCGTACTGCGGCTGTAATGGGTACTGGCTTCAAACGGATATACCCCTTTTCAAACTCTCAGTTGGCAGAAAGGATTTTGGATTCAGGGGGCACGCTGATTGCTGAATATCAGTATGATACGAAGCCAGACCGACAGAATTTCCCGCGCCGCAACCGCATAATTGCAGGCCTTGCAGACGCCACTGTTGTGGTTGAGACAGCAATCAAAGGGGGCAGTATCATCACGGCGTACATCGCACATTCATACAACCGAGACGTTTTTGCGGTGCCTGGAAATATTTTTCAGCAAAAGCATGATGGTTGCCATGAGTTGATACGTAAAAACATTGCGGCAATAGTCACATCGGGTGCTGATATAGTTGAGCTGATGAATTGGGACGCGCCGCCACCCAAATCAAGGCAAACTGAACTTTTCATCCCGCTGAGTGATGATGAACTGTACATAACTAATTATATAAAAAACAAAAAGGAGGTATCAATAGATGAATTAATGGAATTTGCAAATAATATATCCACGTCGAAAATCAATGCTCTGCTTTTGGGGCTTGAGTTTAAGAATGTGATTGAGCGAAAACCAGGGAAAATGTATGTTTGTGTCTGATTATCAGTCAACTACTGTGACAGTGCCTTTGTAAATTTTTTGTTCTGAGTTGACAAAAGATACGATTATGCGGTAGGAGTAGCAGCCGAGTGGCACGAGTTTGCCGTTGACACGGCCATCCCACCCTTCGTTGAAATCTGTGGTTGTAAACATCAGTCGACCATATCTGTCGTAAACGACAACATCGTAATCGGCAATTCCTACCCCGTACGCTCTCCAAGTGTCGTTAATGGCATTGTTGTTTGGTGTGAATGCGGAGGGGACATAAAGGAAGAACTCTTCGCCAGTCACCTTGACTTGATGTGCGACTTGGTCTTTGCACCCGTTTTCTGATTCCACTTCCAATGAGACTCCGAAGACACCTGCGTAAGGGAAGGTGAAAGTCGGATTCTGTTCGGTTGAAGTGTTGTTGTTGGTTGCGTTGCCGCCAAATGTCCATTGCCACGAAATCGCGTCAACAGACAGGTCGCTGAATTGGACAGTGGCGTTTTCCCAGTCCACCTCCCATGAATCTGCGGTGAACTCAGCGACTGGGGAGGGCATAACATAGACAGTTGCGCTGCCGGTGCAGCCTTGTGAAGTGCTTGCCACAACGGTGTAAGAGGAGGGAACTGCGGATGTCGGTATGAAAGTCGAGGAAGTGCTTCCGTCAGACCACAGGTAAGTGAGTCCTGAAGGCCCTGAAACGATGGCTTTTTCGCCGACACAAATAGAGTCAGGCGCAATGGAGATGATTAATGAATCAACCACTGTTACTGTGACAGT
>CACYHL010000185.1 GCA_902774205.1 uncultured Bacteroidota bacterium | reverse complement strand
ATTGGTTTTATGGAATAACTAATATTGCAGTTTTCCGCAAGAACACCCACCGTCAATGAATTTCCATAAAATCCTCGCTCCACCTACCATTTCATAGTCAAGCGAACATGGGTAAATTTCATGTCCTTGGCTGTCAATATAGCCCATCATGCCGTTCTCTTTGAAAACGCTCCAATAGCCCGATGATTCACAGCAATATACTATATGATCAAGCGTTTGGAAATAACTGCTTATGCGATGTCCTGTGGTTTTGTCGGCAATAGCCCATTGTTTTTTGCGATTCTCAATCAGCAACACATCATGCGCTTCCATCACCCCCCTGCAGGTTAGCAATTTTTCACCTTCTCTGCTGAAAACATCGATTTTCCCTGACGGACGGCGGGTGAATATGACACCATCATCGTTGACATCAGCCGCACTATAACGCAAAGGGACCACGACCTTTCCATTGCGGTCAACCACGCCCCAATGCAAAGAATCGGCAGAAACGCTCACCAACGAATTCGTTCCACCGTGTGAAGCCTTGTAACGCTGCGGCAAAAGTTTCCCTGACGGATTCACCAACTGCAATGCGCCATCCACAAAGACGACAGGAAAGAGGAAGGGAATAATATCTTGGAAAAGCACAGGCGGGTCTATCTGAATTACGTTTCCCGCAGTATCAATCAGTTCCGAAGTGCCATCGGGCAGCAAGCCCCAATAGATGTCAGAAATATCCATTTCGCCGAGATTGACCAACTCCTTATAACGGTGTGGCGTGAGCGGCTGCAGCCGAGTGTCAACAATACTCCAAAGTCCGAATGTGTCCTGAAGCAAAATATTGTTTACCAATTCATAAGAGTCATCAATACTTTGGTATATGACAGGCAACAAAACGTCTCCTTCAGCTGACAGCAATCCGACCCTCTTCGATTTTTTATCCACTATTGTTGTATGAAAGGAACCATAAATCATGCCAAATTCATATTGCGGGTCTGGTGCAACAAGCCATCTGCCTGAATAGTCAGCAAGTCCTTCGTACCCGTTTGTGTCTATGACAAGAATCACACTGTGCCCCACATTGATTTTTCTATAAACAGGTGGAAGCACTTCATTGCAATTCTCATCAAGGCACCCCTCCAAATAGGTTTGCGGCACCTGCCGTATTTTCCCGTCCGCCAGCGTATCATCGCGCATTTCCACTTTGGTATAAACCAGCCGAGAGGGAATGTCATTCTTGCACCAATAACGAATATAAGCGTTATTAGAGCATTCAATATAAAGATATTTGAACGGAAGTACGGTATCGCCTCTACTGTCCACCACGCCGCCGTTTTCCTCATATCCCGGGATTAGGAAGAGCCCCTTGCTTGCGGCTATTGGTTCTGGTTCTCTGTTATAGCGAAATGGCACCAGCTGATGTCCGTTCCAGTCGAGCACGCCCCACAGTCTGTTGCGTTTGGCGACAATATAGCCGGCCTCCTTATAAACGTTGCAGCCATAGAGTGTCAGATCCTCATACTCGCAAGGCAGCACCGGCTTGCCTGTGCCGTCAATCAGTCCGAACAGCGTATCCTGATTCCACACCAGCAGCCGGACTTTCTCCGCCGATTTCCGCCCCGCCGCACCCTTACCGACAACGCTTTGTCCGTAGCCGCCCGCCGCAACAAGCAGGAAAACAAATGCTATTATAAGTTTTTGGGGAGACATTTTTTTGTGAATATTTTGGGCAAAAATACAATTTTTTTGTAAAATGTCACACGATTGATATTTGCTCAACCGGTTAGCCCAGCAGGGGCGACAGAAAACGTAAGCAGGCGGTGAAGCACAGCGGAACCCCTGCTGTCACACGATTGCTGTCCACTAATATGGTTAGCCCCGCGGTGGCGGCAGAGATTACAGGCAGAAAACTTACCGCGGATTGCAATATAATCCGTGGTTTAAACCTCTCTTCGCATACGTTCATTAGCAAATTGATATTCAGTACTTTCAATAGTTTTACAAGCACATTAATCTCCACAAAAAAAGCACTTACAAATCCTTTGCAAGTGCTTAATTTTTGTGGGAACAACAAGATTCGAACTTGTGACCCCCTGCTTGTAAGGCAGGTGCTCTAAACCAGCTGAGCTATGCTCCCTGCTTGAAAAGCGATGCAAAAATACACTTTTTTTTAATTTAAAGTCTCAAATTCAAAGTTTTTTTTGATATTTCAATGCAAAATCATTAATATCAACATTTTAACATTTGCAGTTTAGAATTGAAATCCTATCATTATTGTCATAAAAGATGGTTTCAAAGATTTTCTGTCCTTAAAAAATGGCGTCAAGTTTTTGCGATACGCAAAATCTATTGTAACAAAATGGATTTTGAGACCTAAACCAGCGTGTAAGACAAATGAATGATTTGTGATAGATGACTTGTTATATCCACTGTCATTTTTTGTCACATGAACAAGCGGCTGGTATATGACACCCAAATTGGGCAAAAACGCAATTTTTTGACTGACAGGTAAATAAGCGACAGCTTTCATGGGTATTTGCAGGTATCTCGACTCGATTCTTTCGTAACCGCCAGATGTAACATGTGCAGTCATATACGTTCCCTTATGAAACATATAACCAAAGCCGATTTCACCATAAACAATTTTCCCGAACCGCGAGAACGCACCGAATTCAGCTGAAAGGAGTTTGTCAAGGTGATCTGTTTCAGAATATTTTGAGTCAAGAGAGATGTTAACTCCCAATCTGAAACCGTACTGTATCCACGAAGCCTCGTTCTGAAGCCGTTTCCAGTCGGACGGCGGCGTGGCATGAAGCACCGTTGTGCAATTCATTACGAAAAAAATCGCCAACAAGAAAATCAACTTAAATTTCTGCATATCAAACCAGTTTTACTGACAAATTCTGAAAAATCCTCTATTCTAAGCAATTTCTGCAATTCTTCTTGAGAAAGTGAAAAATATCGGGCAAAATAGTGCCACAACTCCTTCAAATTAGCCAAGACCCTGCGCTCATTGAAGGCACCAAGCATTGTATTCAGCAAATCGTTATAGAAAGCGGAGAAACGAGAATACTCCTCTTCCAAATTATTCCGCTCAACATTATTCTCATAATCCGCAATCTTTTCCGCTAAAAACGGGTCACACAAAATCCCGCGTCCCAGCATCCAAGCGGCAATTTCAGGGAACCGTTTTTTCAACAAATCATAATCACTAACAGTCTGAATATCACCACTATAAACAACCTTATGCCGTGTCATTGACAAACAACGCGTCAACGCCTCCAAATCCGTAGTACCCTCGTACTGCTGAACGCCAAGTCGCGGGTGAATCACGACAAAATCCAACGGATAACCATTCAAAATTTCAAGAAGCACAACAGACTCATCTGAAGAATACATTCCGAGTCTCATTTTGACAGAAAAACGGAACGGGGTTTGAGCCATAACTTTCTCCACCACATCAGCGACCATTTGCGGATAAGGCATGATTCCGCAACCGCGCCTCTTCCTAACTATCTGATTCATAGGGCATCCGATATTCCAATTAAAAC
>CACYHL010000184.1 GCA_902774205.1 uncultured Bacteroidota bacterium | reverse complement strand
CGCGCTCATGGGCAACCCGAACTGCGTCAAGACCTCCCTTTTCAACCACGCCACAGGCCTGCGCGATAAAGTCGGCAACTACAGCGGCGTCACAGTTGATATGAAACTCGGAACGTTCTACCACAAAGGCTATACAATCCGCATGGTTGACCTTCCCGGCACCTATTCCGTGAACGAGTATTCGCCAGAGGAGCTCTGTGTCCGCGAATTTCTCACGAAAAACGAATACGACCTTATCCTTAACATTGTTGACGCCTCAAACCTTGAACGGAACCTATACCTCACCACGCAGCTTATCGACATGAACGTTCCAATGGTGCTGGCTCTCAACATGTTCGATGAGCTTGAAGCCAAGAACGACAAACTTGACTACAACGAGCTCTCTGTGATGTTCGGCTTTCCGCTTGTGCCGACCGTGGCTTCGAAGGGGCGCGGCATCCCCGAAGTGCTTCAAGCACTCATCAACGTTTTTGAAAACAGTAAAGATGTCACACGTCACATACATATCAATTATGGCAATGATATTGAAAAAGCTATTCTTGCAGTAAAAAATAAAATATCAGAGAATAAGGATATAATCAACATATACTCAGCACGTTACATTGCAATAGACACACTTGAGGGGACAAAGCATACCTTGGCGGATATTGAAAAACTGCCGAATGGGGCTGAGATTATGAGTGAGGCGAAATATCATCGTGAAGCGCTGGAGCGGGCATACGGCGAGACCATCGACACGCAGCTGAGCAACGCCAGATACGGCTTCATCAGAGGCGCGCTCAAAGAGACTTACACCCCGGGCGAGAAAAACAAAGACCAGAAATTGTACAAGGCTGACGACATTCTGACAAACAAATGGATAGGGTTTCCGCTGCTTTTCGTTTTCATGTGGCTGATGTTTGAAATCACATTCATTCTCGGGGCATATCCGCAGGAATGGCTCGATATGCTTGTGTCGTGGTTCGGCGGCGTGGTACACAATGCTCTTCCAGAAGGCATGTTCAACGATATGATAGGTGGCGTTATCAGCGGTATCGGAGCTGTTATCTCGTTCTTGCCAAACATCATTCTGCTCTTCTTCTTCATCGCCATTATGGAGGACACCGGCTACATGGCGCGCGCCGCTTTCATGGTTGACAAAGTCTTTCACAAATTCGGGCTGCACGGCCGCTCGTTCATTCCATACATCATGGGCTTCGGCTGCGGAGTGCCGGCAATTATGGCCACACGCACCCTCGAAAACAAGAAAGACCGCATGGTGACACTGCTCACGATACCGTTCATGTCGTGCTCGGCGCGCCTGCCCGTCTATATCGTGCTCGTCTCGGCTTTCTTCACGAAACACCAAGGGCTGATTCTTATGAGCATTTATCTTATCGGCATTATTTTTGCGGTGCTGACTTCGCTGCTGCTCAACAAGACGGTTTTCCGGAGCACGTCCGAAGAGTTTGTCATGGAGCTGCCGCCATACCGCATCCCAACAGCGCGTAACATTCTGCTTCACATGTGGGACCGCAGCGTGCAATACCTCCAGAAGATGGGAACCGTGATTCTGGCGGCGTCCGTCATCATCTGGGCGTTGGAGTATTTTCCGCATAACACGAAACAGGAACAGCTTTATACACAGCAGATTGAGCATGTCAAAAATGACAATTCCCTCTCCGCTGAAGAGATAGAAATGACTGTTGACTCTCTCTCGAAACTGTCGGCGGCGTACCACAGCGAGCATTCGTTCATCGGGCGGTTTGGGCACTTCATCGAGCCAGCCGTCCAAGTCTGCGGTTTCGACTGGCAAATAGGGGTTGCGCTCTGCACCGGAATTGCGGCGAAAGAGGTTGTCGCCTCAACATTAGGCGTGCTCTACCAGACCGATTACGATGAGGAGAACGAGGTTTCGTTAGCTGAGAAGATGAAGGAGCAGCGGTGGCCTGAGGGGAGCTTGCGCGCGGGGCAGCCTATCTACTCGCCGTTAGTCGCGTATGCGCTAATGCTCTTTGTGTTGCTGAGCGTGCCATGTTTCGCCACCCTTGCCGCTATCAAACGTGAAGCAGGTTGGCGCTGGGTAGCCTTCACGTTCATCTACACCATACTCATCGCTTGGAGCCTCTCCGCCCTTGTCTTCCAAATTGGCAGTCTTTTCTGATTTTATATAAAGCACTATGTTCCAGACCATTATCACAATAATAACAATCATTGCCGCGGTCATTTTCTTTATTTGGAAGATGATAAAGAAAGCGAAAGGCGCTTGCGGGTGCGGCGGAGGAACCGGCTGCACAAACTGCAAAAGCTGCGATTTTTGTGACAAATGCGAAAGGTGCAATTCCAAATTGTAATGTTAAAAGTGTGATGTCAAATCACACGCTAAAATATTTTATTGGATTTTTTTGTAAGTTTGCCATGTAAAAAATTCCAACCACATGGCGAAAACGCACTTCACAACCCATTACCACTCCCCTATCGGCGGAATCACACTCGCTTCGGACGGGGTGGCGCTCACCGGACTATGGTTTGATGGGCAGAAGCACTTCGCCGCAACGTTACAAGGCACTGTCATCGAAAAGCCGGAGTTGCAAATATTGGAGCAGGCACGCCGCTGGCTCGACCTTTATTTTTCGGGTGCACGTCCCGACTTCCTCCCGCCTCTTGCACCCAAAGGGACACCATTCCAACAAAAGGTGTGGGAAATATTGTGCGATATACCATACGGGGAAACAATGACTTACAGTGAAATCGCACAACGGTATGTGGAAACGTTGCGCGCCACATCCCAACAATCAGCCAAAACATCTGCGCGCGCGGTGGGCTGTGCGGTGGGGCGAAATCCTATCAGCATCATCATTCCCTGTCACCGCGTCATCGGCGCAGATGGCTCGCTCACAGGCTATGCGGGAGGCTTTGAACGGAAAGAGTATTTGTTGGGGATAGAAAAGAAAAATTGAAACAATAAACCGACCAGAACAGATGTTCTTTTACAAAAATAAATAATAAACTTAACATTAAATGATTATAAATTCTTCCTTCAATATGAAACATATTCTCATCAGAATGTTTGCCGTCATCTTGCTATGCGGTGAGCTCCAGGCCACAGCCCAAAACGACAGCGTTCCCTTTCTTTACCGCAGTCACCTGATTCTTCATGCGACCATTAACGACACAACAGAATGCGACATCCTGTATGATACGGGAGCTGCCAATATGTTTGGGGTGGACAGTGTCTGGCTCTCCCATTCAGATTGGAAACCCGACCGTATCGGATCGGCCATGGCAAGCGGTGGAGCTGGAAAAACAATTGTAAAGATTGTGATGGACAAGACAAAAGTGAGTATCGGGAACATCTCAAACATTTACCCCTTCGTGCCTATTTTCAAACTGAGGGATGTCGTGGACTGCCACATAGACGGCATTTTGGATATTCTGAACATTGCCGACTACCCGTTTGAAATCAATTTTGAGCAAGGGTTCTTAAAACAGCACAAAAACTCAAAGAAGAAATTGGTAGTTTGTATCAAAATGATGTCGCAAAAGTAGAAATTATGGCAGTTGAAGAAAACACAAACAATCCAAT
>CACYHL010000183.1 GCA_902774205.1 uncultured Bacteroidota bacterium | reverse complement strand
GCGTGTAGCCCACGAACCAGCCGTCAGACTGGTTGTCGGTGGTGCCAGTTTTGCCGCCCAACGGGAATGACAATTGGTATTTGGCTCCGCGGAGACTCCAGCCCGTACCATAATCCACAACGCCCTGCATCAGCCGAACAGTCTTGTAGGCTGTGCTCTCGTCAATGGCCTCATTGGTCTTCGGCGTGAACTTCGCTATCTCATTGCCTTCCCTGTCGCATATCTTGGTTATGAATATAGGTTCGACATAGACCCCCTTGTTCGGGAAACAGTTGATTGCGCCAACCTGTTCATAAAGGCTCAACTCGCACGCTCCGAGACATATTGCGGGGACAGCTGGAATATCCGATGTCATACCCATGTTATGAACAAGGTCAACAACGGCTTGCGGTCCGAACTGCTTCATTATGTAAGCAGAAACTTGGTTGAGCGAATGGGCAAGCGCCTTCTTCAACGGAAGCATTTTGCCCTCGTCTTCTGGATAGCCCGAATTTCTTGGGGTCCACGCCTCAATCACGCCCCAGTCGCCCGGAGCAAACGTCACCGGAATGTTCGGAACCTCAGTACACGGGTCATACTCACCCGACTGCATCGCGACAGTATAGACATACGGCTTGAAAGTGGACCCGACCTGACGTTTCGACAGCTTGACATGGTCGAACTGGAAATACTCATAGTCTGTACCACCAACATACGCCTTGACAAAACCCGTGTTCGACTCCACTGCCATAAGCCCGCATTGCAGGAACGACTTCATGTATCGAATCGAATCCATTGGTGTCATAACAGTGTCTTTCAGCGATTTGTTCGGACCGGCGTAGAGTTTCATCTTAACCTTTGTTGTAAAAGCTTTGCGAATCTCCTCGTCTGACGCGCCCGCCGCTTTCATCTGCTGGTACCTGTCACTGCGCTTCATTGCGGAGTTAAGAATCCGTTCTGTCTCCTCGTCTGTGATTCGGAAGAAAGGCGCATTCTTATAACCTTTCCAATGGTCGAAAAACATCGGCTGGAGATACTCACTAACATGCTCATACACAGCTTCTTCAGCGTGTTTCTGCATACGGGAGTCTATAGTCGTGTATATTTTCAGACCATCACGGTAGATATCATAACATGTGCCGTCATCTTTAGGATTCTTCTTGCACCAGTCGTTAAGGTGGAGTCTCAGGTATTCCCTGAAATAGGTTGCCAAACCGGAAATATGTGTCTGTGTCCTGTATCTTGATATGTCGATAGGCAACTGTTGTATTGAGTCGCGCTGCGCCTTAGTGAGGAACTTGTACTTCTCCATTTGCGACAGCACCACATTGCGACGTGTCAGGGCGTTATCCGGATTTCGTCTCGGACTGTAGCGTGTCGGTGCCTTCAGCATACCAACAAGCATGGCTGACTCCTCCACGGAGAGTTCCGCAGGGGTTTTCGCGAAGTAGGTCGCCGCAGCGGATTTAATGCCAAGCGAGTTGCTTCCGAAGTCAACCGTGTTGAAATACATTGCAAGGATTTCGTTCTTTGAATAACTGCGTTCAAGGCGGGCAGCAACAACCCATTCTTTTAACTTGGTGAAAACCAACTTCAGCTTGCTCGCATTTGGATCACGAGGGAAGAGGTTTTTCGCCAATTGTTGCGAAATAGTACTGCCGCCGCCTTTCTTGTGGAATGTCAACACCCCTGCGCCAACTCTCAACAACGCATACGCATCAACTCCAGAGTGCTTGTAAAAACGCACATCCTCGGTCGCTATCAGCGCATTGATAAGGTTTTCGGATATTTCAGAATATTTGCAGTTCGTGCGGTTTTCAATATAGTACTTTCCCAAAAGCTTGCCGTCAACCGAATAGACTTCGGTGGCGAGGTTCGTCTTCGGATTCTCCAATTCCTCAAAAGACGGCATAAAACCGAGCCATCCTTGCGAAATCATAAAGAATATCAGCACTATGCCGAGTATGCATGAGCAATATAATATCCAAAACGGCTTTATAAGTTTTGACCTCATCAGGGGTATTTTACATAATGTTATATTATTCAAACGAAAGAATAGCTTTCTTAATCAGTTCGATAGCCTCTCTGAGTTCAGTCTCTGTGATTACCAACGGCGGAGCGAATCTGATGATGTGCTGGTGTGTCGGTTTTGCGAGTACGCCGAGCTCTTTCATCTTCTCGCATACGTCCCAAGCCTCGAAACCGTTCTTCGGACGGATAACGACAGCGTTGAGGAGTCCCTTGCCGCGTACGAGTTCTATCATGTCGCTCTTCACTTTTCCGATTTCCTCACGGAAAATCTTTCCAAGGTATTCAGCTTTTTCAACAAGATTCTCTTCTTGAACGACTTCAAGAGCTGCGATAGCTACCTTACATGCAATCGGGTTGCCACCAAAAGTTGAGCCGTGCTCACCAGGTTTGATGCAGAGCATGATGTCATCGTCAGCAAGGACTGCAGACACCGGCATTGTACCGCCCGATAGAGCCTTGCCAAGAATAAGAATGTCAGGACGGACATTCTCGTGGTCACACGCCAACATACGTCCTGTACGGGCTATACCAGTCTGAACCTCATCAGCGATGAAGAGAACATTCTTCGCATGGCAAAGGTCATACGCTTTTTTCAGATAGCCGTCTTCCGGAACATAAACACCCGCCTCGCCCTGAATAGGTTCTACAAGGAAACCAGCGACATTGGGATCTTCCAAAGCCTTCTCAAGAGCAGGAATGTCATTGTACGGGACCTTGATGAAGCCCGGTGTGTAAGGACCGTAGCCAGCGTATGCGTCAGGATCTGTTGACATTGAAATAATAGTGATTGTACGACCGTGGAAATTGCCGTCACAAACAATTATTTTAGCCTGATTTTCAGGAAGGTTCTTCTTCATGTAAGCCCACTTGCGGCAAAGTTTCAAGGCTGTCTCGTCTGCTTCAGCGCCAGAGTTCATCGGCAACACCTTGTCATAGCCGAACATTTCCGTCACATACTTCTCGTATGAGCCGAGACAATCGTTGTAAAAAGCCCGGGAGGTGAGTGTCAGGGTCTGCGCCTGATCGCACATTGCCTTGACGATTTTAGGATGGCAGTGACCTTGGTTAACAGCTGAATAAGCTGAAAGGAAATCGAAATACTTTTTGCCTTCCACGTCCCACATGTAAGGTCCTTTTGCTTTGGAAATCACAACTCCGAGCGGGTGGTAGTTGTGTGCGCCGTAGCGATCCTCAAGTTCCATAGCCTGCTTGCTACTCGTAATTTTTTCTGCTACTAACATAGTTTTGTTTTTTTAGATTAAACTTATATGATTTGTTTTTTTTTGATTTTTCCCCATGTTAAATTGAACTGCAAAGATACACTAATTTTTTTGTTTATAGTATTGAGTTTTTTTTTGCCGTTTTTAGTGAGAATTTAACAAGTAAAATAAAGGAAATTTAAAAATTCTAGTGTGTCAGGATTTGATATATTTTTGTAGTTTTGCAAATCAAAAAGGAAACAAAATGGGAAAAATTTACACTAAAAATGGCGATTCAGGCACAACAAGTCTGGTCGGGGGGAAACGGATAAAAAAACAAACCGTTCAAAGCTTCTTTACGGCGCCGTGATCGCC
>CACYHL010000182.1 GCA_902774205.1 uncultured Bacteroidota bacterium | reverse complement strand
GCTTCTGTGCCGCAAGCCCTTTGTTGAACCCATCCATATCAACAGTCATATTCTTCTCTGTAGCAAGCAATTGCGTCAAATCAATCGGGAAGCCGTAAGTGTCGAACAGTTCGAAAGCGAAAGCCCCGTCAACGATAGTGCCGCTATTCGATTTCTGGCAATAGGCGTCAAATTTCGCGATACCAGAGGCAAGGGTTTTCAGGAACGCGGTCTCCTCCTCTTTCACAACTTTCTCAATAAGAGCCTGTTGCTGTTTCAGTTCCGGATACTGGCCACCCATCTGCTGAACCAAAGTATCAACTAAAGTGCAAATAAAAGGTTCAGAAAATCCAAGGAAAGTGTAACCGTAACGCACCGCGCGGCGCAAAATCCGGCGGATCACATAGCCAGCACCGACATTTGAAGGCAGCTGGCCGTCAGCTATTGCAAAAGAGATTGCGCGAGTATGGTCAGCGATGACACGGAGTGCGATGTCAGCATTGGTGTCGTCACCATACCTCTTGCCGCTCAAAGAGGCGATTTTCTGAATCAGCGGCTGGAAGACATCAGTGTCATAGTTTGAGGTCTTGCCCTGAACCGCCATGCAGAGGCGTTCGAAGCCCATCCCCGTATCAACATGTTTTGCCGACAATGGTTTCAGCTCGCCCGAAGCGAGACGGTTAAACTGCATGAACACGAGGTTCCAGATTTCTATAACAAGCGGATTATCCTTATTCACCAACGAGGCACCCGGCACAAGTTTTCGCTCGGCTTCGGGGCGAAGGTCTATGTGAATTTCGGAGCACGGTCCGCATGGCCCCGTATCACCCATCTCCCAAAAGTTATCTTTTTTATTTCCATACAATATCCTGTCTTCAGGAAGAAATTCCCGCCAATAGGTGCGAGCCTCCTCATCAGCCTCGGTTTTGTCCGCCGCATCTCCTTGAAAAACAGTTGCATACAGACGGTTCTTATCAAGCTTCATCACTTCTGTAAGGAACTCCCACGCCCATGCAATAGCCTCTTTCTTGAAATAGTCGCCGAACGACCAGTTTCCAAGCATTTCAAACATGGTGTGATGGTATGTGTCTCGCCCGACCTCCTCAAGGTCGTTATGTTTTCCTGAAACACGCAAACATTTTTGTGAGTCGGCAGCGCGTGGTGTAGTCCGTTCCTTGTTCCCCAAAAAAATATCCTTAAACTGGTTCATTCCCGCATTTGTGAACATGAGAGTCGGGTCATTTTTCACCACCATTGGCGCAGACGGGACAATAGTATGTTCTTTTGACTTGAAAAAATCCAAAAATGCTGAGCGTATTTCGTTACTGTTCATAGTGTTGTGTTTTTTAATAAAAGGTTGCAAAGATAAACGAAAATCTTGAGAATACAAAAAAAATGTTATATTTGCAGCCGAATTAAAACAATATAAGATATGAAAAAAATCGCAGTTTTGTTTTTTGCGGCAGTTCTTTCTCTGACCGCTGTATCATGCCATAAATATTGCAAATGTGTAGGCTATATAGCAGGAGTTGAAGGAGATAAATACAAAATCGAACTTAACGAAGAAGATGCCTCGTCATGCAAAGACCTTAGCACGGTTGAGGAAATTGACGGCGTGAAAGTTGGTGTGGAGTGCAAATAAGATTATTCATTTTTAGCATTTCCAAGCAAAAAAAATCCCCACGCTAACACGCAGGGAAATATTGTCATTCATTATTCTGTTTTTCTTTACCTATTAGCGTTTAATCAATTTTTTCGTCACTGTGCCTTTTGAAGTTGTGAATTTCACAAAATAACAGCCAGACGGATATTGTGAAATGGAAAGTTTGTGTACGCCCGAAGACAAAGCCGTTCTGTGAATCATTTTTCCTGACAAATCGAAAATAGCGACATCAGCCTGACCTTCATTTTCCATGGCGATTTGCAGCCATACATTGTCGGCGGCGGGGTTAGGGAAAATCTCGAACTTGTCCTCAGTAACCGTATAAGGCTGAACACCAACCATATCAAGTGCTTTCAACACGGCTGCGTATGCGTCAACCTTTCCGGCTCCGAATCTGTCGTGTCCGGCAGCTTCAGTGTAACTGTCCCAATATGCGGTCTCAATCAGCACCTGCTTAACCTGCGCCGGCGAAAGGTAGGGGTTCGCCTGAAGAATCAGTGCGACAACGCCAGCAACAAACGGCGATGACATTGATGTGCCCGACAAATTTCCGAAACGGTACTCCCTACCCTCAAATTCCACTGTCTGAATTGTCATCGCAGTACTCTGCTGGTCGGTGAAACTCGACATAGCGGAAACGATGTCGCGCCCCGGAGCGGAAATGTCAGGTTTCGCGCGCCCATCCAATGTTGGACCGCTGCTTGAGAACGAGGCGATTGTGCTACCCTGCCAGATTCCAGAATTGTTAAGGATTCCAGTAATGTGCGCAGCCACAGTTATCGCGCAATCGGCATTCGCTGGCATGCCAAGACCATATTTCGCATCACCCTTTATCCAACCGGGAAAAAGATCTGTAAATTCAGAGCCCCAGTTCCCGACATCGGTTGTCAGCTCAACAATATTCCACGCATGGAACGTTCCTGACTCCGAAACAGCATACAAAGCACATTTGTAATTATCGGGCAGCGATTTAATGCAAACTCTAACCTGCGGGCGGTGATTATATGGGTTCTGACTTTCAATAAGGACATTGTAAATTATTGTGTCTGAGCCATTAATCCAAAAAGTGTCAATATATCTGTCACCGCCTTGAGTTTCAAAAAAAGGAGTTTCTCCAAGCAAAATATTATTTCCATTATAAAATCCAAAAGCGAATGAGAAATCTGTGTAGGGGTCGTTGGTAAGATGCAGCGATTGTCCCCACAAATTAGCGTGTTCGTACTGGTAGAAGCCGACCTTAGAGCGTACAGTATCTTCTATAGAAGAAAAAGTATGAGATATATGGAAATTGACATCACCATTATTGCCGCCACTCGTAACAAAAACGACACCCTGCTGCGCAATGGCATCCATCGCCTGACTGAACAGTCCCGTGCCGTCCAAGTTATCCATAAAATAGAGTCCCCAACTCATATTAACGACCAAGCGTTTGCCCTCATCTTCAGCCACTTGTCTCATCCAGTTGAAAGCGTCAAGGACAGCGGCCTCGTCAACAAGAAAGGTAACAAAAAGAAGGTTCGCGTCAAAAGCCACACCACGGTATTTTGTGCCCGCGCCGCCGCCTGCAGCTATTGATGCGACATGTGTGGCATGATAATGGCGACCATATATGTTGGAGGTATCGCATTGTGCTGCAAGCAGTTGCTCTTTCCCGACCAATTCTGTGCCATAATTGAATCCTGCGGGCGCTGGTCCTGCGTTCCTGAATTGGTCCCAAGCGCGCAACACCCTGTAATTCACTATGTTAGTATCATAAAAAACAGGGTGCGTGTAATCGAAGCCCCAGTCTGTAATGCCAATAATGACGTCCTTGCCGGTAAAGCCATGTTCAAGGTTCAGCCCCTGCCAAACCTTATCGACATTAGCGCTGAACGGAGCTTTGTTCAACATAGGATAAACTTTGCGGGCGGGCTGCACATCGAGCACGCCGCTCATTCCGCGCATCGCCTCCT
>CACYHL010000181.1 GCA_902774205.1 uncultured Bacteroidota bacterium | reverse complement strand
CCTTTTTTGTTCGGTCTCCGTTATTCCGTAACTCGTTTTATTCGGCTTTGCGGTTTGGGTTTCAGCTCCGCCGTCCCTTGCCGTGTTATCTCCATTACGCCAGCTTCATTCAGTACCAGTATTACTGGCAAATTTTCTTTGGCCATTATCTCGACCGCTGTGGCAACCGTACCCGCTCTATCGCTGATTTCTCCCGTAAGACTGACGCAAAGGCTTTGCTCATTCCAAGCAGATTTGCCACTTTTATAATCTCCCGAAAAAAAGTGACCGATGGTAAAACTCACCTCGTCTGCCAATCGCTGGCTTTTGAGGAAGCGGGTGATGGTATTATTTAACGATTCAATTGTTGTGTCGCCCACGGGCAGGGCTATCACGGCGGGTTCAATCTGTTCAGCTGATTGGAAGTTTGCGCTTTCATACAGCGGTTCGGTTTGGGCGATGGCAATGTTCTCATTAACAACACTACTCACACGCAAGTGTTTGAGTTTGCTCTCGTTCAAGGCAACAAATTCGCCAACTTTAAGGATTTTCACATTTTTCATACACGTATAAAAATATTTTTCCATTATAATGCAGTTATATTGCACATTGTATTTATATCGGTTTGTTTATTGAGGGTTATAAATACATTGGAAAACATATTACACCTATGAATGATTTTGATTACGAAGAAGAAATGGAAATCGCCCGTGAGCGTGAAAACCTATTGAGTAATTCAATCAACACCTTCCTCGACAGCGTTTATTTCTGTACGGAAAGCATTCGCCACCAGACATTTTCACCCGTTAGCGGACTGACATACGAAGAGATGCAAACGCTTGTTAGCGAGATTGATAATGACACATTGTTAATGCTAAATCCATTTCTCGGCCATAGCGTAGCCTTGGCTGAAGTTGTAAACAAAGCCAAAGAACACGGTTGTGCTATTTCGGATGACCTAATCAATAAGATTGAAAAAATGAACGAAGTCGAAGCCGTGGAGGTGGCATACAGAATTTATGCCTATACTGAAATGAAAAGGATTCTCACCGAACACTTTGACAATATCTAATGGCTTGATTCTAAAAAGGTTATTCCTCAACCTTATACTCTTTGCGGAGGCGGTCGAAAATGTACAACCTACAAAATATCTCGACCGCCTCCTTTTCTTTCAAGTAATGAGCTTTTTCTTTCCATTCTCTGCTGTCTTTCAACGCCATAAGCTCATTAGCCAGCATACTCCGCAAACCCATTATTGATGCCAAAGTGGTAACGCTCTTAATGTTGGCGAATTTCTCTAATATCAAGTGAAGGTCGTCACGGCTAAACTTGCCAATTGGTTCGGTGAGAAAAAGTTCCAAATCGAAATCGTTGTAAAACTTTTCATAGTCAATCAGTTGCATAATCCGAATAATGTTCTTATGGTATTTATCATTAGAACATTTTGGGGCTATGCGTGAAATGGTATTAGCTCGTGAATCGTGTCAGTGGCATACGAGCTGATAAAGCCCATTCCTCAAACCATTTCTGATTTTATCTGCGGTCTGTACACTCATTAAATTTTCCACCTCTTCACCCTCTGTTTCAAGGTCTCCAATTTCTTCAACGGGCAATGTGCTTTTCAGTCGGCTGAATTCTTCTTCGCTTATCGGGTGATGGAATCGGTATGAGCCAATAGCATATAACAAGTAATGCTCATAAATGGTATAGGTTTCGTAATCGTATTCCCCGCAAAAAGCGTCCCATTCCCTATATGTGCGTTCACGTTCTACCACGTGTAAGGCGGTCGGTTTTGCAAACAATAGGCATTCGTCCTTCTTGCCATAATACTCCTCTTTTTTCTCTTTGTACTTGTCGACCGTCCCATATTTGTCGCTATAGTATCTGTTGTGACGGAAATAATCACGCCACTCCCGTTCTTGGTCACGCATATTCTTTGCTCGCTTGTTGTAAGAGAACGCTGCCATTCCCAGCATTTCACTTGTCACCTCGCCTTTTGCAAGGTGCTTTTTGATTTCATTAGATTTTTTCATATTGCAAGTTTTTTGATTAATAAATTTCTCTTTCAAAAACAATATAATAAAAAACAGAAAAAAGTGTGAAAAATAAATCCAGTTTTTCTCAATTTGATGTTTTGTGCCGTTTTTTTGCAAAAAGGTGGGCGACCTGTATTGCGCCTGAAAGTGTATTTAGATAAATCTATTCACCCTCAATACACCACCCCTAAAATAGTACTATAAAAAATCTTTGATTTAACTGAATACATATTGATATTTTTTGTATATTTGCAGCGTAAATCTAAAGAGTATGAAGAAAGCCGTTATCTATGCCCGTGTTAGCAGTATCAATGACCGTCAAAACACAGACCGTCAAGTGATTGACCTGACCGATTTCGCAACCAAGAACAGCTACGAGGTAGTGAAGGTGTTTGAAGAACATATCAGTGGAGCGAAGAAAAACACAGAACGACCAATACTTATGGAGTGTTTGGACTTTGCAGAATCCAACGCTATAGATATAATTCTATGCAGCGAGTTGTCCCGCCTTGGTCGTAATTGCGATGAGGTCTTGAAGAATGTCCTCCATTGTAAGGAGGTTCGTATCAATCTGTTTTTTCAGAAGGAGAACTTATTCCTATTCCAAGAGGACGGTACTGAAAACCCTTACAGCAACATTATGATAGCCGTATTAGGGACAGCGGCGCAGATGGAGCGTGACAATATTAAGTTCAGACTTAATTCGGGGCGGGCGAAGTACATTGCTGAAGGCGGCGTGCTGGGAAGACCTGTCGGAACGAAGAAGACAGCGGAGCAGTTGCAAAAGGATTATCCCAAGGTTGTAAAGGAACTCAAAAAGGGTACGAGTTTACGCCGAACCGCAAAACTGTGAGATGTGTCCCTTTCTACCGTTCAAAGGGTGAAGAAAACAATTTGATATTTACCAAAATCGAATCAACAGTATCATTTAATTCAATTATTATGACATTACAAGACCTAAAAGCTCACATTAGTAAATTTTTCCAACAAGCAGCCAGCAATGGGATTGAACTATACAATGAGTATTCATTGCAACACGAACTTGGGATTTACTTACGCAAGATTCTTCAAAGCAAGCAATACAAAGTGCAATTTGAGAGGAATATTGGTTTCTTTGGGATTCAAGATACTGTGAAGAAAGAAATAGACATAGTGGTATATAATGACCAAGAAAAATTTGCCATAGAATTGAAGTTTCCAAGAAATGGTGCATACCCCAGAAGAATGTTTCAGTTCATTGAGGATATTTGTTTCATAGAACAGTTGAGAGATAAAGGATTTGATGGAGGGTGCGCTGTTGCTCTTGTGGATGACCCGAAATTTTATTCAGCAAAGGGACTCAAGACAGAGGGTATTTACGCATACTTTCGTGGAGAGAAGCCAGCACCAATAAAGGAGAGCATAGGTAATCCTATTAAAAACGAAGAACCAAGTTGTCTTGAAATTCAAGAAGAAAGGCAAGTAGAATGGATAGCAACTGATGTTTTGGCCAGAGATAATGTTACAAAGAAACCTAAATCCAAATGTATTTTTGCACCCACGTTCTTTGAGGGCAGCAAACTACGCCATTTTACAGCAGAATAGGAAGGCATAAGGAAGTCGGCTTTTTCGCCAATCAACTAACATATAATCTGTTGGAGACATTTCCACGAGGACGAATACTAACCGATTTGAAAAGAGAGAATATCGGTTAACTTATTGGAAATCAAATAAAAATGGCGAGCAGCAATGTTCGCCATTTTGCATTTTAAGGCAAGGAAAAGCAAAATAAAAGGCTATAAAACGGTAATTTTTCCCGTTTGCGATTCCGAGAAAAGCAGTATCTTTGCGGGTGAAAAAAGAAGAAAAATATGGCTGAAAAAGAAATAGTTAAGGCGCAGGATAACACTATTCAGGAAACCGTCCGTATTGATGCTCTCTTTGAAAAGATTGCCATCTTGATAGAACAGTCGAGGCAATTTGTTGCCAACTCCGTAAATGTGGCGGAGGTAAGAACACGATACGAGGTAGGCAGATATATTTACGAAGATGAGCAACAAGGAGAGCGTGCTTCATACGGGCAGCAAGTACTGAAAAATCTTTCAGCACGACTGATGAATCATTACGGTAAGGATTGGACTTACGACACTTTGAAACGATGCCGTTTTTTTTATCAGGCATACGCTAATGCAAAAATTGGGGCAACGCCATTGCCCCAATTAAAAGATAATGGCAATCCTACTGAAAACAAGCAAGATACAAATAGGGGCAACAGCGTTGCCACAATTCAGTTGCCCCGTTTCACCCTCTCTTGGTCGCACTATCTAGTGCTGATGCGAATCGAGAACATAGAAGCCCGCAGTTTCTACGAGATTGAGGCGGCGCAGCAGCAGTGGTCGGTAAAGCAACTCTCCCGTCAGGTGGGCAGCAGCCTCTACGAGCGTTTGGCATTAAGTCGCAACAAGGATGAAGTGATGCGACTGGCACTCGAAGGACAAACCGTGGAAAAACCGTCGGATGTTATCAAGAACCCTATCACATTGGAGTTCTTGGGTCTGAAACCTGAAGAGGCATATACTGAAACGAAGTTGGAGAATGCCATCATCAGCAAGTTACAACAGTTTCTGTTGGAGTTGGGAAAGGGCTTCCTTTTTGAAAAGAGGCAAAGACGATTCACCTTCGATGAGGAGAATTATTATGTTGACCTCGTATTCTATAACCGCCTGCTACAATGCTATGTGCTGATTGACCTCAAGACCGACAAGTTGAGCCACCAAGACCTTGGACAGATGCAGATGTATGTCAACTATTACGACCGTTATGTGCGGCAGGAGTTCGAGAATCCGACCATAGGCATTCTGCTTTGCGAGAGCAAAAAGGACTCTCTCGTGGAACTCACGCTGCCCAAAGATGCCAATGTCTATGCCGCACAATACCAACTTTATCTGCCAGACAAGGCCCTGCTTCAGGCAAAGGTAAGAGAGTGGATTGACGAGTTTAACGAGGCTAACCCGGATGCAAATGAGACCGAATTGAAGAACCAAACATTGTGATAGCAGTATGGATTTGAAATAAATCATAGAATTTTTGACTGACCGCTACACAAGAAAGCATTGTGATTTTTTGTATTTTTGCCACCTCGTTCTTTGAGACAGCAAACTACGCCATTTTAGAGCAAAATATAACGGCATAAAGAGCATAGCCATTTTGCTAATAGATTGCCTTACAGTTAGATGAAAACATTTCCACGAGGACGAATACTAACCGATTTTAAGAGAAAGAATTTCGGTTAAACTATTGGAAATCAAATGAAAGCGAGCAGGTAAATTTACTTGCTCGTTTTTGTTTTACGCCATTTTACAACAAAATACAATGGCATAAATTCACCAAACTCAGACCGCTTTTGTAATTATCGTTTTTAGGCAAGTATGTTGTTAAAATACTTGAGAATAACAGTGTTTTTTTTAATCTGTTGTCAAAAAATGCGGAAAATTGTATTTTTGCACATTAAAATCTAAAATAACACACAAATAATTAAAACCAAATACCATGAAAAAACTTTTATCAATCATCACACTTGCCGTGTTTTGCATAAGCCTTTCGGCACAAGTAATCAGCAATTTCCCGGCTGGTGAAAATTTCGAAAACGGAAACATTAACTCCAGCAACGTCATTTTATACCCAAACGACTGGCAGGTGGTGACCGCCACTGAAAGCAATAACACCAACATCACCAGCGGACATAATAACAGCAATTATTTCATTTATCTCTATTCAAGTTATGATCAAACGATGTCTGATTTGGAGACTTACGCCTTTGACTTGTCAAACACCGACCATGCAAAGCTCTCTTTCTGGTACGCGAATCCTATAGCAGGCGAGGATTTTGACATACTCAAAATCGGATTCAGAAGTACCTCACAAGACTCATACATTTGGGTGGATAAAATTGTAGGGTCGAACAACACATGGACATACTATGAGATAGACCTTCCTGTAGGCAAAGACCTCCAAATATGCTTCCGTGGCGAACTTGACCGCGGTGAAGGTGTCTTCCTCGACGACATAAAAATAGACATACCGAATTTCCTTACTGGAAATCCCGTTTACTTTGGTGAGCATTTTGAGGATATGGAGTTTTGGTATCAAGAGTTCACCAACTACACCACTGATATGTACTATGCAGGCAGGGACCATTGGACACTTAATGTTGGAAACGCCAATCCCGACCAGACAACTGATATAAACTCTGACCAACTTGACTTTGGAGGAAACAACGCTTTTTTCTACTCGCAAAGCGGCATGAGTAGCAGACTTATTTCACCTATATTCCAATTTGGCAACGCATCGGAGGCAGAACTGAATTTTTGGTTTTCCTTGGAAGATTATGCTGACGAGTGGGACAAATTAGAAGTCCAATACCGCACTTCCCCTTCTTCAGGCTGGAAAACACTTATAAATTTTGATACGGAACCTATAAACGAGTGGATAAGTAGTGGCTATTTGGAATTGCCTGAATTGTCAGACACATAT
>CACYHL010000180.1 GCA_902774205.1 uncultured Bacteroidota bacterium | reverse complement strand
AACAGCGGTGACTACACTCAGCATTTCAATACGGTTAACGGCTGCGACAGCGCAGTGACTTTGCATTTAACTGTAAACCATTCTGTTACGAATGAGTTCTCAGCGACTTCCTGCGACAGCTTCGTTTGGAACGACAACATTTATTTCAACAGCGGCGATTTTGTACAGCATTTCAATACCGTCAACGGTTGCGACAGCGCAGTAACTTTGCATTTGACTGTAAACCGCTCTGTTATGAATGAGTTCCATACCACAACTTGCGACAGTTTCGTATGGAACGACAGCGTTTATTTCAACAGCGGCGATTTTGTACAGCATTTCAATACCGTAAACGGCTGCGACAGCGCGGTGACACTGCATTTGACGATAAACCGCTCTATTATCATTGAAGAAAGTCTCACTATAAAACGAACAGACCTCCCCTACCATTATCTTCCAACAGATACAACATTTGAACTTGACACCCCAAACTCTGCAAGCATAACCTATTATCATTCAACTATTTACAACTGTGACAGCATTTTCATTCTCCATCTTACAGTAATCAACAATACTGGAATCAATGAATCTCAACCTGATTTCATAACAATCTACCCAAATCCTGTCTCAAGCTCTTTAACCATTGAAACGAGAGAAAACATACCGCTAAATTATTATACAGCAAATATTTACAATTCATACGGGCAACTCATCATCAATAAAAAAATTGAAAACGAAAAAACAAATATTGACTTAAGCACTTATCCGTCAGGAATATATCTGCTTAGGATATGTGATAATGGCAGAATCATTAAAGCCGTTAAAATCATAAAAAATTAAAAGCATTGCGATAGTTTTTGTATCTTTGCCCACATTTTTTTGAGAGCATGAAAAAACTTCTGATAATACTTCTTCTGACTTTAAGTTTTGGTGTTGTTTTTTCACAACGCTCTGAGAGCGAACAACTTGCAATACAATATTACCAAAATGGCGAGTTTGAGAAAGCGGCTGAACTTTTCGAAGACATCTACAGCAAAAAAACGGATTCATACATATATTATTATTACTATCAAACCCTGCTGAATCTGAATGATTTCAAAAAACTTGAAAAAATCGTCAAAAAACAACAGAAAAGCCAGCCAAACACCCAAAGATACAAGATTGACCTCGGTTATGTGTATGAACGCAGCGGTGACATCGAAAAAGCGACAAAAGAGTATGAAAACGCCATAAAAGATGTCGCTGCGAATGAAAGCAAGATTAGGGAATTGCATAACGCCTTTTGGAGCAAAGGACTTCGTGACTATTCAATTTCCACATTACAACACGGACGTAAAATATTGAATAACAACAAAGTATTCGCAACAGATTTAGCCAATATCTATAACCAACTACAACTCACAGACAAAGTTATTGAAGAGGCCTTGGCGTTGTTGAAAGACGATGAGGCAAAATATCTTCAGGAATCTGAGGCGATAGTGCAAAACCTGCTGTCTGATGACGCCGACCAATACAAATATCTCACACTGAAAAACCAGCTCTTGCGGCTTACACAAAAGAACCCCGACAATCTTTGCTATCTTCAAATGCTATTTTGGATTTACCAGATAAACAAGGATTATCCGGCTTCGTTGCAGTTGGCGAAGGCGATAGACAAACGCAACAAGGAAGATGGCGAGCGGGTTTACTCACTTGCGAGAACGGCTGCGGCGAACCGCGATTATGAGACCGCTATCGAAGCATTGAATTATGTGATGGCTAAAGGTGAAGATGGCATTAACTATGAAAAAGCGAAATACGAGCTGCTTGATGTGCGATACCGACAACTGACAAGCACTTATCCTGTTGACAAGCAGAATGCGAAGTCATTAGAGGCAGATTTCAAAGGTGTGATTGATGAAAACGGTATCCACTCGGGAACCGCCGAGTTGACACGGAAATATGCGCACCTTCTCGCTTTCTATGTTGACAAACCTGATGATGCAATCGAAATTCTGAACAACGCAATCGCACAGGCGACACGCGATGTGAAAGAACGCTCACTCTATAAAATTGACCTTGCCGACATCCTCTTGTACACGGGCAACGTTTGGGATGCGACACTGAACTACTCGCAAGTGGAGAAAGCTCTGCCGAACGACACTATCGGGCAAACAGCGAAATTCAAAAACGCAAAACTATCATTCTATATCGGCGAGTTTGACTGGGCGAAAAGCCAGCTTGATGTTCTGCGCGCCGCCACCTCGAAACTTGTAGCCAATGACGCAATGTATTTCTCAATGGTGATTTCTGACAATGAGGAGGAAGAGGAAGACGATGACTTCGCCGATGAGACCGACACTCTGTTGCCCTTGCTTTTTGGAGAAAAAGAGACAAACAAGCCATTGAAATATTTTGCAAAAGCAGATTTCCTTATGTTCCAGAATAAGGACGATGAGGCTCTCAAAATGCTCGACTCAGTGCTATATGCTGAACCGTTTGGCAAACTTACAGATGATGTCTATTTCCAAAAATCAAAAATACTGACACGGCAGCAGAATTTCATTGAAGCTGAGAAAATGCTTCAAAAAATTCTCGAATCGCACGGCGAAGACATACTTGCAGACGATGCCGCTTTCGCTTTAGGGCAGTTATATGAGTACAATTTCAAGGATACGCAAAAAGCGATGGAATATTACCAAAAGCTCATGAAAGATTATCCGGGGAGTCTGTTCACGGTGGAAGCCAGAAAACGCTACCGCGCCCTCCGCGGAGACTTTGAACAGTAATTATGGCAAATCTTGTACTTGACATCGGAAACACCCTGCAAAAAGCCGCTATCTTTGAAAACGGGAATCTGAAAGACATTGTCAGAAAACCATTTTTACAAAAATCTGATTTACAATTATTTATAGATAAATTTCAAATTAAGTCAGCCATAATTTCAGAAGTTGGAGAGATAGATAAGGAAACTTTTGAATTTATCAAAAACAATTTTTTCACCTTAAAATTATCCACTAAATTAAAACTGCCAATAAAAATATTGTATGAGACGCCGGAACAGCTTGGCAACGACCGAGTAGCAGCCGCAGTCGCCGCATGGACACAATTCCCTGAAAATGACGTACTTGCGATTCAAGCGGGCACCTGTCTCGTTTTTGATTTCATAAACAGAAAAGGCGAATACTTGGGCGGCGCGATCTCTCCGGGGCTGCAAATGCGCTTCAAGGCGCTGTCCGCTTTCACCGAAAAACTGCCGCTCATCACCCAGAACTACAACGCGCCCCTCCCCGACTCCCTTACTGGCACCTCAACCGAAAAGTCAATTATCACTGGTGTGCTACACGGGATTTCAGACGAAATTGACAGCGAAATAGAGCGTTACCGCAACCAATTTCCAACTCTGAAAGTCATTTTGACAGGCGGCGATATGCCATACTTGAAAAAATCAATAAAAAATACGATATTTGCAAATTCTAATTTAGTGCTTGAAGGTTTGAATAAAATATTGGAAATAAATGCGATTCGATAATAAAACATTTCTCATTCTTGCGCTGTTTTATTTTCTCATTGGCGGAATCAGCGCGCAGAACGAAATAAGCTCGCCCTACTCCAATTACGGCATTGGCATAGTAAACAGCTGCACCCCAAGCGCACTGACTGCTATCGGCGGCACGGCTTACGCAATGCAGAACCCATACATAATAAATTTCAGGAATCCGGCATCTTACGTGG
>CACYHL010000179.1 GCA_902774205.1 uncultured Bacteroidota bacterium | reverse complement strand
AAAAAAGCTCCTGACGATTTCCGGGTAGCCCTTTCGCTGAGTCCGTTTTCGCTGCCACAATTTCAGAAAGGCTACACATTCACTGTAGGCGACAAGACCGCAACAACACCGGAAGAGCTGCAGCAAATCTACATGGAACTCGGCTCTACGGAAATGTATGTGAGAATTGCGACCAAACGTCACGTATCCTCGGAAAACACAACTGATGGCGAACCCGATGAAAATGCCAATGTCCATACTTTTGACCAAGGGATAAAATTATGTCAGATTGCTGCGACGTTGGACATTCCAATCAATCCCGAGATAATGTGCGCTTACACGTATATGGATATGGATCGTGTGCAAGCGCCTCGCTTTGAAGAATACCCTGAAATCTATGCCTTACAAAACGGTAAGAAATGGTCAGAACTCTCACTTGAAGAAATTTGCGTCGTTCTTGAGGCGTATGGGGAATTTGTTGCCGACGCGATTCTTGAGACCGGTTGCACCGTCAATAACTGGAATCTTGGCAACGAGGCCAATTTCGGTTTCGCCGGAGTAGGTATGGGAGCGGAAACCGCTGTAGATGCGAAATTAGGGAAAGCCTCCGCAATGAAACGCTATATGGCTTCAGTTTTCTCTGTATGGTGGCTGAAAAAGCATGTGTGGCAATATAATGTGAAAGAATTTGCAGCTATAAAAAAAGGGATATTGAAAGCTTACGAAAAAAGAAATCTTGACGTCTCAAACATCAAATTCTCAACACACATTGCCACTGTTGTCTTTACCCCAAGATGCAGTGCGGCATACTTCAAATATATGGCGGAAAACGGATATGACATGGAAACCGCCGGCATAAGTTACTATCCAAGTGCGCCAGCAATGTCGTTTAACAAGAAAAAACTTCTGACAAAAACAATCACCAAAATCAACAAGAAGTGCGACATTCCCGTTTTCATCGGTGAGTTTTCTTATCCGTCAGGCAAAATGGAAGGACCTTTCGCCGGCTGGAACAAAAAGTTGAAAGGATACGAGAAAAACCAGCAGGGGCAAGCAAATATATACTCTGATGTGATTGCATGGGGAAAATCCAACGGCATGGCTGGAATCCGTTACTGGGCACCTGATTACGAGGGCTGGTATTCAATGTCCATGTTTGAATTTTCAAACAAAAAGGGAACCGCAAAAACTATCCTTAAAAATCATAAGGCCATTATTGGAAAATAGGATTTTACAAAAACATGACAACAATGAAAAGAATAATCGCATTAACTATAGTATTGATATACAGCGTTATAACATTTGCTCAAAGCAATGGGAGCACGGGGATTAAAGGAATGAATATTGGTGTCGGGGTGCCTATAGAATTCCGTGATTTGAAAGCCGCGGGCACTAACATCCATTTGGGGTTTGATTGCTCCTACCCTGTTAACGACAATTTCGCATTAGGCTTTTACATAAGTGCGAAAGGTGGTTTTTTAGGCTCATTCAAACCATACAACAAATACGACAAATTTTACTCCATGTTTGGATTTTCGGCAGGACTTCTCATGGAATTTGGCGAACTCAACAACCAGCCTTTCATACTTGGTTTATGCCCTGGCGCAGGCTTGGGATTCTTGGATATGGACTTGGTTTTACCTATGGAATTCCGCTTCGGGCGCGCATTCTCAAACAATTGGTACGTGCTGGGAGGTCTCGCCTATAATGTTTCTTTGGCGAAAGAGACACTCAGCCTTGAACCTTCTATACATATAGGGTACAATTTCGGGCATAAAAAACCATAAATATGGCACGTGACCCGTAAAGAAATTCGCGTGCGGGGATAGGCCGCATTGAATTGGTATGATTCCTTACCTCAAAAATTACAGTGTATCAATATGCTATAAAAAAAATAAATAGTGAAATATACAACCCCAAGGGAGCATTTTGAAATTAATTCTGTATTTTTGTAACTGAAAACAGATAAAATCTTAATTTAATTTCAATTTTTAATTTTAAAACCTTGAATATAAGAGAGATATACGTTATATTGATACTGTTTTTCGTTTCAGCAGCACCTACAATGGCTCAAAATTATGAGCAGGCACAGTTGTTACAAGACGCATATCTGCAACATTCCACCGAAAAGCTGTACGAATTTTTTGACAACTGGGCAGCAGCTGTGCGATCCAACGAAAAAGAGGCACCAAACCCTTACGTAGCGGAAGCTCACAAAGTGTTTGCCGCATTCTACCAACCACTATACACAATTGATGGAAGTAAGCATTTGGCCCTGTATAAGCACAAGCCATATTTTATTGTACAAAGTTCTCTGCATGAGATATTACAAGCGGAAAAAATTTTCTCTAAGCCAGAAGAGATAGATTCCTTTATGGTAGCAAGCATATATCGGGAATTTCCTAATGACACCTCTCTTCAGAACCATTGGATAAAAGAAGTACGCAGTTATAAAATTGGACCAGCTTATGATTCTTATGACTTTCCCAGATTCGCGAGAATACCGACAACAAAATTGGATTCTGCTATTGAATTTCGTCCGCCTGTGAGTTTTAAAGGAAAAAAGGTAGTATATCTGACACAAGACTATGTCGAGCTATTGGATGATTTTTTAAATGACACGCACATTGATTTGGGAGAGGAAGACATCATGCAGCCAGCATATTCCAGTGACAATAGTCAATTAAGGCATGAGTTCTTCAACAAAGCCGCACTTATTTTCTACGGGCACTGGGGCGGCTACTGGCAATATGAGACTTACCCCCAAGCGTACAAGATCATATTCAATAAAGAAATGGATCGTGCAATTGTTACGTTCCGGTTTGTGTATGAAGGCGGCAAAGTGATTTTAGAGAAACAAGACGGGAAATGGAAAATTGTGGACGCATGTTTTACATGGATTGAATAATCAAGACTATTTTTGCATTTGAAATTAAAATCAAAAATATGCCCTCAACAAAAGAATACGCCGATTTCATTTTAGAACAGCTTTCGGGCTTGAACGACATCACTGCTCGTAAGATGATGGGCGAATACATTATCTACTATCGAGAGAAAATCATCGGTGGCATTTACGACAACCGTTTTTTAGTCAAGCCCACGAAGGCGGCGCGGGAGAAAATGCCGGACGCCCAGTTGGAATTACCCTACCCCGGTGCCAAGGCAATGCTTTTGGTTGACAATGTCGATAACCGCGATTTTCTGAAAGAATTGGTGGTGGCGATGTATGAGGAATTGCCGGTGGCTAAAAGGCGCTAAAGTTTTCAGAAATCTTCATTTGTCCAATAGCTTTTGCAGAAAATTTTTTGAAAAATATCTCCAAGGCATTGTTTTGTTTCTAAAAATCATTATTTTTTCAGAGTTTTAGAAATAAAAATAACAAAAACGTGAACTATTTGACTTTCAAGGAGGAAATGTTCCCGTATGGATGATACTCGACTACATTTCCACTACTCCATACGCAAGAAATATCGCATTCATAGGCGGCACCAACCTACGTTTGATTCAAGGCATTGACCGTTTTTCGGAAGATCTTGACTTTGATTGCAATGAGATGGATGAAAGTGAATTCAAGAAGATGACTGACAGCCCGAAGCAAAGGCCGTGACTTTTATGACACACTCTTCCTGCTGTCCAAAGTCCAGCCCAACTATGTGTTTTTAAGTGCGAAAAACAACATTTCAAATCTGGACGAGTTGAATCCAAAGTCCAGCCCAACTATGTGTTTTTAAGTGCGAAAAACAACATTTCAAATCTGGACGAGTTGAAAACCGCCATTAACGCACTTCGTCATACGGTGGATTTTTAACAAGAATCTTGAAGACAGCGGCTGCAGATTATCCCCTATTCCTCATTCACATAAACCCTGTATCTTTTCCAATTCTCCCACTGGTTATCGTCCAAATGTTCCAAATAAATATCCTGAACGACACCAAAGGAGGGGTATTCTAACAATTCATCATCAGTGCAATCTTGTGGCAACATGCAACGAATAACGTCCCCGCCATATATGCCCACACCATTATATTGGTTCTTATTTTGTAACAATTTTTGCCTCATCGCATTATTTGTCCCTTCATTAAAATCATCGCGCACATCAGCCGGTAATTCAGAGGCAATTTTGTTTCTGTAATCAATCCATTCGTTCCATTTCTGTTGCTCCTTGCGAATGGAATCCTGTTTCTGTTCTTTAGACAGTGTCCATGTATGCAATGTGTCATCTCTATAGGAATAGCTATCCTTTTGTCGCTCAAGCAAAAGTTCGTAAGATTCATCTATCATATCCCGCGTTATGCGGCAGTGTTTTTCCACTTTTGCAGATTTGCCACACAGATGCGCTAAAGTCGCAAATGATGCGGCCTCATACAAAAGCAGCGAATTCTCACTCATTCCATTTGAACAAATTCCATGACTTACACCTGAAGCTATGCCAGCAATGTCTTCGCACGCATAATAAGAGTTGAAGGCCATTCTATCATATTGACAAAAAAGCTCCCAGTCTTTTTCCAATAAAGCCGCAACATCTTTGTTTTTCTTTTCGGCCTTCTTCCGCATTTTCTCCAACGATTTGTAGCGTTTTTCAATTTTTGCGGCATTTCGACTCATAATACTGTAATCATCTTGCCAACATCCGCACGCAAGAATCAAAATTGAAAATAGGATAGCAATAAAAGACAATTTGTTAATTCGCATGACAAGTATTATTGTTTTTCATTATTAATCTTTTCGCCTCCCTAATCCGCTGACAGCCGTTCGATATATTCCTGTTTCCTAATTTCCTCCAAATTTTTTTATGTTCCCATTCCTCCCACTCCACCAGCTCCCTGTCCAGCTGTATGCATTTCGGGGTGGCGCGGTCGCCGGACACTTCCGAATGAACCAACGCCTGAGTTAATCATCAATTATGAAAACAGGTCGTTCATTGTGATTTGGTATTGAACATTGATAGAGTATTCATTCTGGAAAAGACCGAAAGGAGTTACCCATGTCGGAAGGATGCCATAGCGGGTCTTGCTCTCGCGGACAAAGGCTGCTGCGCGGTCGCGGACATTTTTGTCCTCAGAGGTTGTTATGGTGTATTCCGACTGCGTGTATTTTATTTCGCAAAGGTTAATCAGACGGTCGGCACGTTCGATAATCATATCAATCTGCGCACGGGGAGGAGTTCTGCTTCGCCATGAATAATATTCTACGGCTATTCGGTCAAGGCCAAGTGCGTGGCGTATCTGGCTAATATGGTTCATACACACATGCTCGAAAGCCAGTCCCTGCCAATTGTTGATAACGGATGTGCCCAAATGCTGTTGCCAATAATCTTCCGTGGTGAGTTTCTTAGAGAAGGTAAGGTGAAATAGGGTAAAAAGGTCAACAAGTTGAAAATAGGCCTCGTTGGACTTGGGCTTCCCATTTACTTTGCTGACATACCGACGGATAATATCGCAATATTCGAGATTTTCAAGTTGCTTGCTTAAGGTGCCGCTAGAGGATAACTTCAGATTTTCAGCAATCTCGCCCCGGGTGAGTCCCTGCTTGTTCTTTCCTAGTACCTCAACTATGCGAATGTATGGCTCCGGCGACTTGAACAATGAAGCATAGAGCCGTCGGTATTCCTGCCCCAATTCAGAGTTCTTGCGGAAATAGATGCGGTCGATGTTTTGTGCGAGACTTTCGCGTGGGCTGAAAAGGCTATGATAGTAAGGAATGCCCCCCAGAATCATGTAGGTTTCAACAACCAATTGGCGTGGCCATTGAATCTTGAGTGTCTTGAGGTAGCGTTCGGTCTCCGCGAGTGTGAACTGCCGCAAGTAGATGGTGTGGGTGGTGCGGTCGTGGAGACCGCCGTGGTCGTTGACGATGTTTTCTATCATCCATGAGGTTGCACTGCCACACACGATGAGGATAACGTCTTTTCGGAGCGATGCCCATGTGTTCCAGAAATGCCCCAAGGCATGTACAAAACCAGATTTGGGCGTATCAAAGCAGGGCAATTCGTCAATATAAATCACTTGGCGTCCTTTGTGGGGTTGCTTCTCAAGGAGTGTTTTCAGCGCTTCAAAGGCTTCAAGCCATGTTTTGGGCAGTGAACCTGAATAACCGATACCTATCATGGCACTGGTAAAAGCAAAGAGTTCCTCTTCACGGGAACCTTCTATGATTCCAGTAGCGGAGAATGCAAAATCTCCTCCGAAGAATTGCTGGATGAGGTAGGTTTTCCCGACACGGCGACGACCATAAACGGCTACAAATTCCGCCTTCCCAGAATCCTGTATGTCTTGCAGCATTTTTATTTCCTGTTCCCTGCCAATGAAGTTCTTATCCATAATTATAACAGATTAAATTGCGGATGCAAAGATACACTTTTTCTTATTGATAATTCGCCAAAACTAAGAAAAAAGGTTAGAAATGGCGAAAAATAGAATCGATACTTCGCCGAAACAACGATTTTCACACTCCCCACGGATGAATACACTAATGAAAGTTTACGCAATATGATTGACTTGGAATATCTCAGAAGTTTTTTCCGCCTGCGGTAGCCAACGACCAATGTGTTAGTGCCTCCATGCGACGTGCTATGTGCGATGAAACTATCGGCGGTGCTTGCCCGAAGCAAAGGCCGTGACTTTTACGACACACTCTTCCTGCTTTCCAAAGTCCAGCCCAACTATGTGTTTTTAAGTGCGAAAAACAACATTTCAAATCTGGACGAGTTGAAAACCGCCATTAACGCACTTCGTCATACGGTG